>NZ_JBHXSK010000054.1:0-81887 GCF_042716195.1 Streptomyces sp. NPDC058683
GGCCGGGGACGCTCCGCCACCCGGTGGAGGCAACAGTGACATTCGTCCAGATCATCGACTTCGAGACCGACCGCATCGACGAGATGAGGGCCCTCGCGGACGAGATGGGCAACCAACTCGCCGGCGGTGAGAACAGCCCGACGCGCCGACTGATCCTCAGGGACCGGAGCCGGCCAGGCCACTACCTGGGCGTGATCGAGTTCAACTCCTACGAGGAGGCCATGCGCAACAGCGACGACCCCGAGACAAGCAAGTTCGCCGAGCGGATGGCCGCCCTGTGCAACCGCCCGCCGACCTTCACCGACTGCGACGTCGTGGACATGACCGACTTCACGTAACCGTTCGACCGACCGCACCCGTACGACCCGAGGGCCATGCCGTGCCGGCGGCGGGCCCTCGGAGCCCGAAAGGACCGGAATGCGGACCCCGTACGCCTCTGCCACCATCGCTGCATGATCACTCGGCTCAGGTCGCTCACCACTCAGTGGACGTTCCTCGTGCCGGTGCTCGCGGTCGTCCTGCTCCTGTTCACCTGGGGCCGTGATCTGCCCGGCGCGGTCGTCGCGCTGGTGACCGTGGTTCTCGCCGGATCCGTCCTCGCCGCCGTCCACCATGCCGAGGTCATCGCCCACCGGGTCGGGGAACCCTTCGGCTCCCTGGTCCTCGCCATCGCCGTCACGATCATCGAGGTCGCCCTGATCGTCACCCTCATGGTCGACGGTGGCGACAAGAGTTCCACCCTGGCCCGGGACACCGTCTTCGCCGCCGTGATGATCACCTGCAACGGCATCGTCGGCCTCTGTCTCCTCGTCGCCTCCCTGCGCCACGGCACCGCGGTCTTCAACCCCGAGGGCACCGGCGCCGCTCTCGCGACCGTGGCCACCCTGGCCACGCTCAGCCTGGTTCTGCCGACCTTCACCACCAGCAGACCGGGCCCGGAGTTCTCCGGCGTCCAGCTGACCTTCGCGGCCCTGTCCTCACTGATCCTCTACGGCCTGTTCGTCGCGACCCAGACCGTGCGGCACCGCGACTACTTTCTGCCGGTCACCCGGCAGGGGGAGGTGATCGACGGCGCCGACCACGCCGAGGCCCCCTCCGCGCGCACCGCCTCGATCAGCCTCGGCCTGCTGGGCCTCGCCCTCGTCGGCGTCGTCGGACTGGCCAAGGGTGTGTCGCCGACGATCGAGTCCGGTGTGGAGGCGGCCGGACTGCACCAAGCCGTCGTCGGTGTGATCATCGCCCTGCTGGTGCTGCTCCCCGAGACCATCGCCGCCCTGCGCTCCGCCCGCCGCGACCGTGTGCAGACCAGCCTCAACCTCGCGCTCGGCTCGGCCATGGCCAGCATCGGCCTGACCATTCCCGCCGTCGCCCTCGCCTCCATCTGGCTCTCCGGCCCGCTGGTCCTCGGTCTCGGCGCCACCCACATGCTGCTGCTCGCGCTCACCGTGGTGGTCAGCTCTCTCACGGTCGTGCCGGGCCGGGCCACACCGCTCCAGGGCGGCGTCCACCTGGTGCTGTTCGCCGCCTACCTGGAGCTGGCGATCAACCCCTAGATCGCGGTCACCCGGTGACCGGCTCGGCCGCCGCCACCGGCACCGGGCGCGTCTCCGGCAGCAGCGCGAAGCAGCCGAGGCTCAGCAGTGCGATCGCCGTGAGGTACGCCCCCACAGCCCACGGCACGCGCCCGCTGTGCTCGGCCAGTGCCGTCGCCGCGATCGGCGTGAGCGCGCCCCCGAGGACCCCGCCGAGGTTGTAGCCGACGGCGGCGCCGGTGCAGCGCACCCGGGGCTCGTACAGCTCCGGCAGATAGGCGGCGATCACCGAGAACATGGTGATGAAGGAGACCAGCGCGCCCGTGAACCCGAGGAACATCAGCAGGGGCTCACCGGTCGCCAGCAGCGCGACCATCGGGAACATCCACAGCGCCGAGGCCGTGCACCCCGCCAGGCACAGCGGCCGCCGCCCGTAGCGATCGCCGAGCAGGGCCATGACCGGCGTGAGCGAGCCCTTCACCACCACGGCGGCCATGATGCAGACGAGCATGACGGTACGGCTCACCCCGAGCCGGTCCGTCCCGTACGCCAGCGCCCAGGTGGTCACCGCGTAGAACACCGCGTACCCGACCGCGAGCGCCCCCGCCGTCAGCAGCACCAGCCGCCAGTGATGCCGTACGACCTCGGCGATCGGTACGCGCGCGTGGTCGTCGAGCTCCAGGAACCGGGGGCTCTCGGCGAGCGACGAACGCAGCCACAGCCCGCTCAGCGCCAGCGCCCCGGCCGCCCAGAACGGCACCCGCCAGCCCCACTGCGCGAACTCGGCTTCGGACAGCGACGCGGACAGGGCCAGCATCACGCCGTTGGCGAGCAGAAAGCCGACGGCCGGGCCGATCTGCGGAAAGCTCGACCACAGGGCGCGCCGCCCGGGGGGCGCGTGCTCCGCGGTCAGCAGCACCGCCCCGCCCCACTCACCGCCGAGCCCCAGCCCCTGCAGAAAACGCAGCAGGAGAAGCAGCAGGGGAGCGGCAACGCCGATCCTGTCGTACGACGGCACGAACCCGACCGCGACCGTCGAGGCGCCGGTCAGCAGCAGGGACGCGACCAGGACCGGACGCCGGCCGCGCCGGTCCCCGATGTGCCCGAACAGCACCGAGCCCAGCGGCCGGGCCACGAACCCCACGCCGAACGTCCCGAACGCCGCCAGCGTCCCCGCGAGCGGCGAGAACGTCGGGAAGAACAGCGGCCCCAGGACCAGCGCCGCGGCCGTGCCGTAGACGAAGAAGTCGTAGAACTCGATGGCGGTCCCGGCGAGCGAGGCGGCCGCCAGCCGCATCATCGAGGGAACCTTTACGGTGCGTACATCGTGCATGTCGCGTCAACTACCCACGGTGACCGTCAGTTACGGGGGCGCACGGCGCCCTTCGCGGGCGCCTCGGCGCACCGTGATAAACCGGTCTGAGCCGCGGTCCGCCCAGGACCGCTCATCGTCCGAACGGACCGGAGGAAGCGTGCCCCGCACCCTGGCCAACGCCCCGATCATGATCCTCAACGGGCCGAACCTGAACCTGCTCGGCCAGCGTCAGCCCGAGATCTACGGCTCCGACACGCTCGCCGACATCGAGGCCCTGTGCGTCAAGGCGGCGGCCGCGCACGGCGGCACCGTGGACTTCCGCCAGTCCAACCACGAGGGTGAACTGGTCGACTGGATCCACGAGGCGCGCCTTGGCCACTGCGGGATCGTCATCAACCCGGGGGCCTACTCGCACACCTCGGTCGCGATCCTGGATGCCCTCAACACCTGTGACGGGATGCCGGTGTTGGAGGTCCACATCTCCAACATCCACCAGCGCGAGTCGTTCCGGCACCACTCCTATGTCTCCCTGCGTGCCGACGGCGTGATCGCCGGATGCGGTGTGCAGGGCTATGTGTTCGGCGTGGAGCGGGTGGCGGCGCTGGTCGGCGCCGCCACCGCCGACGCGTGACCCCTCAGAGCCGTCCGGCCTCCACGATCCGCCGCAGGAAGCGCCGGGTGCGTTCCTGCTGCGGGTCTTGGAACACCTGCTCGGCGGTGCCGCGTTCGAGTACGACGCCGCCGTCGAGGAAGCAGATCTGGTCGGCGACGTCCCGGGCGAAGCCCATCTCGTGCGTCGCCAGCACCATGGTCATGCCCTCGTCCTTCAGACCACGGACCACGGTGAGCACCTCGCCGACCAGCTCTGGGTCGAGGGCGGCGGTGATCTCGTCGAGCAGCAGCAGCCGGGGCCGCACCGCAAGGGCGCGCACGATCGCCACCCGTTGCTGCTGACCGCCGCTCAGCCGGTCGGGGTAGGCGCCCGCCTTGTCACCCAGGCCGAGGCGCTCGAGCAGCTCCCTGGCCCGCTCCTCGGCTTCCGCGCGGGAGACGCCGTGCACCCGGCGCGGCGCCAGGGTGATGTTCTCCAGCACGGTCATGTGCGGGAAGAGGTTGTACGCCTGGAAGACCACGCCGATACGGCGGCGCACCGCGTCCTGGTCCGCGCGCGGGTCGGTGATCTCCTCGCCGTCCAGCCAGATCGCGCCGTCGTCGATCTCCTCAAGGAGGTTGGCACAGCGCAGCAGCGTCGACTTGCCGGATCCGGACGCGCCGATCAGCGCGGTCACCGTGTGCGGGGCGACCGCCAGGTCCACGTCCCGCAGGACCACCGAGTCGCCGAAGGTCTTGCGGACGGACTCCATGCGCAGGACAGGTGCGTCGCTCATATGGATCCTCCCTGGGCCCGCTGCCGGTCCATCCTGGCCGTCACCCAGTCCGTGAAACGGGTCATCGGGATGGTCAGCGCCACGAAGACCAGCCCGGCGACGATGTACGGCGTGTAGTTGAGGCTGCGGCCCACGATGATGTCCGCCGCGCGTACGGCGTCGATCGCACCGCCGATCGACACGAGTCCGGTGTCCTTCTGGAGCGACACCAGGTCGTTCAGCAGCGGTGGCACCTGACGCCGTACCGCCTGCGGAAGCACGACGTGGCGCAGGGCCTGCCGGTTGGTCAGGCCGAGCGAGCGGGCCGCCGCGCGCTGCGAGGGGTGGACCGACTCGATGCCGGCGCGGAACACCTCGGCGACATACGCGGAGTACGTCAGCGTCAGCGCCGTACCACCCAGCAGTACCGGATCGACCGTCACACCCTGGAGCCGCAGCGCCGGGACGCCCAGGACCACGATCATCAGGTTGATGATCAGCGGCAGCCCGCGGAAGAAGTCGGTGTACGCCGCCGCGAGCGCCCGCAGCGGGAAGAACACCGGCCCGCGCAGCGTGCGCGCGATGGCGATCAGCATGCCGAGGACCAGTACGGCGGCACCGCAGACGACCAGCAGCCGGACGTTCAGCCACAGCCCTTCGAGGACCTTCGGAAACGCCTCGCGCGCGTACTGCCCGTTGAAGAACGTCTCCTTGGTACGCGGCCAGCCGGGCGCGCTGACGACGACCAGATAGAGCACGGCCGCCGTGACCAGCGTCGAGAGCGCGGCGATCGCGGTGGCACGGCGGGCCCGGGTACGCCGGTAGCGCTCCCGCTCCAGCCGCCGTCCGGACGGGGTGTAGCCGTCGTCCCCGCGCTCGGACATGTCACTCGCGCCGTCCGCGTCCTCCCGTCCTGCCCCGTCCTTTGTGACGGTCACTTGAGCACCGGGGCGTCGACGGCGTCGGAGAGCCACTGCTGCTCGATCTTCGCCAGGGTGCCGTCCTTGCGCAGCGCGTCGACGGCGTTCGTGACGCACGAGGTGAGCGCGCTGCCCTTGTCGAGGACCAGGCCGAACTGCTCGGGCGTACCGCCCTGGTTCTCGAACTGGCCCACGATCTTCGCGTCGGTCACCTCGGCCGAGGTGATGTAGAAGGCGGTCGGCAGGTCGACCACGATCGCGTCCACCTGGCCGTTCTTCAACGCCGACTTGGCCTGGTCGTTCTTGGCGTACACGGCGGGCTGCGGCGACGGCTTCACCACGTCGGTGATGTAGTCGAGGCTGGTGGTGCCGACCTGGGCGCCCAGCTTCAGCCCCTTCAGATCCGCGATGGTGGTCGCCTTCGCGGCCTTGCTGCCCTTCAGCGCGATGACCGCCTGGCGCACGTCGTAGTAACCCGACGAGAAGTCCACGGCCTTCTTGCGCTCGGCGCTGATGGACACCTGGTTGATGTCGAAGTCGAAGGTCTTCACCCCGGGCGCGAACGCCTTGTTGAACGGCACGCTCTGCCAGACGACCGCACTCTTGTCGTACCCCAGCTGCTTCGCCACGGCGTACGCGACCGCCGACTCGAAGCCCTCGCCGTTGGCTGGCTTGTCGTCCTTGAACCAGGGCTCGTACGCCGGTTCGTCCGTCGCGATCGTCAGCTTGCCGGACGTCTGTGTGGCCAACTTGCCCTTGGCGCAGGTGGTTCCGGCCGACGAGGAGGTACCGCCCGAGGCCTTGTCGTCCGGCTGCGGAGCACAGCCGACAGCGGTGGCGAGCAGGGCTATGGTGGCGGCGGCGACAGCGCGGCGCAGTGCGCTCGGGGCAGGGTGCATGGCGGGAGAGTGACAGCGGAGGCCGCGTTTGTCCAGGTCAAGAGCGTATTTGTCCGCATACTGGGAACCGGTGTTGCGGTCTTGTGAACGTTGCCTGCTGCGGGTTGCGAGGTGGTCACGCCGGGGCCGCCGGTCGAGGGCGGGGAATGGTGACCGGCGGCCCGTACCGCGCAGGAGCCGTCATCCTGTGCGGGGCTGTCACCAGTTGACCGCGCAACGACGCGCGCGGGGAGCGTGCGCTGGACTCCGGCGCGTGCGAACCGTTCACACGGGGCGCGCGAGGAGTCCGCGCGGGGCGTGTGACGTCGTGCGCGCGGGGCGCGGGTGAAGGGGTGCGCGCCGGGCGCGAGTTGAGAACCGTGCGCCGGGTGAACCGAGGCTCGCGCGCCGGGCCGCGCGCTCGCTCGCCCGGCCCACCCGGACGGCTCGCGCCCATGGCGCGCGTGCGCCTGGCGTTCACCACGCGCGCGAGCGCCCGTGCTCACCACCCGCACGCGCCTCCGCACTCACCACCCGCGCGCGTGCCACTCCGGCAGGTGCGGACGCTCGGTGCCCAGAGTGGTGTCGTTGCCGTGTCCCGGGTACACCCAGGTCTCGTCCGGCAGCACGTCGAAGATCTTGGTCTCGACGTCGCGGATCAGGCTGGCGAAGGCCTTCGGGTCCTTGCGCGTGTTGCCGACCCCGCCGGGGAAGAGACAGTCCCCGGTGAAGACGTGCGGATGGCCGTGCGGGTCGTCGTAGACCAGGGCGATGGAGCCGGGGGTGTGGCCGACCAGGTGCCGGGCGGTCAGTTCGACCTGGCCGACCCGGATGACGTCGCCGTCGTCGACGGCGACGTCGGTGGTGACCGGGATGCCGGAGGCGTCCTCGCGGCCCGCGTACGTTCGTGCGCCGGTGGTGGCGACGACCTCGGCCAGCGCCTGCCAGTGGTCGCCGTGCTGGTGCGTGGTGACGACGGACGCGATGCCGTCGTCACCGATCATGCCGAGGAGTGTCTCCGCGTCGTTGGCCGCGTCGATCAGCAGTTGCTCGTCCGTGGCGCGGCAGCGCAGCAGATAGGCGTTGTTGTCCATGGGCCCGACCGCGATCTTGGTGATCATCAGGTCCTTGAGCTCGTGCACGTCCGCCGGTCCGCCGACCGTCACCTCTCCGCTGTACGTCATGGCGGTCAGCCTATAGCGGGGAGTGGCCGGCGGGGTGCCGTGCGCTACAGCGGAGGAAGCGCGGGCAGGGTGCCGCCGTGCACCGTCAGCGCCGCGCCGTCACGGCGGCCGGCGAGCCAGCCCAGCAGATCCGCGGCGCTTCCCTCCACGCCGACCGGGCCTCCCGCGGCACCGCCGCCCGTCGTCCAGACGCGGCCGTCTTCGCTGCGCAACCCGGTCGAGGGGACGTCCCGGTGGCCCCCGAAGCGCTCCGCCAGAAAGTCGATCTCCCGTTCCGTGAACTCCTTCGGGAGGTCCTCCAGCTCGTACCCGATCCCCAGGTCGACATGGTGCAGCTCGACCTCGACCCAGCGCCGGAACGGCACCCGTGCCGCCGCGTCGGTGACCCCGTTGCGCAGTTCCACGGTGCGCGTCCAGTCCGCGGGCTCCGCTCCGCGGGCCCGGAACCGCGCGTCGCTCTCGCGCAGGTCGGTGAGCTGAACGTCGAGCGGGCGCGGGGCGTCCCGCTCGATGTCGGTGTCCCGGGCCTCGCCGGAGACGTACATGGGACGTCCTTCGAGGACGTTCGTGAGCGCGTCCGCGTTGCGGGCGAGGTGGGCCAGGATGTGGCCGACCGTCCAGTCGGGCAGCCGTGACGGTCGCGCTACGGACGCGTTGTCCAGTTTGGCGACTGCGGTGAGGAGCCGGTCCGTCGCTTCCCGTACAGACGCCAGGTCATGAGCGTGATCAATCATGAGGCTGACAGTAGCCCCGCCACACCTTCGGGTGAAGGTTTCGCGCTAGGTCCGTAAATCGAATGCACGTGCTATATCGTCGGTGGCGGCGTCGGGCATGCTGGATGGTCCGGGATTGTTTACGCATCCAGGAATCCGACCGGCGTTGTCAGTGGCTCCCCCTAGTCTGAAGAAGCACGGGGCCCTGCCCCTGTCACTTCTCTCAAGAAAGGTGCGGACCGGCTGTGGCCGACCGTCTCATCGTCCGTGGCGCGCGCGAGCACAATCTGAAGAATGTCTCGCTCGACCTGCCTCGTGACTCGCTCATCGTCTTCACGGGGCTGTCCGGGTCGGGCAAGTCCTCCCTGGCCTTCGACACGATCTTCGCCGAGGGTCAGCGTCGGTACGTGGAGTCGCTCTCCTCGTACGCCCGCCAGTTCCTCGGGCAGATGGACAAGCCGGATGTGGACTTCATCGAGGGTCTGTCCCCGGCGGTGTCCATCGATCAGAAGTCGACCTCGCGCAACCCGCGCTCGACGGTCGGCACCATCACCGAGGTCTACGACTACCTGCGTCTGCTCTTCGCGCGCATCGGCAAGCCGCACTGCCCCGAGTGCGGCCGTCCGATCTCCCGCCAGTCGCCGCAGGCCATCGTGGACAAGGTCCTGGAGCTGCCGGAGGGGAGCCGCTTCCAGGTGCTGTCGCCGCTGGTGCGCGAGCGCAAGGGCGAGTTCGTCGACCTCTTCGCCGACCTCCAGACCAAGGGTTACTCCCGCGCGCGCGTGGACGGCGAGACCGTCCAGCTCTCCGAGCCGCCGACGCTGAAGAAGCAGGAGAAGCACACCATCGAGGTGGTCGTCGACCGTCTCACGGTGAAGGACACCGCCAAGCGCCGCCTCACGGACTCCGTGGAGACCGCGCTCGGCCTGTCCGGCGGCATGGTCGTGCTCGACTTCGTCGACCTCCCCGAGGACGACCCCGAGCGCGAGCGCATGTACTCGGAGCACCTGTACTGCCCGTACGACGACCTGTCCTTCGAGGAGCTGGAGCCCCGCTCCTTCTCCTTCAACTCGCCCTTCGGCGCCTGCCCCGAGTGCACCGGCATCGGCACGCGCATGGAGGTCGACCCGGAGCTGATCGTCCCGGACGAGGACAAGTCCCTCGACGAGGGCGCCATCCACCCCTGGTCGCACGGGCACACCAAGGACTACTTCGGCCGTCTGATCGGCGCCCTCGCGGACGCGCTGGGCTTCCGCACCGACATCCCCTTCGCCGGCCTGCCGCAGCGCGCCAGGAAGGCCCTGCTCTACGGCCACAAGACGCAGATCGAGGTCCGCTACCGCAACCGTTACGGCCGCGAGCGCGTGTACACCACGCCCTTCGAGGGCGCGGTGCCCTTCGTCAAGCGCCGGCACAGCGAGGCCGAGAGCGACGCCAGCCGCGAGCGCTTCGAGGGCTATATGCGCGAGGTGCCCTGCCCGACCTGTCAGGGCACGCGCCTGAAGCCGATCGTCCTCGCGGTCACGATCATGGACAAGTCGATCGCCGAGGTCTCGGCGATGTCCATCAGCGACTGCGCGGAGTTCCTGGGCGAGCTCAAGCTCAACGCCCGCGACAAGAAGATCGCCGAGCGCGTGCTGAAGGAGGTCAACGAGCGTCTGCGGTTCCTGGTCGACGTCGGCCTGGACTACCTCTCGCTGAACCGCGCGGCCGGCACCCTCTCCGGCGGCGAGGCCCAGCGCATCCGCCTGGCCACGCAGATCGGCTCCGGTCTCGTCGGCGTCCTGTACGTCCTGGACGAGCCGTCGATCGGCCTGCACCAGCGTGACAACCACCGGCTGATCGAGACCCTGGTCCGGCTCCGCGACATGGGCAACACGCTCATCGTCGTCGAGCACGACGAGGACACCATCAAGGTCGCCGACTGGGTCGTCGACATCGGCCCCGGCGCCGGCGAGCACGGCGGCAAGGTCGTGCACAGCGGCTCCCTCAAGGAACTGCTCGCCAACGAGGAGTCGCAGACCGGCCAGTACCTGTCCGGCAAGAGGTCGATCCCGCTGCCCGACATCCGCCGCCCGCAGGACCCGTCCCGCCGGCTCACGGTGCACGGCGCCCGCGAGAACAACCTCCAGGACATCGACGTGTCCTTCCCGCTGGGCGTGTTCACGGCCGTCACGGGCGTGTCCGGCTCCGGCAAGTCGACGCTGGTCAACGACATCCTGTACACGCACCTGGCCCGTGAGCTGAACGGTGCGCGGAACGTCCCCGGCAGGCACACGCGCGTGGACGGCGACGACCTCGTCGACAAGGTCGTGCACGTCGACCAGTCGCCCATCGGCCGCACCCCGCGATCGAACCCGGCGACGTACACCGGTGTCTTCGACCACGTCCGCAAGCTGTTCGCGGAGACCACCGAGGCGAAGGTCCGCGGCTACCTGCCGGGCCGCTTCTCCTTCAACGTCAAGGGCGGCCGCTGCGAGAACTGCGCGGGCGACGGCACCATCAAGATCGAGATGAACTTCCTCCCGGACGTCTACGTCCCGTGCGAGGTCTGCCACGGAGCCCGGTACAACCGGGAGACGCTGGAGGTCCACTACAAGGGCAAGTCCATCGCCGAGGTCCTGAACATGCCCATCGAAGAAGCCATGAACTTCTTCGAGGCCGTCCCGGCGATCAACCGCCACCTCTCGACGCTGAACGACGTCGGTCTCGGCTACGTCCGCCTCGGCCAGTCCGCGACCACGCTGTCCGGCGGTGAGGCGCAGCGCGTGAAGCTCGCCAGCGAGCTGCAGAAGCGCTCCACCGGGCGCACGGTCTACGTCCTGGACGAGCCGACCACCGGTCTGCACTTCGAGGACATCAGCAAGCTGCTGAAGGTCCTCGCCGGCCTCGTGGACAAGGGCAACACGGTCATCGTCATCGAGCACAACCTCGATGTGATCAAGACCGCGGACTGGGTCGTCGACATGGGCCCGGAAGGCGGTGCCGGCGGCGGTCTCGTCGTCGCGGAAGGCACGCCCGAGGAGGTCGCCGCCGTCCCGGCCAGCCACACTGGCAAGTTCCTGCGCGAGGTCCTCGGCGCCGACCGCATCAGCGACGCCAGCTCGGTGAAGGCGCCGCGCAAGACGGCGGCGAAGAAGACGGCGACCGTCACGACCGCCAACAACACGGCCACGAAGAAGGCGGCCGGGGCCACGAGGAAGACGACGCCCGCGAAGAAGACGACGCGGGCCCGCAAGGCCTGAGGCCCCCGGGCAACCGGATCGGACAAATCCAGAAAAGTGCGGTGCCCCCGGGGAACTTCCCGCGGGGCACCGCTCGTTCCACCATCAGCCGCCCGATCCCCGCGGCGACGAAGAACCTTGACTCATCAACAGCGGAATCAGTGGAATCAGCTGGTAGCGACGAATCGGCGACGGAGAGCCGAACGTCCCTTACAGCGCCCCGAGTTCGGAGGCGTACGGCGGCTCCGCACCCGCCCGGGAGCAGGTGATCGCGGCTGCCCGCGCCGCGAATCGCAGCAGCCTCGTCCAGCCGTCGGCGCCCAGTCCCGCGAGCGCCTCGGCGGACAGGGCGTCCTGGGCGGCAAGCCCATGCAGCAGAGCCGCGTTCACGGTGTCGCCGGCGCCGATCGTGTCCACGACGTCGACCTCCTCACCCGGGACGGCGTACACGGTGCCGTCGGGGGTGAAGGCGCTGAGACCGTCACCGCCGTGGGTGATCACCACTGCGGAGGGGCCCGACGCCAGCCATTCGCGCGGGGTGCCGCCCAGCCACAGCGCGTCCTCCTCCGAGAGCTTGAGGAGAGTCACCGAGGGCAGCCAGCTCTTGAAGCGCGCCCGGTAGGCGTCCGGGTCCGTGATCAGACCTGCCCGGATGTTCGGGTCGAGGGCGGTGAACAGGCCCTGCCCGGCCGCACCGCGCATCAGCTCCTCGTAGGCGCTCGCCCCCGGTTCCAGGACGAGCGAGAGCGTGCCGAAGGAGACGGCACGGGTCGCGGCGGGAAGGCCGGCGGGGGCGGTGAACAGGCGGTCGGCGGTGCCGTCGACATAGAAGGAGTAGGAGGCCGAGCCCTGCGCGTCGATCGTGGCGGCCGCGAGGGTGGTCGGTTCCGTGCCGCGCTCCACGAGGGAGACATCGACACCCGCGCGCCGCAGCCCGTCCAGCAGGGCCTCGCCGAAGGCGTCGTACGAGGTGCGGGAACAGAACGCGGTGGGGGAGCCGAGGCGGCCGAGGGCCACGGCCGTGTTGTACGGGCCGCCGCCGAGCGCCGGCTGCAGGGGTGCCAGGGCGCCCGTGCCCTGCGGTACCAGGTCGATCAGTGCCTCACCGGCGACGACGATCACGAGAGGGTTCCTTCCTCGGGGGACTCGGATTGCTGGTGGCGTCCGGACGGCCCGGACCGTCCGGACCGCGGGACCTGCCGGGAGCGTGCGGACCGCGGGACCTGCCGGGAGCGTGCGGACCGCGGACGCGACTCCGCCGACCAGGGCGACCGGGCCTGCGCCGCCGCCCCGCCCTCTTCCTCCTCCTGGCAGCCGCACGACGTCCGGTGCACGAAGGTGCACGGAAGCCGTACGGTCCTGGCGGGCCGGTCGGGTACGGCCAGCCGTTCGAGGAGCACCCGGACCGCCTCGGCGCCGATCTCTCTGCTGGGCTGGGCGACGGCGGTGAGGCGAGGCGAGAACAGATCGGCCCAGGCAAAGTCGTCGAAGCAGCACAGGGCGATGTCGTCCGGCACGGAGAAGCCGTGTGCGCGCAGGGCGCGCAGCGCGCCGATGGTCATCGCGTTGTTGGCAGTGACGAGCGCCGTGGGCGGCACGGTGAGCGACATCAGGGTCGTGGTGGCCCGCTCGGCTCCGGCGGACTCGGAGTGGCCGGGGACGACCAGACCCTCGTCGAGGGGCAGCCCGGCGGTGGCGAGCCCCTGCCGGTAGCCGGTGATCCGTTCGCCGGTGGTGCTGAGCCCGGGCAGCCCCGCAACCAGGCCGATCCGGCGATGACCGAGACCGGCGAGGTGGGTGACGAGCCGGGCCGTCGGCTCGGTGTTCTCGGCGCAGACCTGGTCGAAGCGCGGGGTGGCGTCCGTGCCGACATCGATCACCCGGTCGAGGAGGACGGTCGGCACGGCGTGCCGGTCGAGGTAGGCGAGGAGTGCGCGAGGCTCGGCGGAGGGGGCGACGATCATGCCGTCGACGCGGCGCTCGTGCAGAAGCTGGACGACCTTGCGTTCGTGCTCGGGGTCGTCGTGCGGATCGGCGATGAGCAGGCTGTAGCCGTGTTCCAGGGCAGCGGCCTCGACGCCCTGGAGGATCTCCGTGAAGTAGGGGTTGGTGATCGCCGACACCGCGAGCCCGATGGAGCGGGTGCGGGAGGTCACCAGGGAGCGGGCGAGGGTGTTGGGCGTGTAGCCCAGTTCCTCGATGGCGTCGAGCACCGCCTGACGGGTGTGGGGCAGCACCGGACGCGTCTCGTTCAGCACATGGGAGACGGTCGCCACGGAGACACCGGCACTTCGGGCGACGTCGGCCATGGTGGGCACGGGGCTCTCCTCCTTCGCGTCCCGCCCTTGGGCAAGGCTCTTCCGTTCCCTCGCGGGTTGCCTCGGGCCTTGGGCCCCGGCCGGGAAGCTACCCCATCCGGAACCGTCGCGTAAACGCTTGCGTAAGCGTTTACGTCAGATCGGGTGAACTGCCCCCGGTCATGTTCTCGCCTCCTCCGCCCGGTCCGTCGACTGCGCTGGTCCACCCGCCCTCAGCCCTCACCAGCCTCTACCCGCGTCCGCCGTCGGCCCGTTTGCCCCCACCGCTCCACCGCTCCACCGCCCCCCGCGCCCCCGACCCACCCCGAAGCGGGATGATCCGCCCAGGTATCGTCGCTCTGCTCTACCACCACCGCCCCTGCTCTGCCCTGCCGCGCCTCGCCCCGCCTGGAGCCCCTCATGCACGCCGCCCGCCCCTCCGCCAGCCGCCGTACCGTCCTGCGTGGGGCCGCGGTCACACCGGTCGCCGGGCTCGGGCTGGCCGCCTGTTCGGCTCCCGGCGGCGGAGCCCCGGCGGACGCGACGCCGACCGCACCGGTCGACCTCGGGGCCGAGGGCGAGGTCACCAAGGGCGGCGCGAAGCTCTACCGGGAGCACAACGTCGTCGTCAGCCGCTCCGCCGACGGCGCGCTGAAGGCGTACAGCACGATCTGCACACACGCGGGGTGCCCGATCAACAAACTCCAGGGCACGACACTGGTCTGCCCCTGCCACGGCAGTGAGTTCGACGCGGTCACCGGAAAGGTGGTCCGGTCGCCGGCCACCGAGCCGTTGAACGAGCTGCCGGTCAAGGCCGCGAACGGGCGGATCGTGGCGGGGCCGGGCGCCTGATCCCTGGGGACCGGTTCAGCGCCGGGTCATTCCCAGTCCCAGCCGATCCCGAGAAGGCCTGGCCGTACCCGGGGCTCGACCAGGTGCACGGAGCGGTGCAGTCCGCTCAGCGGGAGAGCCTGCCGGCCGCTGCGCGGGGCCGCCGCGGAGTGCTGGGCGAACCGGTGGCAGCGCGTCGGCAGCGCGTCGGCGGTGAAACGCACCTGGAGGGTGTACTGGCCGCCGGGAAAGCCGAAGTCACGGACGTACTCGCGGGAGACACCGGCCGTGCCGTCCTCCACGGCGTAGCGGAAGAGAAAGGTGTCGCCGGAGCGCAGGCGGGTGCCGAAGAGGAGTTCGGCGACGAGCAGGCCGGTCTCCGGGTCCGAACGGGTGCGTCCGGTGCGGCAGTTCTCCAGGGCGCGCACGGTCATGTGCTGCGGGGCGCAGCCGGGGTCGCCGTGGTGGACGGCCACGAAGCGGTCGACGCCGTCCCGGTGGGCGCGCACGATGTGCTGCGATTCACGGGCGGTCAGTTCGCGGTGGGCGCCGATCCGCACGCGCTCGTGGTGTCCAAGGGTGTGCAGACCGCCGTCGAGCGACCAGTCGAGCTCGGCCTGCAGACGGTCCAGGACGTCGGAGGCCTCGACCAGCGAGCGGTAGGAGCGGGCGGCGGGGCGGCGTACGGCAGGGCCCTGGTCGGTATCGGCGAGCAGCCGGATCAAGGACTCCTCGGGGAGCTGGAGTATCTCCTCCAGCGCGCGCACGGCCCGCAGCGACTCCGGGCGCTGCGGGCGGCGGGCCCCCTGCTGCCAGTAACTCAGGCTGGTGACACCCACTTTGACCCCGTAGCGCGACAGATGGTGCTGCACGCGCTGGAGAGGCAGCCCGCGGGCGGCGATCGCGGCGCGCAGGGCCACATGGAAGGGGCCGCCGCGCAGGGCCGAGTCCAGTTCCGCGGTGGCGACGTCCGCGTGCTGTGTGCCGTGCCGCATGCAGAGGGGCCTTTCTCTTGGGGGGTTCACAACGGCTGGTCAGGCCGTTGGCGCGGGTCCGGGGCCACCCCGTCGGTGTCGGGGCGGCCGCACCTGGGTACGCCGCGTCCGCAGACCGCTGCTCACGGCCCCGAGTTCCCCCGCATTGAAGCGTGTTGACCAATCCCCGACAACACCTTCGGCCGGTCGAAGGCGCCCCACCTGGCCGAGGCGTGACCCCGTCGCCGGAAGGACGGTGCGGGGGAGAGGGCGCCGTGGCTGTCCGGGAGACCGAAGCCCGTTCGAGCGCAAGGCGCCGATTTGGGGAGGAAGCCGCGCAAGGTCCGTGCAAGGTCCGTTGCGATCGGCTCAGCGGTTCCGCGCCGGTCACGGGGCGGCCCCGCGTCGGCGGAGTGCCGGGACGGCTCACGATGCCACCGAGGTGGCCGATTCCGAGATCCGCCCGGCGCGGGCGGGCCGGCGGGCGGAGCCTGGCCGCGCCCGGAGCGCGGGGTTCTCGCGACGATGACGGAGAGCGGCACGGCGGGGCTGTACGGGGAGAGGGGCTGTGCGGCGAGGGGCAGCACGGCAGGGGGGCTGTGCGGCGAGGGGCAGCACGGCAGGGGGGCTGTGCGGCGGGGGCGTGGTGACAGGGCTGAGTGGTGACGGGGCTGCGCGGCCACCTCGGCATATGCCGCCGCCGGGTCCGCCGGGTCCGCCGGGTCCGCCGGGTCCGCCGGGTCCGCCGGGTTCACTGGGTTCATTGAGTCCACCGGGTCCGCTTGGCGCCGCTGGTCTCGCCCCGGGCCCCCGGCCGGTGCGCCGTCTCCTTTGCGCTCCAGGAGCCCCCTGCCCTGCCAGCCCACCATCTCCGGACGCGCCGATGCCCCCACCCTGTCGGTCGGCTTCCCCCAGATGCCCCGACGCCCCTCTGCCGGGCGCCCCCCCCGCATACCCCCGGACCCTCTCCGCTCAGCGCCCCGGGACACCCCGGGAGCCCTCTCCTTTCCGCAGCCCTGCTGGCTCCGCCGCCCCCGTCGGCCCCGCCGGGGTTGTCCACAGGCTCGTCGCGGTGTCGGTGTGCGCCAGTAGGGTGTGAGACATGGCCGACCCCTCCAGCTACCGCCCCAAGCCGGGACAGATCCCGGACTCTCCCGGGGTGTACAGGTTCCGTGACGAGCACCGCCGGGTGATCTACGTCGGAAAGGCGAAGAGCCTGCGCCAGCGCCTGGCGAACTACTTCCAGGACCTGACGAGCCTGCACCCCCGCACCCGGACGATGGTCACCACTGCCGCGTCCGTGGAGTGGACCGTGGTGTCCACGGAGGTCGAGGCGCTCCAGCTGGAGTACTCCTGGATCAAGGAGTACGACCCCCGGTTCAACGTCAAGTACCGCGACGACAAGAGCTACCCGTACCTCGCGGTGACGATGAACGAGGAGTTCCCGCGTGTCCAGGTGATGCGCGGTCACAAAAAGAAGGGCGTTCGCTACTTCGGGCCGTACGGCCACGCATGGGCGATCCGGGACACCGTCGACCTGCTGCTGCGCGTGTTCCCGGTGCGCACCTGCTCCGCCGGGGTGTTCAAGAACGCCACCCGCACCGGCCGCCCCTGCCTGCTCGGCTACATCGGCAAGTGCTCCGCCCCCTGCGTCGACCGGATCTCCCCGGAGGACCACCGAGAACTGGCCGAGGAGTTCTGCGACTTCATGGCCGGCCGCACCGGCACCTACCTCCGCCGTCTGGAGAAGCAGATGATGGAGGCCGCCGAGGAGATGGAGTACGAGCGGGCCGCCCGCCTGCGCGACGACATCGAGGCCCTGAAGAAGGCCATGGAGAAGAACGCGGTCGTGCTCGCCGACGCGACCGACGCTGACCTGATCGCCGTCGCCGAGGACGAGCTGGAGGCGGCCGTCCAGATCTTCCATGTGCGCGGCGGCCGCGTGCGCGGTCAGCGCGGCTGGGTGACGGACAAGGTGGAGGACGTCACCACCGGAGCGCTCGTCGAGCATGCCCTCCAGCAGCTCTACGGCGAGGAGAGCGGGGACGCCGTCCCCAAGGAGGTGCTGGTCCCGGCGCTGCCCGAGCCGGTCGAGCCGGTCCAGGAGTGGCTGACCGGCCGCCGCGGGTCGAACGTCTCGCTGCGCATTCCGCAGCGCGGCGACAAGAAGGCCCTGATGGAGACCGTGCAGCGCAATGCCCTGCAGGCGCTCGGCCTGCACAAGACGAAGCGCGCCTCCGACCTCACCACCCGCTCCCGGGCGCTGGAGGAGATCGCCGACGCCCTGGACCTGGACAGCGCCCCCCTGCGTATCGAGTGCTACGACATCTCGCACCTCCAGGGCGACGACGTCGTGGCCTCCATGGTCGTCTTCGAGGACGGCCTGCAGCGCAAGAGCGAGTACCGTCGCTTTCAGATCAAGGGCTTCGCCGGCCAGGACGACGTGCGCTCCATGCACGAGGTGATCACCCGCCGCTTCCGCCGCTACCTCGCCGAGAAGGAGAGGACCGGTGAGTGGGCGGAGGAGGACGGCACGCAAACGCCCCTCACGGACGTCGGTGCGCCCACCGACACCGATGCCCTCACGGCCTCCGACGCACCCACGGCCTCCGGTGGACCCATGACCTCCGACGCACCCACGGCCGTCGGTGCACTCACGGCCGTCGGTGCACTCACGGCCCCTGGCGCACCCACGGTCGCAGATATCCCCCCGGCCACCGCCACCGCCACCGCCACCGCCACCGCCACCGCCACCGACCCGGTCAACGGTTTCAAGGACGACGACGGCCGTCCCAGGAAGTTCGCCTACCCACCCCAGCTCGTGGTCGTCGACGGCGGCCAGCCGCAGGTCGCGGCGGCCAAGCGGGCGCTCGACGAGCTGGGTATCGACGACATCGCCGTCTGCGGCCTCGCCAAGCGCCTCGAAGAGGTCTGGCTGCCCGAGGACGACGACCCCGTGGTCCTGCCCCGCACCAGCGAGGGCCTCTACCTGCTCCAGCGCGTCCGTGACGAGGCGCACCGCTTCGCCATCACCTACCAGCGCACCAAGCGCGCCAAGCGCTTCCGCTCCGGCCCGCTGGACGACGTACCGGGCCTCGGCGAGACCCGCAAACAGGCGTTGATCAAGCATTTCGGCTCGGTGAAGAAGCTGCGGTCCGCCACAATCGAGCAGATCCAGGAGGTGCCCGGGATAGGCCGCAAGACGGCCGAGACCATCGCCGTGGCCCTCGCCCAGGCGGCCCCGGCCGCGCCTGCCGTGAACACGGCGACCGGAGAGATCATGGATGACAGGGAAGACGAGGCGCCCGAGACGACGGCGGACGCCTCGGGGGAGCCCGTACCCGCGGGTGCCCCGGACGATCGGGGGCAGGAGAGATGACCGAGCGCGACGCACAGCACACAGCCCGACGAGATCCGGCGTTCAGCGACACGCAGGGCGCGCCAAAGGAATCGCACAACGAGGCGGGCCAGGATCAGCCGCAGCAAGCGGAAGCGGAAGCGGAAGTGGAAGCGGGCCAGGAAAACGGAGCAGAAGTGAGTACGGATGCCACTCCGGCCGGGGCGCCCGAGGCCGCCATCCCCGAGCTGGTGATCATCTCGGGCATGTCGGGAGCGGGCCGGTCCACGGCGGCGAAGTGTCTGGAGGACCTCGGCTGGTTCGTCGTGGACAACCTCCCGCCGGCCCTCATCCCCACCATGGTCGAACTGGGCGCCCGCTCCCAGGGCAACGTGGCCCGGATCGCGGTCGTCGTCGACGTGCGCGGCCGGCGCTTCTTCGACAACCTGCGCGAGTCCCTCGCCGACCTCGACAGCCGGGGCGTCACCCGCCGGATCGTCTTCCTGGAGTCCTCGGACGACGCCCTGGTCCGCCGCTTCGAGTCGGTGCGCCGCCCGCACCCCCTCCAGGGCGACGGCCGGATCGTGGACGGCATCGCCGCCGAGCGCGAGCTGCTGCGCGAGCTGCGCGGCGACGCCGACCTGGTGATCGACACCTCCAGCCTCAACGTGCACGAGCTGCGCGCCAAGATGGACGCCCAGTTCGCCGGCGAGGAGGAGCCCGAGCTGCGGGCCACCGTGATGTCGTTCGGCTTCAAGTACGGCCTGCCGGTCGACGCCGACCTGGTCGCCGACATGCGGTTCCTGCCCAACCCGCACTGGGTGCCGGAGCTGCGCCCGTACACCGGCCTCAACGAGGAGGTGTCGGCGTACGTCTTCAACCAGCCGGGCGCCAAGGAGTTCCTCGACCGGTACGCCGAGCTGCTGCGGCTGATCGCGACCGGATACCGGCGCGAGGGCAAGCGCTATGTGACCATCGCCATCGGCTGCACGGGCGGCAAGCACCGCTCGGTCGCCGTGTCCGAGAAGCTCGCTGCCCGTCTGGCCGCCGAGGGAGTGGAGACCGTAGTCGTGCACCGGGACATGGGGCGCGAGTGACCGGACGCTCTCCACGGCTGAGCAGGCTGCGCCGGGTCGTGCCCGAGTCCCGCTCGGGCCGCCCCGTCGAGGCCCGCGGCGCCCGGCCGCGCCGGCGTGGTGCCCAGCCCAAGGTGGTCGCCCTGGGCGGCGGCATGGGCCTGTCCGCCTCGCTCGCCGCGCTGCGCCGGATCACCGGCGACCTCACCGCCGTCGTCACCGTGGCCGACGACGGCGGCTCCAGCGGGCGCCTCCGCGACGAACTCGGCGTGCTTCCTCCGGGTGATCTGCGCAAGGCCCTCGCCGCGCTGTGCGGTGACGACGACTGGGGCCAGACCTGGGCCCGGGTCATCCAGCACCGCTTCCAGTCCAAGGGCGACCTGCACGAGCACGCGGTCGGCAATCTGCTGATCGTCGCCCTGTGGGAACAGCTCGGCGACCACGTCCAGGCCCTGGACCTGGTCGGCAAGCTGCTCGGCGCGCACGGGCGGGTGCTGCCCATGTCCGCCGTGCCGCTGGAGCTCCAGGCCCTGGTCAAGGGGCACGACCCGGAGCGGCCGGAGGAGGTGGACATCGTCCGGGGGCAGGCCACGGTGGCGCTGACACCCGGCGAGGTGCAGTCCGTGCACCTGGTGCCGCACGACCCGCCGGCCGTGCCGGAGGCCGTCGCGGCGGTCCTGGACGCGGACTGGGTGGTGCTGGGCCCCGGGTCCTGGTTCTCGTCGGTGATCCCGCACCTGCTCGTGCCCGATCTCCTCGACGCGCTCACCGAGACCAAGGCCCGGAAGGTCCTGTCGCTGAACCTCGCACCGCAGCCGGGTGAAACCGAAGGCTTCTCCCCGCAGCGTCATTTGGAGGTTTTGGGCCGACACGCCCCTAAACTCGCCCTGGACGTGGTGCTGGCCGACGAGGCCGCCGTGCCCGACCGCGACTCGCTCACCGAAGCCGCCAAGTGGCTGGGAGCCGCGGTCGAGCTGGGCCCCGTGGCCCGGACCGACGGATCACCCCGGCATGATCCGGAGCTGTTGGCCGCCGCGTACGACCGTATTTTTCGGATGCATGGAAGGATCGGCCCATGGCGATGACGGCAGCGGTGAAGGACGAGATCTCCCGGCTACCCGTCACCCGGACCTGCTGCCGGAAGGCCGAGGTCTCCGCCATTCTGCGGTTCGCGGGCGGCCTCCACCTGGTGAGCGGGCGCATCGTGATCGAGGCGGAGCTGGACACGGCGATGGCGGCCCGGCGTCTCAAGCGGGACATCCTGGAGATCTTCGGCCACAGTTCCGAGCTGATCGTGATGGCACCCGGCGGGCTGCGCCGCGGTTCGAGGTACGTGGTGCGGGTGGTCGCGGGCGGTGACCAGCTGGCCCGCCAGACCGGACTGGTGGACGGCCGGGGCCGCCCGATCCGGGGCCTGCCCCCGCAGGTCGTCTCCGGGGCGACCTGTGACGCGGAGGCCGCCTGGCGCGGCGCATTCCTGGCACACGGCTCGCTGACCGAGCCCGGCCGCTCGTCCTCCCTGGAGGTGACCTGCCCCGGCCCGGAGGCCGCGCTCGCCCTGGTCGGGGCGGCTCGCCGGCTGTCCATCGCCGCGAAGGCCCGTGAGGTGCGCGGGGTGGACCGGGTGGTCGTCCGGGACGGTGACGCGATCGGCGCCCTGCTGACCCGCCTCGGCGCGCACGAGTCCGTGCTGGCCTGGGAGGAGCGCCGGATGCGCCGCGAGGTGCGGGCCACCGCGAACCGCCTCGCCAACTTCGACGACGCCAATCTGCGCCGCTCCGCGCGCGCGGCGGTCGCCGCCGGAGCAAGGGTCCAGCGTGCCCTGGAGATCCTCGCCGACGAGGTGCCCGAGCACCTCGCGGCGGCCGGGCGGCTGCGCATGGAGCACAAGCAGGCCTCCCTGGAGGAGCTGGGCGCGCTCGCCGACCCGCCGCTCACCAAGGACGCCGTCGCGGGCCGGATCCGCCGTCTGCTGGCGATGGCCGACAAGCGCGCGTCCGACCTGGGCATCCCGGGCACCGAGGCCAACCTCAGCGAGGAACTGGCCGACAACCTCGCAGGCTGAGGATCCGTCAGCGCACCGGTGCCGACGGCCAAGTGGTCGTCGGCACCGGCGTTTGCATCTCTTTTGAGCCACCGTGAGCTGTCCGTGAGGCGCCCTTGACTCGATCATGGAGTGTCATGAGCCTGGCAGAGGTTCGCCGCCGTGGCGGACCACTGCTAGGGGGGTACATGAGACACAGAGCGAGATCGATCCTCGCTGTCGGCGCGCTCCTGATCGGCGGAGCCGCACTCGCACCCATGGCCCAGGCGCAGACCGGAGGTTCGGCGAAGCCCGACCCCGACGAGGTCAAGGTCTACCATGCCGACGTCACCAAGAAGCAGATTCCCCTGCTGCTCAAGGCCGGTCAGGACGGCCATGAGCTCGGCGACCAGGTCACCGGATCCGGCAAGACCGAAGTCGAGCTCTATCTCACCGGCGGGCAGGCCCGGACCCTGGAGAAGCAGGGCGTCGACCTCACCGAGCACACGCTGTCGGCCAAGGCGGAGACGCGTGTCGCGGACGCCTCCCAGGGCGTGTTCCGCCCGTACAGCGGCAGCGGCGGGCTCAAGGAGGAGATCCTCCGGACCGCGCAGGCCAACCCCGGTCTCACCAAGGTCGAGTCCATCGGCAGGACGATCAGCGGCCAGGACATCCTCGCGCTCAAACTGACCAAGGGTGCGAAGAGCTCCAAGGACGGTTCGAAGCCGTCCGTGCTGTACGTGTCCAACCAGCACGCGCGCGAGTGGATCACGCCGGAGATGACCCGCCGGCTGATGCACTACTACCTGGACAACTACAGCACCGACAAGCGCGTCAAGAAGATCGTCGACTCGACCGAGCTGTGGTTCGTGCTGTCCGCCAACCCCGACGGCTACGACTACACCTTCCAGGACTCCGACACCCGCCTGTGGCGCAAGAACCTGCGGGACGTCAACGGCGACGGCGCCATCAGCACGGGCGACGGCGTCGACCTCAACCGCAACTTCGGCTACAAGTGGGGCTACGACGACGAGGGTTCGTCCCCGAACCCCACCAGCGAGACCTACCGCGGCGCGAGCCCCGAGTCCGAGCCCGAGACCAAGGCGCTGGACGACTTCGAGAAGCGCGTCGACTTCACGTACGGCATCAACTACCACTCGGCCGCCGAGCTCCTCCTCTACGGCGTCGGCTGGCAGGTGGCCACCCCGACCCCGGACGACGTCCTCTACAAGGCGCTCGCCGGCACCCCGGACAACTCGGCGGTCCCCGGCTACCACCCGCAGGTCTCCTCGGAGCTCTACACCACCAACGGCGAGGCGGACGGCCACGCGTCGAACGTCAACGGCATGGCGATGTTCACCCCCGAGATGTCGACCTGCCAGACGGCCTCGAACATCGACCCGAACGACGCCTGGAACGCCGCCGACTGCCAGTCGGTCTTCAACTTCCCGGACGACGAGACGCTGATCCAGGACGAGTTCGCGAAGAACGTGCCGTTCGCGCTCTCCGTCGCCGAGACCGCCGCCCACCCCGACCAGCCGGTCTCCTCGGTCGGCCTGAGCGCCGCCGACTTCACCCCGGCCACGTTCTCCACGTCGTACTCGCGCGGCGCCGACCAGGAGGTCTCCGCCGTCGTCCGCAAGGCGATCCGCGACAAGGAGCTGAAGTACCGCGTCAACGGCGGCCGTACGCTCGACATGGCGCTCAAGCCCTGGAAGGGCGGCGAGACCTACGGCGGCGAGGACAACCTCTACTTCGACGAGTACCGGGCCAAGGTGAAGGACGGCGTGCCGGGCGACAAGGTCGAGGTCTGGTTCACCGGTGAGACCAAGAGCGGCAAGAAGGTCGCCAGCTCGCACTTCACGTACACCGTCGCCGAGCGCCCCAAGGCGGACACCCTCGTGGTCGCCGAGGAAGGCGCCAAGGCCACCGAGGCCCAGACCTATGTCGACGCGCTGAAGGCGGCCGGGCACAAGGCGGTCGTCTGGGACGTCGCCACCCAGGGCGCGCCCGACGCGCTCGGCGTACTGAAGCACTTCGGGACGGTCGTCCACTACTCCGGCACCAAGGGCCCCGGCAACGACACCCAGCTGCAGCTGCGCGCCTATCTCAACGAGGGCGGCAAGCTGGTCGAGGCGGGCGAGCTGGCCGGCGGCAGCGTCGACCTCGGCGACGGCACCCCGTCCAACGACTTCAGCCAGTACTACCTGGGCGCCTACTCCCGTACGTCGACACCGGGCGCCACCGGCTTCACCGGCTCCGGTTCGCTGGACGGCTTCGGCGGTGCCCTGAGCGGCACCTCCGCCAACCCGCTCGACAAGGCCGGGACCTACTCCGTCACCTCCGACGAGCTCGCCACCGACACCTACCCCCAGTTCGCCAGCGCGGGCGCCGGCCAGTTCGCGGGGACCATCAACCCGTACGGGCCGTACTCGGGGTCCGCCATGGCGGCGGCCGTCCACACCGACGACGCCTACAAGCGCCTCACCCGCACCATCGACCTCACCGGCGTCACAGCGGCCGACCAGCCGGCGCTG
Organism: Streptomyces sp. NPDC058683; assembly: GCF_042716195.1. Lineage (NCBI taxonomy): Bacteria > Bacillati > Actinomycetota > Actinomycetes > Kitasatosporales > Streptomycetaceae > Streptomyces > Streptomyces sp. NPDC058683. Next base: position 24,209 of record NZ_JBHXSK010000054.1, read on the forward strand.
AGCGCCAAGCTGCTCTGGGACACCGAGCCCGGTTACGACCACGCGGTGGTCGAGGCGCACATCGTGGGCGCCGACGACTGGACGACCCTGCCCGAGGCGGGCGGCGCCACCAGTGACGCCGTGCCGACCGAGTGTGGGGCCGGGTTCCTGATCGCCGAGCACCCGTGGCTCAAGCACTACCTGACCATCGGGAACAACGGGTGCACCGCGAGCGGCACCACCGGCTCCTGGCACAGCCTCACCGGCAGCTCCACGGGCTGGCAGTCCGTGAAGTTCGACCTGAGCGCCTACGCGGGCAGGACCGTCGAGGTCTCCATCGGCTACATCACCGACCCGAGCACCGGCGGACACGGCGTCCTCGTCGACGACGCCTCGCTCGTGACCGGTGGCACGGCCGTCGAGACCGAGGGCTTCGAAACCTCCTTGGGTGCCTGGAGCGTCACCGGACCGCCCGCGGGCAGCCCGGCCGTCCTCAAGGACTGGGAGCGCACCGGAGCCCTGTTCAAGACGTACGGGGCCGTCACCACCGGCCGCACCGTGCTGCTCGGTTTCGGCCTGGAACAGCTCACCTCGGCCGCCGAGCGTGCCGCTCTGGTGAAGAAGGCGTTGACGGCACTCGACAACTGATGGCGACGGCGCGCGACAAGTGAGCCGACCCGCTCACGAACGAGTGACAACGGCCTGAAACGCGGTCGGCATTCCGTGACAAAACGGTGTGATGCGACCCCCGATCCGAGGTGGTCCGTACCCCTACTGGCGGGTACGGACCGCCTCGCCGTGTATGGGGGATCTGGATGTCACCTCGGGAGCCTCAGGGAGGTAGGGTCGTGGGTGGTCGGGGACATCCCAAATACAGCTCGCCGGCACCGCATGGCCGGCGTACCAACGAGGAGATCGGTTCGTGACGATCCGCGTAGGCATCAACGGCTTCGGTCGTATTGGTCGCAACTACTTCCGCGCGCTGCTGGAGCAGGGTGCTGACATCGAGATCGTGGCTGTCAACGACCTGGGTGACACCGCAACCACCGCCCACCTGCTCAAGTACGACACGATCCTTGGGCGTCTCAAGGCCGAGGTCTCGCACACCGCCGACACCATCACGGTCGACGGTCACACCATCAAGGTCCTGTCCGAGCGCAACCCCTCCGACATCCCGTGGGGCGAGCTGGGCGTCGACATCGTCATCGAGTCGACCGGCATCTTCACCAAGAAGGAAGACGCCGCCAAGCACATCGCCGGTGGCGCCAAGAAGGTCCTCATCTCGGCTCCGGCCAAGGACGAGGACATCACCATCGTGATGGGCGTCAACCAGGACAAGTACGACCCGGCCAGCCACCACGTCATCTCCAACGCCTCCTGCACCACCAACTGTGTGGCGCCGATGGCGAAGGTCCTCGACGAGAACTTCGGCATCGTCAAGGGCCTGATGACGACGGTGCACGCGTACACGAACGACCAGCGGATCCTGGACTTCCCGCACAAGGACCTGCGTCGCGCGCGTGCCGCCGCCGAGAACATCATCCCGACCACCACCGGTGCCGCGAAGGCCACCGCCCTGGTCCTGCCGCAGCTCAAGGGCAAGCTGGACGGCATCGCGATGCGCGTCCCGGTCCCGACCGGCTCGGCCACCGACCTGGTCGTGACGCTGCAGCGCGAGGTCACCAAGGACGAGGTCAACGCCGCGTTCAAGAAGGCCTCCGAGGACGGCGACCTGAGCGGCTACCTGGCCTACACCGAGGACGAGATCGTCTCCTCGGACATCGTCGGCGACCCGGCCTCCTGCACCTTCGACTCCTCCCTGACCATGGTCCAGGAGGGCAACACGGTGAAGATCCTCGGCTGGTACGACAACGAGTGGGGCTACTCCAACCGCCTCGTCGACCTCACGGTCTTCGTCGGCAACCAGCTCTGATCGGCCGAGCAGGCACCTCGATGCGGTAGCAGGGCTCGGGCAGCGCAAGGTCGCGCCGCCCGAGCCCTGACGCACGTAAGGATCGACCCGGCGTCTACGGTTCGATCAGCCCTCGTACGATCAAGAGCCCTCCTGTAGGAGTCCCCACCCATGAAGACGATCGACGAACTCCTCGCCGAAGGGGTCGACGGCAAGCGGGTCTTCGTCCGCGCCGACCTCAACGTGCCGATGTCCGACGGCCTCATCACCGACGACGGCCGCATCCGCGCCGTCCTGCCCACCGTCAAGGCCCTCGCCGACGCGGGCGCCAAGGTGGTCGTCGCCTCGCACCTGGGCCGCCCCAAGGGCGCCCCGGACCTGAAGTTCTCGCTGATCCAGGCCGCCGAGCGGCTCGCCGAACTGCTCGCCGCCCCGGTCGCGTTCGCCCAGGACACCGTCGGCCCCGCTGCCCACGACGCGGTGAACGGCCTGCAGCCCGGCCAGGTCGCGGTCATCGAGAACCTGCGCTTCAACGCCGGCGAGACCTCGAAGGACGACACCGAGCGCGGCGAGTTCGCCGACCAGCTCGCCGCCCTCGCGGACGTCTACGTCGGCGACGGCTTCGGCGCCGTGCACCGCAAGCACGCCTCCGTCTACGACCTCCCGGCCCGGCTGCCGCACTACGCCGGCTACCTGATCGCCACCGAGGTCGGCGTCCTGAAGAAGCTCACCGAGGACGTCAAGCGCCCCTACGTGGTGGTGCTCGGCGGCGCCAAGGTCTCCGACAAGCTCGCCGTCATCGACGAACTGCTCGGCAAGGCCGACCGCCTCCTGATCGGCGGCGGCATGGTCTACACCTTCCTCAAGGCCAAGGGGTACGAGGTCGGCAGCTCCCTCCTCCAGGAGGACCAGCTCGGCACCGTCACCGAGTACCTGGAGCGCGCCGAGAAGACCGGTGTCGAGATCGTCCTGCCCGTCGACACGCTGGTCGCTCCCGAGTTCCCGGACCTGTCGGGCAAGGCTCCGTCCGACCCCAGCACGGTCGCCGCGGACGCCATGCCGGCCGGTCAGATGGGCCTGGACATCGGCCCGGAGACGGCCAAGCTGTACGCCTCGAAGCTCGCCGACGCCGCCACCGTCTTCTGGAACGGCCCCATGGGCGTCTTCGAGCACCCCGACTACGCCGCGGGCACCCGGACGGTCGCCCAGGCTCTCGTCGAGTCCAAGGGCTTCACCGTCGTCGGTGGCGGTGACTCCGCAGCCGCCGTGCGCATCCTCGGCTTCGACGAGAACGCGTTCGGACACATCTCGACCGGTGGCGGCGCCTCCCTCGAATACCTCGAGGGCAAGACGCTCCCCGGCCTCGCCGCACTGGAGGACTGACCTACATGGCTGAATCTGTTTCTTCTGGGCGCACGCCGATCATGGCGGGCAACTGGAAGATGAACCTCAACCACCTCGAGGCCATCGCGCACGTCCAGAAGCTCGCCTTCGCCCTGGCCGACAAGGACTACGAGGCCGTGGAGGTCACCGTCCTGCCGCCCTTCACGGACCTGCGTTCCGTGCAGACCCTGGTCGACGGCGACAAGCTCAAGATCAAGTACGGCGCCCAGGACCTCTCGGCGCACGACTCCGGCGCCTACACCGGCGAGATCTCCGGTCCGATGCTGGCCAAGCTGAAGTGCACGTACGTGGTCATCGGCCACTCCGAGCGCCGGCAGTACCACGCCGAGACCGACGAGATCGTGAACGCCAAGGTCAAGACCGCCTACAAGCACGGCCTGACCCCGATCCTGTGCGTCGGCGAGGAGCTGGACGTCCGCGAGGCCGGCAACCACGTCTCCCACACCCTCGCCCAGGTCGAGGGCGGTCTGAAGGACGTCCCGGCCGAGCAGGCCGAGTCGGTCGTGATCGCCTACGAGCCCGTCTGGGCCATCGGCACCGGCAAGGTCTGCGGTTCCGGGGACGCCCAGGAGGTCTGCGCCGCGATCCGCGCCAAGGTCGCCGAGCTGTACAGCCAGGAGCTGGCCGACCAGGTCCGTATCCAGTACGGCGGCTCCGTCAAGGCCGGCAATGTCGCCGAGATCATGGCGCAGGCCGACATCGACGGCGCGCTGGTCGGCGGTGCCTCGCTGGACGCCGACGAATTCGTCAAGATCGTGCGCTTCCGCGACCAGTGAGGGGACCTGCCAGTAGGCGGTAGCGGCGATCCGTCGTACCCTTGCGGGGCCGAAACTGTTATTGGATCCGCGTTCCGAGGTTCAATACGAGATTCGGCCCCGCAGTCCATCCGTATCCGAGGAAGTTGGTCCAGCCGTGGTTTTGGGGTTCTCGATCGCCCTGATCGTCTTCAGCCTGCTGATGATGCTGCTGGTGCTGATGCACAAGGGCAAGGGCGGCGGCCTCTCCGACATGTTCGGTGGCGGCATGCAGTCCTCCGTCGGCGGCTCCTCGGTCGCCGAGCGGAACCTGGACCGGATCACCGTGGTGGTCGGTCTGCTGTGGTTCGCGTGCATCATCGTCCTCGGCATGCTGATGAAGACGAACAGCTGATCCGCGACTCGCACACACGCACAATCCGCACGTAAGGCCCCATGTTCGGTACGCGCACCTGAGCGCGGCCTATCATGGGGCTTGCGTCTAGGTGCGGGGGCGGTAACTCCCAACACTGGACGCGCGTTGGGCCTTACGTAGACTGAGGCGCTCGCAACGAAGCGACACGCCGACTCGCTTCGCGGCACCATCACGCAGGGAGTTACGACCGTGGCAAGTGGCAACGCGATCCGAGGTAGCCGGGTCGGGGCGGGGCCGATGGGCGAGGCCGAGCGCGGCGAGTCCGCGCCGCGTCTGCGCATCTCCTTCTGGTGCTCCAACGGGCACGAGACGGTGCCGAGCTTCGCCAGCGACGCGCAGGTGCCCGAGACCTGGGACTGCCCGCGCTGTGGCTTCCCGGCCGGTCAGGACCGGGACAACCCGCCGGACCCGCCGCGCACCGAGCCGTACAAGACGCACCTCGCGTATGTACGGGAGCGGCGCAGCGACGCGGACGGCGAGGCGATCCTCGCCGAGGCGCTCGCCAAACTGCGGGGCGAGATCTAGGAGTCGGGACCGGCCGGGTGCCTGAGGGCGTCTGGCCGGAGTCGTCTCCGCGGCCGGCCCCGGGCCGTTGTCAGTGGTGCCCTCTACGGTTTGCGCATCGGCGAATCGTGAGGGGGCGACGATGACGGTGGAGGAGCGGGCGCCCGCGTGGCGCGGGGGATTCGGGCGGCTGTGGACGGCCGCCGTGGTCTCCCGGTTCGGGGACGCGTTACGGACGTCCGCGCTGCCCCTGCTGGCCGCGCGCCTGACCGACGATCCCCTCGCCATCGCCTCGGTGACCGCCTGCGGCTATGTGCCGTGGCTGCTGTTCGGGCTGCTCGGCGGCGCCGTCGCGGACCGGGTGGACCAGCGGCGCGCCATGTGGGCCGCGGACACCGTACGAGGGCTGCTCGTCGCCGCCTTCGCGCTCGCCGTGGGGCTCGGCCACGCCTCGATCCCGCTGCTGCTCCTGCTCGCCTTCGCGCTGACCACGCTCCAGACGCTCTTCGACAACGCGTCCACGGCCCTGCTGCCCTCCCTGGTCGACCGGCAGACACTGGGCGGGGCCAACGCCCGGCTGATGACCGGACAGCAGATCGCGGGCGGGCTGCTCGGCGCCCCGCTGGTCCCGCTGCTGCTGGCCGCCGGCGCGTTCATGCCCTTCGCCGCCGACGCGACCACCTATCTGGCCGCCGCCGCCCTGGTCGCCTCCCTGCGGACACGGCCGCCGGAGCGGGCGCCACGCCCGGCCGGCAGCACCCTGCGCACGGAGATCGGCGAGGGCCTGCGCGCGCTGTGGCAGGACCGCGCCCTGCGGGCGGTCTGCGTGGCCACGCTGCTGTGCAACATCGGCATGGGCGCCCTGATCGCCACCCTGGTGCTGCATGTGACGCGCTGGCTGCACGCGGGCAGCGCGGGATACGCGGCGGCCATGACCGCGTACTCGGCCGGCAGCATCACCGGCGGCTTCCTCGCCCAGCGCGTCGCCCGCCGCACCGGGCGGGTGCGCGCCCTGCTGGTCGCCGGGACCGTCCAGACGGCGTCCCTGGTCCTCGTCGGCTCCGTCCGCCACCTCGGCGCCCTCGTCGTGGGCATGCTGCTGCTCGGCGCGATGAACATGGTGTGGAACGTCAACCAGGTCACGCTGATGCAGCAACGCGCACCCGAGTCGATGACCGGCCGGATCGCCGCCGCCTTCCGTACCTCCTCGACGGCCGGCGCGCCGCTCGGCGCCCTCCTCGGCGGAGCCGTCGCCGGGGCGTACGGCCTGAACGGGCCCGCGCTGCTCGCCGCGGTCCTGTTCGGTCTGGCCGTCACCTCGTTGATACCGGTGCGCAAGCCGGACGTACCTGTTGTTGCGCCGCGGGACGGCGCGACAGCAGGCCGCGCCCCACGCTGATCAATTAGGTTGGAACGGCAGCGGGGCAGGCACGCAACAGGACAGGTGCAAGGAAGAAGGCTGAAGTCGCACATGAACGCAGACGGCCGTACCAGGCTCAACCAGACGCCCGAGTGGACCGCGCTCGCCAAGCACCGGGAGGAGCTCGCCGACACCCATCTGCGGGACCTGTTCGCCGCCGACCCGGCGCGCGGCACGGGCTACACCCTCCAGGTCGGTGACCTCCACATCGACTACTCGAAGCACCTGGTCAACGACGACACACTGCGGCTGCTGCGCGAGCTGGCCGCCGCCACCGACGTCTTCGGCCTGCGGGACGCCATGTTCCGCGGCGAGAAGATCAACGTCACCGAGAACCGCGCCGTGCTGCACACGGCACTGCGCGCCCCGCGTGACGCGGTGATCGAGGTCGACGGTGAGAACGTCGTACCGCAGGTGCACGCGGTCCTGGACAAGATGAGCGGCTTCGCCGACCGCGTCCGCTCCGGCGCCTGGACCGGCCACACCGGCAAGCGCATCAAGAACGTGGTCAACGTCGGCATCGGCGGCTCCGACCTCGGCCCGGCGATGGCCTACGAGGTGCTGCGCAGCTTCGCCGACCGCGACCTCACGGTCCGCTTCGTGTCCAACGTCGACGGCGCCGACCTGCACGAGGCCACCCGTGACCTGGACGCGGCCGAGACGCTGTTCATCATCGCCTCGAAGACGTTCACCACGATCGAGACGATCACCAACGCCACCTCGGCCCGCAACTGGCTGCTCGGCGAGCTGAAGGCCGGTCAGGACGCCGTCGCCAAGCACTTCGTGGCGCTGTCGACCAACTCCGAGAAGGTCGCCGACTTCGGCATCGACACGGAGAACATGTTCGGGTTCTGGGACTGGGTCGGCGGCCGCTACTCGTACGACTCCGCGATCGGCCTCTCGCTGATGATCGCCATCGGCCCGGACCGCTTCCGCGAGATGCTCGACGGCTTCCACCTGGTGGACGAGCACTTCCGCACCGCCCCCGCCGAGTCCAACGTCCCGCTCCTGCTGGGCCTGCTCGGCATCTGGTACGACAACTTCCACGACGCCCAGTCGCACGCGGTACTGCCCTACAGCCACTACCTGTCGAAGTTCACCGCGTACCTCCAGCAGCTGGACATGGAGTCCAACGGCAAGCACGTGGCGCGGGACGGCAAGGAGGTCGAGTGGACCACCGGCCCGGTGGTGTGGGGCACGCCCGGCACCAACGGGCAGCACGCGTACTACCAGTTGATCCACCAGGGCACCAAGCTGATTCCGGCGGACTTCATCGGCTTCGCCGAGCCGGTCGCCGAGCTGAGCGGTGAGCTCAAGGCGCAGCACGACCTGCTGATGGCGAACTTCTTCGCCCAGACCCAGGCGCTGGCCTTCGGCAAGACGGCGGAGGAGGTCCGCGCGGAGGGCGTGCCGGAAGAGCTGGTCCCGCATAAGACCTTCAAGGGCAACCGCCCGACGACCACCATCCTCGCCCGCGCCCTGACCCCGTCGGTCCTCGGCCAGCTCGTCGCCCTCTACGAGCACAAGGTGTTCACCCAGGGCGCCGTCTGGAACATCGACTCTTTCGACCAGTGGGGCGTGGAGCTCGGCAAGGTCCTCGCCAAGCGCGTGGAACCGGCATTGACGGAGGGCGCGGAGGTACCCGGCCTGGACGCGTCGACGAAGGCCCTGGTGGCCAAGTACCGGGAGCTGCGGGGGCGTTAGGTCCGGTCATGAAAGAACCCGTACGGCCGCGGGCCGTACGGGTTCCTTTTCAGGGCTTCGTCACGGTGAAGCCGGCGGATACAGCGACCGCGGCAGCTGGGACGCCGCGGCCGCGTCCAGGAGCCACAGGGTGCGCTGGCGGCCCCGGGCGCCCGCTGCCGGGGCCTGGATCTCGCCCGCGCCCGAGAGGGCGATGGCGACGGCCTCGGCCTTGTCCTCGCCCGCGGCCAGCAGCCAGACCTCGCGGGCCGAGCGGATGGCGGGGAGGGTGAGGGAGACCCGGGTCGGCGGCGGCTTCGGGGAGCCGTGGACGCCCACCACCGTGCGTTCCGTCTCCCGGACCGCGGGCAGCTCCGGGAAGAGCGAGGCCACGTGGGTGTCCGGGCCGACGCCCAGCATCAGGACGTCGAAGGTCGGTACCGAGCCGTGGTTCTCCGGGCCGGCCGCGCGGGCCAGCTCCGCCGCGTAGGACTCGGCCGCCGCCTCCACGTCCGCGCCCCAGGGGCCGTCCGACGCGGGCATGGCGTGCACGCGCTTCGGGTCCACCGGGACCTGGTCGAGCAGGGCCTCGCGGGCCTGGGTGTCATTGCGCTCCGGGTCGCCCTCGGGCAGGAAGCGTTCGTCGCCCCACCACAGGTCGAGCCGGCCCCAGTCGATGGCGTCCCGCGCCGGAGCCGCCGCGAGAGCCGCGAGCAGGCCGTTGCCGTTGCGGCCGCCCGTGAGGACCACGGACGCCTCGCCCCGGGAGGCCTGGGCGTCCACGATCTTCGTGATCAGGCGGGCCGCGGCGGCCTGCGCCATCAGCTCCTTGTCGTGGTGCACGACCAGCTGAGGGGTGCTCATGGCGACTTCACCCTCTTCTTCAGCGGTTCCTTCGCCGCCGCTTCGGGCGCGGGAGCTTCCGCGGCAGCGGCTTCGACGGCCGGTTCTCCTTTGGCAGGCGCCTCCGGAGCCGGAGCGGGCGACGCCTCTGGCGCCTGAGCAGCCGACGTCTCTGGCGCCTGAGCAGCCGACGTCTCTGGCGCCTGAGCCGCGGGAGCCTCCGGTTCCGCAGCCGGGGAGGCCGACGCGTTCAGCCGCTCCACGCCGAACCGCAGCGCCGACGCGTAGGTGTCGTCCGGGTCCAGCCGCCGCAGTTCCTCCGCGATCAGCTCGGACGTCTCCCGCCGCTTCAGCGCCACCGCACGGTCCGGCTGGCCGTCGATGGACAGGGTGGCGAGGGAGCCGTCCGCGCGGTCGAGCGCGATCGCGCCCTCGCTGGTGTCGAGACGGACCGCCGTCAGACCCGGGCCGGACGAGAGGGAGCGCTTGACGGGGACGTCCAGCCGGTCCGCGAGCCACATCGCCAGCAGCTCGCAGCTCGGGTTGAACTCCTCGCCCTCCACCTCGACGGCCTGGACCTCGCAGACCACCTGGTCCAGGGCCGCCGCCAGCATCGAGCGCCAGGGCGTGATCCGGGTCCAGGACAGGTCCGTGTCGCCGGGGGTGTAGGCGTCCGCGCGGGCGGACAGCTCCCGTACCGGCTGTTCCGAGGAGTAGGTGTCGGTGACCCGGCGCTGGGCGAGGGCGCCCAGCGGGTCCTTCGCCGGGTCGACGGGGGCGTTCACCGGCCACCAGGCGACGACCGGCGCGTCCGGCAGCAGCAGCGGCAGCACGACCGAGTCGGCGTGGTCGGCGACCTCGCCGTACAGCCGCAGGATGACCGTCTCGCCGGAGCCCGCGTCCGCGCCCACCCTGACCTCGGCGTCCAGGCGGGACGTCGTACGGTCGCGGGGGGAGCGGGAGACGCGCCTGATGACGACCAGCGTGCGCGAGGGGTGCTCGTGCGAGGCGTCGCCGGCGGCCTTCAGGGCGTCGTACGCGTTCTCCTCGTCGGTGACGATGACGAGGGTCAGCACCATGCCCACGGCGGGCGTGCCGATGGCCCGGCGGCCCTGTACCAGCGCCTTGTTGACCTTGCCGGCCGTGGTGTCCGTGAGGTCTATCTTCATGGCCGGCGCCAGCTCCGTCCGTCTCGTGCGAGCATCTCGTCGGCCTCGGCGGGACCCCAGGTGCCCGACGGGTACTGGGCGGGCCTGCCGTGCTGGTCCCAGTACTCCTCGATCGGGTCGAGGATCTTCCAGGACAGCTCGACCTCCGCCGTACGCGGGAAGAGGTTGGAGTCGCCGAGCAGCACGTCCAGGATCAGCCGCTCGTAGGCCTCCGGCGAGGACTCGGTGAACGACTCGCCGTAGGCGAAGTCCATCGACACGTCCCGGATCTCCATCGAGGTGCCCGGCACCTTGGAGCCGAAGCGGACCGTGATGCCCTCGTCGGGCTGGACGCGGATGACGATCGCGTTCTGGCCCAGCTCCTCCGTCGCCGTGTGGTCGAAGGGGGAGTGCGGGGCCCGCTGGAAGACCACCGCGATCTCGGTGACGCGACGGCCCAGGCGCTTGCCGGTGCGCAGGTAGAAGGGGACGCCCGCCCAGCGGCGGTTGTCGATCTCCACCTTGACCGCGGCATAGGTGTCGGTCTTCGACTTGCCGTCGATGCCGTCCTCTTGGAGGTAGCCGGTGACCTTCTCGCCGCCCTGCCAGCCGGCCGCGTACTGGCCGCGCACGGTGTGCCTGCCCAGGTCGTCCGGCAGCCGTACCGCGCCGAGCACCTTCTCCTTCTCGGCGGCCAGCGCGTCCGCGTCGAAGGAGGCGGGCTCCTCCATCGCGGTCAGGGCCATCAGCTGGAGCAGGTGGTTCTGGATGACGTCACGGGCGGCGCCGATGCCGTCGTAGTAGCCGGCGCGGCCGCCGATGCCGATGTCCTCGGCCATGGTGATCTGGACGTGGTCCACGAAGGACCGGTTCCAGATCGGCTCGAACATGGTGTTGGCGAAGCGCAGCGCCAGGATGTTCTGGACGGTCTCCTTGCCGAGGTAGTGGTCGATCCGGAACACCTGGTCCGGTTCGAACACCTCGTGCACGACCTTGTTGAGCTCCTCGGCCGACTTCAGGTCGTGGCCGAAGGGCTTCTCGATGACCGCGCGTCGCCAGGAGCCGCCGGTCTGGTCCGCCAGGCCGTGCTTCTTCAGCTGCTGGATGACGACAGGGAAGGAGCGCGGCGGGACGGACAGGTAGAAGGCGAAGTTGCCGCCGGTGCCCTGCGCCTTGTCCAGCTCCTCGATGGTGGAGCGGAGCCGCTCGAACGCGTCGTCGTCGTCGAAGGTGCCCTGGACGAAGCGCATCCCCTGGATGAGCTGCTGCCAGACCTCTTCGCGGAACGGGGTGCGGGCGTGTGCCTTGACGGCGTCGTGGACCTCGGCGGCGAAGTCCTCGTTGGCCCACTCGCGGCGGGCGAAGCCGACCAGGGAGAAGCCCGGCGGCAGCAGACCCCGGTTGGCGAGGTCGTAGACCGCGGGCATGAGCTTCTTGCGGGAGAGGTCGCCCGTGACACCGAAGATCACCAGACCCGACGGTCCCGCGACACGCGGGAGCCGTCGGTCTGCGGGGTCACGCAGCGGGTTGCTGCTCGACAATTTAGCCCTCCGAGGGGGCCAGGCGCTCCAGCTCCGCCTGGGTCGACTTGAGCAGGTCGTTCCAGGAGGCCTCGAACTTCTCGACGCCCTCGTCCTCCAGAACCTGGACCACGTCGTCGTACGAGATGCCCAGCCGCTCGACGGCGTCGAGGTCGGCGCGGGCCTGCTCGTAGGTGCCGGTGATCGTGTCGCCGGTGATGCCGCCGTGGTCCTCGACCGCGAGGAGGGTGGCCTCCGGCATGGTGTTCACGGTGTTCGGCGCGACCAGGTCGTCGACGTACAGGGTGTCCTTGTACGCCGGGTCCTTCACACCGGTCGACGCCCACAGCGGACGCTGCTTGTTGGCGCCCGCACTCTCCAGTGCGCCCCAGCGGGAGGTCGAGAAGACCTCCTCGTACGCCTGGTAGGCGAGCCGGGCGTTGGCGACGGCGGACTTGCCGCGCAGCGCCTTCGCCTCGTCGGTGCCCAGGTCGTTCAGGCGCTTGTCGATCTCGGTGTCCACACGGGACACGAAGAACGACGCCACCGAACGGATGAGCGACAGGTCGAGGCCGCGCTCCTTGGCCTTCTCCAGGCCGGAGAGGTAGGCGTCCATGACCTCGCGGTAGCGCTCCAGCGAGAAGATCAGCGTGACGTTGACGCTGATGCCGAGGCCGATGACCTCGGTGATCGCCGGCAGACCCGCCTTGGTGGCCGGGATCTTGATGAGCGTGTTGGGGCGGTCCACCAGCCAGGCCAGCTGCTTGGCCTCGGCGACGGTCGCCTTGGTGTTGTGCGCCAGGCGCGGGTCGACCTCGATCGACACCCGGCCGTCCTGGCCGCCGGTCGCGTCGTACACCGGGCGCAGGATGTCGGCGGCGTCGCGGACGTCCGCCGTGGTGATCATGCGGATGGCCTCTTCGACGGTGACCTTGCGGGCGGCGAGGTCCGTGACCTGCTGCTGGTAGCCGTCACCGGACGAGATCGCCTTCTGGAAGATCGTCGGGTTGGTGGTGACGCCCACGACGTGCTGCTGGTCGATCAGCTCGGCGAGGTTGCCGGACGTGATCCGCTTGCGCGACAGGTCGTCCAGCCAGATCGCGACGCCCTCCTCGGAGAGGCGCTTGAGTGCGTCTGTCATGGAATTACATCTCCTACGTGTCGTATATGAGCGTCAGCGCTGGGCGGCGGCGATGGATTCCCGGGCCTTGGCGGCCACGTTCTCGGCAGTGAAGCCGAATTCACGGAAGAGCACCTTGCCGTCGGCGGAAGCACCGAAGTGCTCCAGGGAAACGATGCGGCCGGCGTCCCCGACGTACTTGTGCCACGTGAGGCCGATACCCGCCTCGACCGACACCCGCGCCCTGACGGACGGCGGCAGCACGCTGTCCCGGTACCCCTGGTCCTGCTCCTCGAACCACTCCACGCAGGGCATGGAGACGACCCGGGTGGGCACGCCGTCGGCCTCCAGCTGCTCGCGCGCCTCGACGGCGACGTGCACCTCGGAGCCGGTGGCGATGAGGATGACCTCGGGGGTGCCGTTCGACGCCTCGAAGAGGACGTAACCGCCCTTGACCGTGTCCTCGTTGGACTCGTAGACCGGCACGCCCTGGCGGGTCAGCGCGAGGCCGTGCGGGGCGCCCTTGCCGAAGACCTTGGTGTAGCGCCTGAGGATCTCGCGCCAGACGATCGCGGTCTCGTTGGCGTCGGCCGGGCGGACCACGTTCAGACCGGGGATGGCGCGCAGCGAGGCGAGGTGCTCGACCGGCTGGTGCGTCGGGCCGTCCTCGCCGAGACCGACGGAGTCGTGGGTCCACACGTACGTCACCGGCAGGTGCATCAGTGCCGACAGCCGCACGGAGTTGCGCATGTAGTCGGAGAAGACGAGGAACGTACCGCCGTAGACACGGGTGTTGCCGTGCAGGGTGATGCCGTTCATCTCCGCGGCCATGGAGTGCTCGCGGATACCGAAGTGGATGGTGCGGCCGTAGGGGTTCGCACCCGGCAGCGGGTTGTCCGCCGGCAGGAACGAGCTGTCCTTGTCGATGGTCGTGTTGTTCGACCCGGCCAGGTCGGCGGAGCCGCCCCACAGCTCGGGGATCACGGCACCGAGTGCCTGGAGCACCTTGCCGGAGGCCGCGCGGGTGGCGACGCCCTTGCCGGGCTCGAAGACCGGGATCTTCTCCTCCCAGCCCTTGGGCAGCTCGCCGGCGGCGATGCGGTCGAATTCGGCGGCGCGCTCGGCGTTGCCGTCACGCCACAGCTGGAACGACTTCTCCCACTCGGCCTTCGCGGCCGCGCCGCGCTCACCGGCCGCGCGGGTGTGGGCGATGACCTCCTCGGCGACGTCGAAGTGCTTGGCCGGGTCGAAGCCGAGGACGCGCTTGGTGGCCGCGACCTCGTCCTCGCCGAGCGCCGAGCCGTGGGCGGCCTCGGTGTTCTGCGCGTCCGGGGCGGGCCAGGCGATGATCGAGCGCATCGCGATGAAGGACGGCTTGTCCGTCACCTTCTTCGCGGCCTCGATCGCGTTGTAGATGGCGTGCGGGTCCAGGTCGCCGTCCGGCTTCGGGGCGATGCGCTGGACGTGCCAGCCGTACGCCTCGAACCGCTTGACGGTGTCCTCGGAGACGGCCGTCTCGGTGTCGCCCTCGATCGAGATGTGGTTGTCGTCCCACAGCAGGACCAGGTTGCCGAGCTTCTGGTGGCCGGCCATCGAGGACGCCTCGGCGGAGATGCCCTCCTGGAGGCAGCCGTCACCGGCGATGCAGTAGACGAAGTGGTCGAAGGGGGACTCGCCCTGCGGCGCGTCCGGGTCGAACAGGCCGCGCTCGTAGCGGGAGGCCATGGCCATGCCGACGGCGTTGGCGACACCCTGGCCGAGGGGTCCGGTGGTGGTCTCGACGCCCTTGGTGTGGCCGTACTCCGGGTGGCCCGGGGTCTTCGAGCCCCAGGTCCGGAAGGACTCCAGGTCTTCCAGCTCCAGGCCGAAGCCGGCCAGGTAGAGCTGTGTGTAGAGGGTCAGCGACGAGTGACCGGCGGACAGCACGAAACGGTCGCGGCCCACCCAGTCGGGGTCGGACGGGTCGTGCCGCATCACCTTCTGGAAGAGGGTGTACGCGGCCGGCGCCAGGCTCATCGCCGTACCCGGATGGCCGTTGCCGACCTTCTGTACGGCGTCGGCGGCCAGGACGCGGGCGGTGTCGACGGCCCGCTGGTCCAACTCGGTCCAGTCGAGGTCTGTGGTGGTCGGCTTGGTGCTCACCCTGGGTCAGGGCTCCTCTCCACATGTTCGGTTACCGGTCCACGGGCACACGCCCACACCGGCTGCCGGTGCACTGGGTGCCCACCGGCCGCTGTCGAGCCTACCCCCGTAAGGACGTGCGTTTTTTCGAGTGTTTCCAGACTGCCGGGCCTTGCGGGGATCCGCCTCCCGACTGGCCCGGAAGGCGTTCGGCACATGAATACGGAGCCGCTCATCTGACTGCTCAACCGAGCCCCCTCCCGGCTCTCCGGAGACGCCTGCCAACACGACCCCACCCCCGCGAAGGTCGGGGTATGGGCAACGTCTAAAGTGGCGTGGTACGCGCGAGCCTTTACCGGGACTTCACACGGGGAGGCTTGCTGGGATGTCTCTGTCAGGGGTGTGCGTGACGGCCGTCGAATCCCGTCCAGCGGGGGTACTCGGTGCGAGCGAGAGCCCGAGTCACCGGCCGTTCGGGGCCCGTGTCAAAGCTTTCGTGGCGCTGACCAAGCCGCGGATCATCGAGCTGCTGCTCATCACCACCGTTCCGGTGATGTTCCTGGCGCAGCAGGGTGTGCCCGATATGACGCTGGTCCTGCTCACCTGCGTCGGCGGGTACCTCTCCGCGGGCGGCGCCAACGCGCTCAACATGTACATCGACCGGGACATCGACGCGCTGATGGACCGCACCTCGCAGCGGCCCCTGGTGACCGGCATGGTCAGTCCGCGCGAGTGCCTCGCCTTCGGCATCACCCTGGCGGTCGTCTCCACGCTGTTGTTCGGTTTCACCGTCAACTGGCTGAGCGCCTGGCTGTCACTCGGAGCGCTCCTCTTCTACGTCGTCGTCTACACGATGATCCTCAAGCGGCGTACCTCGCAGAACATCGTGTGGGGCGGCATCGCCGGCTGTCTGCCGGTGTTGATCGGCTGGTCGGCCGTCACGGACTCCATGTCGTGGGCGCCGGTCATCCTCTTCCTCGTCATGTTCTTCTGGACACCGCCGCACTACTGGCCGCTGTCCATGAAGGTGAAGGACGACTACGCGCGCGTGGGCGTGCCGATGCTGCCGGTGGTCGCCTCCAACAAGGTGGTCGCCAAGCAGATCGTCATCTACAGCTGGGTGATGGTCGCGGTGTCGCTGCTCCTCACCCCCCTCGGCTACACCGGCTGGTTCTACACACTGGTCGCCCTGGTGGCGGGCGGCTGGTGGCTCTGGGAGGCGCACGCGCTCCAGAACCGCGCGAAGGCCGAGGTGGCGGGCGGGAAGCTCAAGGAGATGCGCCTGTTCCACTGGTCCATCACCTATGTGTCGCTGCTGTTCGTGGCGGTGGCCGTGGACCCCTTCCTGCGCTGACCCCGCACCGACCCGTGCGGGCCCACGTCACACCGCCCTGCCCTCGCCAGTCGATCTACTCGTGAGTAGCATCCTGCTCATGGCAGACACGCAGCAGGTTGACCAGAAGGCCGAGCGCAAGGTCGCGCGCCTCGCCAAGCAGATCGGCACCTTCGCCAAGGCCCACGGCGGCGCCGAGGGCCAGGTGGCCCACATCGGCGAACGCGGCGCCCGCATCGTCCTCGTCGGCGAGGACGGCGGCTGGGGCGACCTGGTGGCCCCGAGCACCGAGATCGCCCGGCAGGCGGTGGAGAAGGCGGGCATCACCGTCCACGAGTCCTTCGACGGCGAGTTCGCGGCGAAGGTCCGGACGGGGCCTTACGAGTGGAAGCGGATGGCCGGCATTCAAATCGGCGGCTGAACAGCAGTTTTCAGGGGCACCGCGCGGTATCCGACATGCGGCTCAGCCGCGTGGCCGCGACCAGCTATGCGGTCCGCAGCCGCCGTACAACCGGTACCACCCACCCTCGACCGCGACCTCAATCCCCGTTCACCCGTTAAGACGGTATGCAGCCGTCCACGGGGGAGCCCGGATGATCGAAACACCGTCCCTGGTGGACCAGTACTGCCACGGAGTGCTGCGTACGGAGCTAGGCCTGGGCACCTTCGAGACCCAGCTCGCCCGCACCGAAGGCCCCCCGGCCGCCGGCACCACCCTCTTCGACACCCAGACCGGTTTCGCGGTACGGCGCTGGTGCCCCCCGCTCCTCGGTCTGGAACCCCACTGCCCGCCCGCCCGCTACCTCGCCCGGCGCCGTGAACTCGGCGTCCTGGAGGCGGGGCGGCGCCTGCTGCGCGGCAGCGGCATCACCACCTACCTCGTCGACACCGGCCTCCCCGGCGACCTCACCGGCCCCGCGGAGCTGGCGTCCACCGGCGCCGCCCAGGCCAGGGAGATCGTCCGGCTTGAGCTGCTGGCCGAGCAGGTCGCCGACACCTCCGGGACCGTCGAGTCCTTCCTCGCCAACCTCGCCGAGTCGGTGCACGGCGCGGCGGCGAACGCGGTCGCCTTCACCTCCGTCGCCGGCTTGCGGCACGGCCTCGCGCTGGCCCCCGAACCGCCCGGACCCGGTGAGGTGCGAGGCGCCGCGGGCCGCTGGCTGGCGGCCCGCCGGGTCGGCGGCGAGCTGACCGACCCGGTTCTCCTGCGGCACCTGCTGTGGATCGCCGTGGCCTCCGGTCTCCCGCTCCAGCTGCACGCGGGCCTCGGCGAGCCCGGCGCCCGGATCGACCGTACCGACCCGGTCCTGCTGACCGACTTCGTCCGGGCCACCGCGGGCCTCGGCACCGACCTGGTCCTGCTGCACGGCTACCCCTACCACCGTCACGCCGCCCACCTGGCCGGCGTCTTCCCGCACGTCTACGCCGACTCCGGCGCGGCCCTGATCCGCACCGGGGCCAGGGCCGCGACGATCCTCGCCGAGATCCTGGAACTGGCCCCCTTCGGCAAGATCCTCTTCTCCAGCGGCGCCCACGGCCTGCCCGAACTGCACGTCGTCGGCGCCCGGCTCTTCCGCGAGTCCCTCGCCCGGGTCCTCGGCACCTGGGTCGCCGAGGGCGCCTGGTCGCTCGGCGACGCACAGCGTGTGGCCAAGCTGATCGCGGCGGGGAACGCGAGGCGGGTGTACGGCCTGGACTGAGCCGCCGGGACCGGGCGCATGCCGACCGGGACGCCGCTGCCGTTACCGCCGCTGCCGAACCGGGAACCCGGCGACTGCGTCGTACGCGCGGGCCGGAGCCGTCGCCGCGACGACCCCGCGCCGCCCGCCGGGGGAGTGAACGGCGCGCAGGACCCGGCCGGCCCGGGACTACTGGGGGCCGGCCACCGACGCGCTCACGGCGTCGTACGACTGAGCGGGCACCTCGGCTGTTGCCTCGGCGCGTTCCCGCAGGGAGAGCAGGACGCGCAACACGCCGATCCACACCAGGCAGGAGCCGAACATGTGGAAGCCCACCAGGACCGTGGGCAGATGCGTGAAGTACTGGACGTAACCGATCACGCCCTGGCCGAGCAGGATCAGGAAGAGGTCACGGGTGCGGTCGCGCGGCCCCTGGGGGGCGTTGACGCCCCGCAGGAAGAACCAGAGCGCGAAGGTCAGCGAGACCACGATCCAGGCCAGGACCGCGTGCAGCTCGGCGACGCCCTCCCAGCTGACGTCGATGCGCTCCACCTCGCCGGAGTCGCCCGGGTGCGGTCCGGCGCCGGTCACCACCGTGCCCACCGCGATGAGCAGCAGCGACACGACCACCAGGGCCCACACCAGCTGCTGCACGGCCTTGCCGACCAGCGGGCGCGGCTCGCCGTCGCCCTCGCGGGTGCGCTGCCACATGAGGGCGGCCACCGTGATGAGGGCCGTCGCCAGCAGGAAGTGGGCGGCGACGGTGTACGGGTTGAGGCCGACCAGGACCACGACACCGCCGAGAACCGCGTTGCTCATCACGATCCAGAACTGCGCCCAGCCCAGCCGGGTCAGGCTACGCCGGTACGGCTTCTGGGACCGGGCGGCGATGATCGCCCACCCGACCGCCGCGCACAGCACATAGGTCAGCATGCGGTTCGTGAACTCGATGGCGCTGTGGTAGCTCAGCGTGGTCGTCGGGGTCAGCGAGCCGTCGGTGCACTCGGGCCAGGTCGGGCAGCCGAGGCCGGAGCCGGTGAGCCGGACCGCGCCGCCGGTGACCACGATGACCACCGACATGACGAGTGCGGCGAGGGCCGCGCGCCGGACGGTCCGGGGATCAGGGGTCCAGCGGTCGGCGATGAAGGCGAGCGGGTTGCGCACGGCCGCTACGGCATCGGCGGGGGTCAGCTTTGGCACGCCCACCATGGTAGGGCGCCGCTTGTGCACGAATTCACGTGGGGGCCCGCTGTCGCGTTCGGGCCGGTCAGCCGTCGGAGCGTGGCGTCTCCAGCAGGTGCAGCCGGGTCCGGGCGCGCACGGTGAGCACGTGGTCGGTGCCGTACGCCGCCTCGTAGCGCCGCACGGCCGCCCGCAGCCGGTCGACCGCGCCGTCCCGGTCGTCCTGTGCGTGCAGTGTCTCGGCGAGATCGGCTTCGGCGTCGGCCACGTACGGGTGGTCGGGGCCCATCGCGGCCACGGCCATCCGGCGGGCCCGCTCGAGAACGTCGTACGACTCGCCGGTCGCCCCCGTGTCGCGGTGCAACCGTCCGAGACGGATCAGGGTGCCGACCACGTCGGGATGGTCACCGAGCGGTTCGCGGACCTGACACCGACCGTGCTGTCATGCCCGCTCCTCGGTTTCCTCGGACGCTCACTCCCAGCGGAAGAACCGGCCTGCCGCCCCCAGACCCGCCACCGCCCACACCGCGAGGATCCCCAGGTCGCTCCATGGCATGCCGGCGCCGTGCTGGAGTACGGCCCGGAGTCCGTCCGACAGGGCGGAGATGGGCAGCAGGCCCAGGATGTCCTGTCCGGTCGCGCCGAACCTGTCCAGCGGGACGATGACCCCGCCGCCCACGAGGAGCAGGAGGAACACCAGGTTGGCGGCGGCCAGTGTCGCCTCCGCCTTGAGGGTGCCCGCCATCAGCAGGCCGAGGCCGGAGAACGCGGCCGTGCCGAGGACCAGCAGGAGCAGGACGGCGAGCGGGTTTCCGTGCGGGGACCAGCCGAGGGCCAGGGCGATCACCGTCAGGAGGATCACCTGGAGGATCTCCGTGACCAGGACCGACGCGGTCTTCGCGGCCATCAGGCCCCAGCGGGGCAGCGGCGAGGAGGCCAGGCGCTTCAGGACGCCGTAGCGGCGCTCGAAGCCGGTCGCGATGGCCTGGCCGGTGAACGCCGTGGACATGACGGCGAGGGCGAGGATGCCGGGGGCGAGGAAGTCGACCGCCTTGCCTGATCCCGTGTCGACGATGTCCACCGAGCTGAAGAGCACGAGGAGGAGTGTGGGGATCACCACCGTCAGCAGGAGCTGCTCGCCGTTGCGGAGCAGCATTCTCGTCTCCAGGGCCGCCTGCGCCGCGATCATGCGGGGCAGCGGGGCGGCACCCGGCTTCGGGGTGTAGGTGCCCGTCGCGGTGGTCATGAGCGCAGCTCCTTGCCGGTCAGCTCCAGGAAGACGTCCTCCAGCGTGTGGCGTTCGACCGAGATGCGGTCCGGCATCACCCCGTGCTGGGCGCACCACGAGGTCACCGTCGCCAGCAGCTGGGGATTGACCTTGCCCATGATCCGGTAGGAACCCGGTGTCAGCTCGGCGGCCGCCGAGTCGGCCGGGAGCGCCTTGAGCAGCGAGCCGACGTCGAGGCCGGGGCGGCCGGTGAACCGCAGGGTGTTCTCGGCGCCGCCCTTGCACAGCTCCTCGGGGGAGCCCTGGGCGATCACCCGGCCGGCGTCGATGACGGCGACGTCGTCGGCGAGCTGCTCGGCCTCTTCCATGTAGTGGGTGGTGAGAATGACCGAAACGCCGTCGGTGCGCAGGTCCCGCACCAGGTCCCAGGTGGCCCGGCGGGCCTGTGGGTCGAGCCCGGCGGTCGGCTCGTCGAGGAAGACCAGTTCCGGGCGTCCGACCACGGCCATGGCGAGCGCGAGGCGCTGCTGCTGGCCGCCGGAGAGCCGCCGGTAGGACGTACGGCCGCAGCCGCCGAGGCCCAGCCGCTCGATCAGCGCGTCCACGTCCAGCGGATCCGCGTGCAGCTTCGCCACGTGCCGGAGCATCTCGTCCGCGCGGGCTCCGGAGTAGACGCCGCCGGACTGGAGCATCACGCCCACTCTGGGGCGCAGCTCGGCGGACTCACGTACGGGATCGAGGCCCAGGACGCGCACCGCGCCGGAGTCCGGCCTGCGGTACCCCTCGCAGGTCTCGATCGTCGTCGTCTTGCCCGCGCCGTTGGGTCCGAGTACGGCGGTCACACCCGGCCGGGCCACCAGGTCGAGGCCGTCCACGGCGGTTTTCGTGCCGTACCGCTTCACCAGGTCCCGCACCTGGACCACGGGCTCACTTCGCATGGAGACAGAGTCTAGGTACGGCTGCCGTCACCCGGACGGCCGGGTGCTAGATCTCCTCCTCACGGGGTCGATGTACGGCCAGCCATCGCTCGGCGTAGGCCACCGCCTCACGCACGGGGAAGAGCCGCGCCTCGGCCGCGCCGACCGTCCCGCGGACGACGACGGGCCGGTCGCGTTCGAAGTCGTAGCCCAGTTCGTCGAAGCGGTCGGAGGTGATCGACACCTCGGTCACCACCTCCCAGCCGCCGCCCGGGGCGGGCCGGCCGACCGGGACCCGGGGCGACGGTATGCGGTATTCGGCGAGGTGGAAGCCGGTGCAGGTGGCATAGCCGGTGCCGAGCATGAGCACGCGCGCGTCCAGCTTCTCCAGGCGGGCCAGGGGGCTGCGCTCGCCGAGCCGGCAGTCGGGGGCGTGGCCGTCGACGATCTCGGCGGCGCGGGGACCGACGGCCGCGAAGGAGGTCTGCGGGTGGGCGCTGCGCAGCGCCCCCGGCCAGGTCCGCACGGTCTCCGGGATCACGCCGACCCCGCGCGCAGGGGTGATCCGGGGGTCGTACGACGGCATGGTCGCCCGGATGTCCGCCCACCACTCCTCCGGTACCGGCGGGTCGCGCCACACCGAGGGGTCCGAGAGGTCGCCGGTCTGGGTGGGGACCACCAGGGTGCCGTCCGGGCCGAGCGCGTCGAGAAGACTTTCTACGACCGCCACGGCTCCGCCGTTGACCCAGCCGAGGGAACTGAGCGAGGTGTGTGCGAGGAGGGTTTCGCCGGTCTTGACACCGAGCATCCGAAGCTGCTTCGCGAGGGTGTCCCGGGTGACAAGAGGGCCGGTCGGAGGGGGTGTGGGCATGGTTGGGGAGTGTTCCGGACGGGGCCGCCGACCGCCAGCGGATTGCGTGCGGGATGATCGATCAAAGATCGTTTGCGCAGGTCAGATTAGGTATGCCTAAGTGACGCAGGGCACCGTCCGGCGGTCCGGCCGCCGCTTGCCTGGTTCTGAGGAATTACGCAACAATGGCGTTGTGAAAAACGTCGGCGAGGCTCGGGAGACCCCCACGGGAACCCCGCAGGAGGAACTCGCGACCGGTGAGCGTTCGACGCGCAACCGGGTCGCGCGGTCGATCCTGGACCACGGCCCGTCGACCGTCACCGAGCTGGCCGGACGCCTGGGCCTGACCCCGGCGGCCGTACGCCGGCACCTGGACGCCCTGGTCGCCGACGACGTCGTGGAGGCGCGCGAGCAGCGGGTGTACGGCGCGCGGACCCGCGGCCGGCCCGCCAAGGTCTTCGCCCTCACCGACTGCGGGCGAGACGCCTTCGACCAGTCGTACGACAGCCTCGCCGCCGACGCGCTGCGCTGGATCGCCGAGCAGGGGGGCGGTCAGGAGGCGGTCGCCGCCTTCGCGCGGGCCCGGATCGCCGCCCAGGCGGGCGCCTACCGCAAGGCGATCGAGGCCGTGAGCCCCGACGACCGCACGGAAGCGCTGGCCAAGGCCCTGAGCAGGGACGGGTACGCTGCAACGGCGCGCAGCGCACCGGTCGGCGAACAGCTGTGCCAGCACCACTGCCCGGTCGCCCACGTCGCGGAGCAGTTCCCGCAGCTGTGCGAGGCGGAGACGGAGATCTTCGCCGAGCTGCTCGGAACGCACGTCCAGCGGCTGGCGACCATCGCGCACGGCGACGGCGTCTGCACGACGTACATCCCCAAGATTTCCACTGACGCATCTGCTAGCACGGCCGGGAGGAACCCCGCATGACGCTCCCCACGGAGACTGCCCACCCCGAACTCGAGGGTCTGGGCAAGTACGAATACGGCTGGGCCGACTCCGACACGGCCGGCGCCTCTGCCAAGCGCGGCATCAACGAGGACGTCGTCCGCGACATCTCCGAGAAGAAGTCCGAGCCCGAGTGGATGACCAAGCTCCGACTCAAGGGCCTGCGCCTCTTCGAGAAGAAGCCGATGCCGAACTGGGGTTCCGACCTGTCGGGGATCGACTTCGACAACATCAAGTACTTCGTGCGCTCCACGGAGAAGCAGGCGGAGTCCTGGGAGGACCTGCCCGAGGACATCAAGAACACCTACGACAAGCTGGGCATCCCGGAGGCGGAGAAGCAGCGCCTGGTCGCCGGTGTCGCCGCCCAGTACGAGTCGGAGGTCGTCTACCACCAGATCCGCGAGGACCTGGAGGAGCAGGGCGTCATCTTCCTGGACACCGACACCGCGCTGAAGGAGCACCCGGAGCTCTTCAAGGAGTACTTCGGCACCGTCATCCCGGTCGGCGACAACAAGTTCGCGTCGCTGAACAGCGCGGTGTGGTCGGGCGGCTCGTTCATCTACGTGCCCAAGGGCGTGCAGGTGGAGATCCCGCTCCAGGCCTACTTCCGTATCAACACGGAGAACATGGGCCAGTTCGAGCGGACCCTGATCATCGTCGACGAGGGCGCGTACGTGCACTACGTCGAGGGTTGTACGGCCCCGATCTACAAGTCGGACTCGCTGCACAGCGCCGTGGTCGAGATCATCGTCAAGAAGAACGCCCGCTGCCGTTACACGACCATCCAGAACTGGTCGAACAACGTCTACAACCTGGTCACCAAGCGCGCCGTCGCCTACGAGGGCGCGACCATGGAGTGGATCGACGGCAACATCGGCTCCAAGGTGACGATGAAGTACCCGGCCGTCTACCTGATGGGCGAGCACGCCAAGGGCGAGACCCTCTCCATCGCCTTCGCGGGCGAGGGCCAGCACCAGGACGCCGGCTCCAAGATGGTCCACATGGCGCCGAACACGTCTTCCAACATCGTGTCCAAGTCCGTGGCGCGCGGCGGCGGCCGTACGTCCTACCGCGGCCTGGTCGAGATCGGTGAAGGCGCCCACGGCTCCAAGTCGAACGTGCTGTGCGACGCGCTGCTCGTCGACACGATCTCCCGTTCCGACACGTACCCGTACGTCGACGTCCGCGAGGACGACGTGTCCATGGGCCACGAGGCGACCGTCTCCAAGGTCTCCGAGGACCAGCTCTTCTACCTGATGAGCCGCGGTCTGACCGAGTTCGAGGCGATGGCGATGATCGTGCGCGGCTTCGTCGAGCCGATCGCCAAGGAACTGCCGATGGAGTACGCGCTGGAGCTCAACCGGCTGATCGAGCTGCAGATGGAAGGCGCGGTCGGCTAACCCCACCGCCTCTCCCAGCAAGCCACTTACGGAACGGAAAGCGAGCACTACGACAGCCATGGCTGAGGCTCAGAACACACCGGTGGGCTCCACCACCGCCGGCTCGATCGCGGTCGCCGCCGAGTCGACCGTCGCCACGCGCATGAGCGCGCCCCCGTCCTTCGACGTCGCGGACTTCCCGGTCCCGCACGGCCGCGAGGAGGAGTGGCGGTTCACCCCGCTGGAGCGCCTGCGCGGGCTGCACGACGGCACGGCGGTCGCCACCGGCGACGGCCTGAAGGTCGCGGTGGAGGCCCCCGAGGGCGTCACCGTCGAGCTGGTCGGCCGCGACGACCCCCGGCTCGGCCGGGCCGGCACCCCGGTGGACCGGGTCGCCGCCCAGGCGTACTCCGCCTTCGAGCAGGCCGGCGTGGTCACCGTCCCCAAGGACACGGTGCTCACCGAGCCGATCCGGATCACCGTGCACGGCCAGGGCGGGGTCTCCTACGGCCACCAGGTCATCGAGCTGGGCGCCTTCGCCGAGGCCGTCGTCGTCATCGACCACACCGGCGACGTGGTCACCGCCGCCAACGTCGAGTACGTCCTGGGCGACGGCGCCAAGCTCACCGTCGTCTCCGTCCAGGACTGGGACGACAAGGCCGTGCACGTCGCCCAGCACAACGCCCTGATCGGCCGCGACGCCTCCTTCAAGTCGGTCGTCGTCACCTTCGGCGGCGACGTCGTCCGGCTGCACCCGCGGGTCTCCTACGCCGGCACCGGCGGCGAGGCCGAGCTGTTCGGCCTGTACTTCACGGACGCCGGGCAGCACCAGGAGCACCGTCTGCTCGTGGACCACAACACCCCGCACTGCAAGTCGAACGTGGCCTACAAGGGCGCGCTCCAGGGCGAGCAGGCCCACGCGGTCTGGATCGGCGACGTCCTCATCGAGGCCAAGGCCGAGGGCACCGACACCTACGAGATGAACCGCAACCTGGTCCTCACGGACGGCGCGCGGGTCGACTCGGTGCCGAACCTGGAGATCGAGACCGGCGAGATCGTCGGCGCCGGCCACGCCTCCGCCACCGGCCGCTTCGACGACGAGCAGCTCTTCTACCTGATGGCCCGCGGCATCCCGCAGCACGAGGCCCGCCGACTGGTGGTCCGCGGCTTCTTCGCCGAGCTGGTCCAGCAGATCGGCGTCGCCGACATCGAGGAGCGGCTGCTCGCCAAGATCGAGGAGGAGCTGGAGGCCGCGGTCGCATGACCACCTTCGTACGCGCTTGCGGCCTGAGCGAGCTGGAGGACGACACCCCGAAACGGGTGGAGCTCGACGGCACGCCGGTATCGGTCGTCCGCACCGAGGGAGAGGTGTTCGCGATCTACGACATCTGCTCCCACGCCAACGTCTCGCTCTCCGAGGGCGAGGTGGAGGACTGCCAGATCGAGTGCTGGCTGCACGGCTCCAGCTTCGACCTGCGCACCGGCAAGCCGTCCGGCCTCCCGGCCACCCGCCCCGTCCCCGTTTACCCCGTAAAGATCGAAGGGGACGACGTGCTCGTCTCCCTCACCCAGGAGTCCTGAGGAACCCATGGCAACGCTTGAAATCCACGACCTGCACGTCACCGTCGAGGCCGACAACGCCACGAAGGAGATCCTCAAGGGCGTCGACCTCACCGTGAAGCAGGGCGAGACGCACGCCATCATGGGCCCCAACGGCTCCGGCAAGTCGACCCTCGCCTACTCGCTCGCGGGTCACCCGAAGTACACGATCACCGGCGGCACCGTCACCCTCGACGGCGAGGACGTCCTGGAGATGTCCGTCGACGAGCGCGCCCGCGCCGGCCTGTTCCTCGCGATGCAGTACCCGGTCGAGGTCCCCGGCGTCTCGGTCTCCAACTTCCTGCGCACCTCCGCCACCGCCGTCCGCGGCGAGGCCCCCAAGCTGCGTACCTGGGTGAAGGAGGTCAAGGAGACCATGGAGCGCCTCGCCATGGACCCCTCCTTCGCCGAGCGCAACGTCAACGAGGGCTTCTCCGGCGGTGAGAAGAAGCGCCACGAGATCCTCCAGCTGGAACTGCTCAAGCCGAAGATCGCGATCCTCGACGAGACCGACTCCGGCCTGGACGTCGACGCCCTGCGCGTCGTCTCCGAGGGCGTCAACCGCGTCCGCGAGACCGGCGAGGTGGGCACCCTGCTCATCACGCACTACACGCGCATTCTGCGCTACATCAAGCCCGACTTCGTCCACGTCTTCTCCGCCGGACGCATCGTCGAGTCCGGCGGTGCCGAGCTCGCCGACAAGCTGGAGAACGAGGGCTACGAGGCTTACACGAAGGGTGGCGTATCCGCGTGACGCAGCTGCCGGGCCTCCTCGACACCGAGGCGATCCGCAAGGACTTCCCCATCCTGGACCGGCTGGTCCACGACGACCGGAAGCTCGTGTACCTGGACAACGCGGCGACCTCGCAGAAGCCGCGCCAGGTGCTGGACGCACTCAGTGAGTACTACGAGCGCTACAACGCCAACGTCCACCGCGGTGTGCATGTGCTCGCCGAGGAGGCCACGGCGCTGTACGAGGGCGCGCGCGACAAGGTCGCCGAGTTCATCAACGCGCCCAGCCGCGACGAGGTGATCTTCACCAAGAACGCCTCCGAGTCGCTGAACCTCGTGGCGAACATGCTCGGCTGGGCCGACGAGCCCTACCGGGTGGACCACGAGACCGAGATCGTCATCACGGAGATGGAGCACCACTCCAACATCGTGCCGTGGCAGCTGCTGGCGCAGCGCACGGGCGCGAAGCTGAAGTGGTTCGGCCTCACCGACGACGGCCGCCTCGACCTGTCCAACATCAACGAGATCATCACCGAGAAGACGAAGATCGTCTCCTTCGTGCTGGTGTCGAACATCCTGGGCACGGTCAACCCGGTCGAGGCGATAGTCCGCCGCGCCCAGGAGGTCGGCGCGCTGGTCTGCATCGACGCCTCCCAGGCGGCTCCCCACATGCCGCTGGACGTCCAGGCACTCCAGGCCGACTTCGTCGCCTTCACCGGCCACAAGATGTGCGGCCCGACGGGCATCGGCGTCCTCTGGGGCCGCCAGGAGCTCCTTGAGGACCTGCCCCCCTTCCTGGGCGGCGGCGAGATGATCGAGACCGTGTCGATGCACTCCTCGACCTACGCCCCGGCGCCCCACAAGTTCGAGGCGGGCACCCCCCCGATCGCCCAGGCGGTCGGTCTCGGCGCGGCGATCGACTACCTCAACTCGATCGGCATGGACAAGATCCTCGCCCATGAGCACGCGCTGACCGAGTACGCGGTACGGCGGCTCGCCGAGGTCCCCGATCTGAAGATCATCGGCCCCACCACGGCCGAGGACCGGGGCGCCGCGATCTCCTTCACCCTCGGGGACATCCACCCGCACGACGTGGGCCAGGTCCTCGACGAGCAGGGCATCGCGGTCCGGGTCGGCCACCACTGCGCCCGTCCGGTCTGCCTGCGGTACGGAATTCCTGCGACCACGCGAGCGTCGTTCTATCTGTACTCCACGCCGGCCGAGATCGACGCACTGGTCGAGGGCCTGGAGCACGTACGGAACTTCTTCGGCTGAAGGGCGTGAGCTGAAACCGTGAAGCTGGACTCGATGTACCAGGAAGTCATCCTGGACCACTACAAGCACCCGCACGGGCGTGGTCTCAGGGATGGCGATGCCGAGGTACACCATGTGAACCCGACGTGCGGCGACGAGATCACCCTCCGAGTGAAGTACGACGGCACGACGATCGAGGACGTCTCGTACGAGGGCCAGGGCTGCTCGATCAGCCAGGCGAGCGCCTCCGTACTGAATGACCTCCTGGTCGGCAAGGAGCTGGCCGACGCGCAGCAGATCCAGGAGACCTTCCTGGAGCTGATGCAGTCCAAGGGCAGGCTCGAACCCGACGACGCGATGGAGGAGGTGCTGGAGGACGCGGTCGCGTTCGCCGGTGTCTCCAAGTACCCGGCCCGGGTCAAGTGCGCCCTCCTGAGCTGGATGGCGTGGAAGGACGCGACGGCCCAGGCGCTGGGTGGCGCCGACGCCGAAAGGAAGACGGCATGAGCGAGACCGTTGAGATGAAGCCGGCCTCGGAGGAAGAACTCCGTGAGGCGCTGTACGACGTCGTCGACCCCGAGCTGGGCATCGACGTCGTCAACCTCGGCCTGATCTATGGCATCCACATCGACGACGCGAACATCGCGACGATCGACATGACCCTGACCTCGGCGGCCTGCCCGCTGACCGACGTCATCGAGGACCAGGCCAAGTCCGCCACGGACGGTCTCGTCAACGAACTGCGCATCAACTGGGTCTGGATGCCCCCGTGGGGCCCCGACAAGATCACCGACGACGGTCGTGAGCAGCTGCGGGCGCTCGGGTTCAACGTCTGACACCCGCGTAGCGAAAAAGCGGCGGCACCGGGCAGGTGCCGCCGCTTTTCGTGTGCTCAGGCCAGGGGATCAACCAGGCGGAACGCCGAGTCCGCGCGGTAGAGGTCGCTGCTCTGGTAGGAGACCAGTTTCAGCTGGAAGCTCTGGTGGCGCAGGAAGCGGCCGGGGTAGTTCACCGACTCCAGCATGACCGCGCCGGAGTAGGCCGAGGTCCGGGCGCAGAAGGTGGCGTCCTGGTGGAAGAGGGACGAGCCGTCGCTGCGGTCGGCGCGCAGCACGAAGTTGCGGTGGCGCAGGTACTTCCCGTCGGACGTCCTGAACGAGTAACAGGAGCTGTTCGCAAGGCCCTTGACGACGGTGAACGTGGAGTCCTCGCGGGACTCCGAGCCGCGGACCGGGTCGAGCTTCACGTAGCCGTCGCTCACATGCCAGTAGCGGTCCGGGTAGTTGACCGAGCGGACCGATTTGTGGGTGGGGGACTGCTGCGGGGAGTCGCCCGAGCCGCCCGAACCACCTGAGCCGCCCGAACTTCCCTTGGACGGCGAGGACTTGGTGGGCTTCGCGCTGGACGGCGAGGACTTCGGGGTGGTGCCCGGTGCCGCGGCCGACGCCGTGGCGGAGGAGGACGAGGCCGGCGAAGTCGTCAGCATGCCCGACTTGTCCTTCGCGGGGGTGGCCGGTCCCGTCGGCGTCGGTGAGGCGAAGGAGAGCAGGCCGGGGCCGTGGTCGAGGGTCGCGTCGGTCGGCGGGGGAGGCGTCGCCGACGCCTGGTCAGGGGTGGTGCGGCTGACGGCTATCGCGGTGATGCAGGCGACGACCGTGGCGATCGCCAGCGTGCCGGCCAGCCAGAGTCTTCGGGTTCCGGGAGGCCGGGAGGTGTCGGGGACCCAGCCGTTCTCCCACGAGGGGTGCGGCGGAGGTTGGGGGGTGTTTTCTGGCATGCGCTTTTCCTCCAGCGGCGCCAAGGCAGCGGCAGCCGGGGGTGTGAGGGAGAGGTGGGTGAAGTGTGAAGCGGTGATGGATCACAGAGGTGCACACACTAGTGGAGTGGCGTGGCCGCGGGGAGCCGTTTCAGCTAGCGGTTTCTATGAGAATTGAACATCTTCCTGTGGGCGCAGGGGAGTTCACGCGTGGCTCTCGGCACCCTCCCGCGGGTGCGCTGTGCCACGGCTGTTGTGTACGGTCGTACACAACGTTGCGTACACTCGTACACATGGGATACCTGACGCTCGCCGGCGCCATAGCCGCCGAGGTCGCCGCGACGACGGCGATGAAGTACAGCGAGGGCTTCAGCAGACTCTGGCCCTCGCTGGTGACGGCACTGGGATATGTGGTGTCGTTCCTGCTCCTGGCCGCGACGCTGAAGACCGTGTCGATCGGCACGGCGTACGCGATCTGGTCCGGAGCCGGCACCGCGGCCATCGCCGTACTCGGCCTGCTGCTGTTCGGGGAGGGGCTGAGCCTGGTCAAGGTCGCCGGGATCGTGCTCATCATCGGCGGAGTGGTGGTCCTGAACCTGGGAGGCGCGCACTGATGCCACGCCGTTACGACCCTGAACGCCGGCAGCGGATCATCGAGGCGGCGATCCGCGTGGTGGGGGAGAAGGGGCTCGCCGGGCTCTCCCACCGCTCCGTCGCCGCCGCGGCGGACGTACCGCTCGGCTCGACGACGTACCACTTCACGACCCTCGACGAGCTGATGGTCGCCGCGCTGCGGCAGGCCAACGAGGGCTTCGCCAAGGTGATCGCCTCGCGCGGCGGACTGGACGACTCCTCGGCGGACCTCGCCACCGCCCTCGCCCGGATTCTCGGCGACTGGCTGAACGGGGACCCGACCGCCGTGGAGCTGGAGTACGAGCTCTACCTCGCCGCCCTGCGCCGCCCGGCCCTGCGCCCCGTCGCCGCCGAGTGGGCCGACGACCTCGCCGAACGGCTGGCACGGCGCACCGACCCGGTCACGGCGCGGGCACTGGTCGCGCTGATGGACGGGATCTGCCTCCAGGTGCTGCTGACGGGGACGCCGTACGACGAGCGGTACGCGCGGGAGATGCTGGGGCGCGTGATTCCCTGAGCGGAACGCGTCTGCCGCTCCCCTTCCCGCCGAGCCGGCCGGGGCACCGTGAACCCTCCGGCGGCCATCGGGGAACAGGGGGCGACACGCACGCACCGACGAACCAGGGGGAGCCCTCGTGAGCGGACCGCCGCCGGCCACGGCACAGGCGGGGGACGACGCGGAGACCGTCGCCCAGTCACTGGAACAACCGGAGCTCTTCGCCCGGCTCTACGATCGCTACGCGCCCGACATCCACCGGTACGCGGCGCGCAGGCTCGGCGACACCGCCGCCGCCGACTCCCCCACGCTCGAATGCGCTCGCGCGGGGGGACCCCCATCGCGGACACCTTCCCCGTCGCCTTCCGGCTCCGCTCCCGCTACGACCTCGCGCGCCCCAACGCGCGCCCGTGGCTGTACGGCATCGCGGGCAACCTGATCGACACGCCCACCGGCCGCAATTCCGTCGCCCTGAACTACGACCTGGACGGCAACAGCAAGGTCAGGAGGGCCGACCAGTTTCTGATCGACCCGCGGACCTACCACCTCATGGGCTCGCGCGTGATCGTGAACGGCAAGGTCGTCACCGTCGGCGAGCGGCTCACGACGGCGGTGGTGGACAAGGCCGGCAAGCGCCCCTGACACCACCCCCCGATCCCGGGCGGCCCGGACCACGGGGGAGTGCGGGCCGCCCGGGCGCGTCTTCGCGGCCCGCCCTCCGAGACGCCCCGCACGCTGGTTCGCCTCCCTGGCCCCCGGCCGGTTAGGTTGCCCTCATGACCGACACGACTGCTTTTCGTCCCACCGGCGCCGTGGCCGCCGGGCTCGCCACCATCGCCGCCGACGGCACCGTTCTCGACACCTGGTTCCCCGCCCCCGCGCTGGTCGCCGAGCCCGGCCCGGCCGGTACCGAGACGCTCTCCGCCGAGCAGGCCGTGGAACTCCTCGGCGAGGGTGCGGCCAAGGCGATCGGCCCGGACCCCCGCCGCAACGTCGAGGTCGTCGCGGTCCGCACGGTCATCGCCTCGATCGACGAGAAGCCGATCGACGCGCACGACGTCTACCTGCGTCTGCACCTGCTCTCGTACCGCCTGGTCAAGCCGCACGGCCTGAGCCTGGACGGCCAGTTCGGCTTCCTCGCCAACGTCGCCTGGACCTCCCTCGGCCCGGTCGCCGTCGACGAGATCGAGCAGGTCCGCCTGAACGCCCGCGCCGAGGGCCTGCACCTCCAGGTGACCTCCATCGACAAGTTCCCGCGGATGACGGACTACGTCGTCCCGAAGGGCGTGCGCATCGCCGACGCCGACCGGGTCCGCCTCGGCGCGCACCTCTCCGAGGGCACGACCGTCATGCACGAGGGCTTCGTCAACTTCAACGCCGGCACGCTCGGCACGTCGATGGTCGAGGGCCGTATCTCGGCCGGTGTGGTCGTCGGCAACGGCTCGGACATCGGCGGCGGTGCCTCCACCATGGGCACTCTCTCCGGCGGCGGCAACGTGATCATCGCCATCGGTGAGCGCTGCCTGGTCGGGGCCGAGGCGGGCGTCGGCATCGCGCTCGGCGACGAGTGCGTGGTCGAGGCCGGCCTGTACGTCACCGCGGGCACCCGGGTCACCATGCCCGACGGCCAGATCGTCAAGGCCCGCGACCTGAGCGGCGCCTCCAACATCCTCTTCCGCCGCAACTCGGTCACCGGCGCCGTCGAGGCCCGCCCGAACAACGCGGTCTGGGGCGGCCTGAACGAGATCCTGCACAGCCACAACTGACGGGGACGCCGCCCGGTTGACGTTCACCGGAAAGATGGCCGCGAAGTACGGTTTCACCAAGGTGACCATCGAGGAGACCGTCGGCTCGCCCGGCGAGTACACGGCGGCGAAGGTGGTGTTCAGGAAGTGACCGACCGAACGGCGATCGTGGCCGGCCTGCGCGGGCTCGGCGAGGAGGGCCGGCCGGCCTCCGAGGCCGCGCGCTCGGTGATGCGGGAGATGGGGGACGACTTCAAGGTCTTCCAGCTCATGGTCCACTTCTTCAGCGCCTACCACGTCCCGGTGGAACGCCTCCGGGAAATGGAACGCTGGGAGGGCCTGGGCACCGGCGGCCCCCTCACGGACGCCGAGCTGGACGCGATCATCGGCCCGCTCATGGTCCGGGAAGCACCGCCGTCCTGACGGGACGGCGGTGGTACGGAGTCTCGGTGCGGGGCGGTCACCGGAGGGTGGCCGCCCGTTCCGTTTCCGATCGGGAAGAGCGCCCTCCTGCCCCCATGCGGCGGGAGGGCGTTCAGCTGTCCTGTGGCAGGGATCCCCGGAACTCCGCCAGCGCGGCGAAGTCGCCCTCCCGCAGCCCGATCCGGGGATCGACGTGGTGCAGCAGGGCCGGGCCGGGATGGTGGGCGCGGACGTACAGCGTGTCCGCCGGGCTCTGTTCGTCGTCCACCCAGGCGAACGGCCGCCCCTCGGCGTACGCCACGATCGCCTCCGTCTTCCAGTGCACGCCGTCCGGCCGCTCCGCCAGCAGGCCCTTGCCGAAGTCGACGTAGGGCAGCGCGGGCAGGCCCACGACCGGGGCGATCCAGTGGTTCGCCTCGGCCATCCAGGTGGTCGCCCAGCACAGCTCGTAGCCGAGGGCGAGCAGCGCGGGGCCGTGGGACGGGTTCAGCCACACCCGCAGGGGGCGCCCGGGGCGGACGGTCGCACGGATCGTCGTATAGCCCTCGGGGCGCCGCTCGGGCTGCGCCGCGTACGGGTTGAGGGGGCCGTCGACGTCCAGGAACAGCAGGGGGCGGCTCACGGGGCCAACGTACGGCAGCGTGCGCACGGAGTGCGGGTGAATATATTCGCGCCGGACAGGCATAGTGATGCCACTCCGCACGCGTCACCACGGGTACAGGGCCCGGACACGAGGTGGGCCCGGGGGAAGAGAAGGTGACGATGGATGCGGAACTGGACGAGAGCTTCCGGGAGTTCGTGGACAGCCGGTCCTCGGCGCTGCTGAGGACCGCCGTGCTGCTCGCCGGCGGCGACCGGCACGCGGCCGAGGACCTGCTGCAGAACGCCCTGATCAAGGCGGCGGGCCGCTGGCACCGCATCGACGAACCCGAGGCCTATGTACGGCAGGTCCTCTACCGGCAGCAGATCGGCCGCTGGCGTCTGAAGTGGCGCCGGCGCGAACTCAGCGTCGCCGAACCCCCGGAGAGCCCACCGGCTCCCGACACCGCGTCCGCCGCCGAACTGCGCCTCGTCCTGCGCACGGCGCTGTCCCGGCTCACCGCCCGCCAGCGCACCGTGCTGGTCCTGCGCTACTTCGAGGACCTCCCGGAGGCCGACGTGGCGCGGCTGCTCGGCTGCTCCGTCGGCACCGTACGGTCCACCACCCACCGCTCCCTGGCCCGGCTGCGCACCCTCGCCCCCGAACTGGCCGCCCTCGACCCGGACCACGGCCGCGCACAGCCGCCGTCCCGTGACTACTCGCCCGTGGAGGTGCGGCCGTGAACGTCGAGGAACTCGTCCGGGACACCCTGCGCGAACAGGCCGCCGAACAGTCGCCGGCGGGACCGGGCTTCGCCGACCGGGTGCTGGCCGTCCGCCGGCGCCGCCGTACCCGCAGGCTCGCCTTCGTGGCCGCCGCGACGGCCGCCGTGGTCGCGGTCGCGGTGGCGGTGCCGCTGCTGGACTCCGGGAAGCGCGATGTGCGTCCGTCCGGGGTCGTGCAGCGGGACGGGATCACCGGGCACCCGGACCAGTCACCGCCGCGCGACCTGATCGCGGCCGGGCAGGCGGCGCTCGCCGCGTACTACACCTGGCGGACCGTGCCGCAGACGGACGACCGGGGCATCGGCGTACGCACGTACCGGCTGCTCGACCCGGGGACCGGCAGGTATGTGAAGGACTCCCGGTGGTCCTTCGTCGCCGTCGCGCCGGGCCTGCGGACGGCCGCCGTGCTGGAGCAGACCCTGCCCGTCCGCCGGATCGGCCTGCTCGACCTCGCGACGAGGAAGGTCGAGCGGTGGATCCCGGTCGAACACGGGGTCGGCGCGCTCGCGTTCTCGTACGACGGGACCCGGCTCCTGGCGACGACCTACGACGAGAACCCCGATCGGCGGGCCAAGGTCCAGAACGCCAAGGGCGGTTGGGACTGGGGACCCACGTTCGCCGCGTCGAGCCGGACCGGCTTCTACGACTTCGACCTGGCTTCCGGCAAGGGCACCTGGACCGGGGTCGCATCCGACCGCAACGACCTCTCGCGCGGGGACTTCTCCTACAGCCGTACCGGCGACCAGGTGTACGCGCAGGTCATCGGCGAGCGGGACGGGATGCAGCAGTACTACGGCCTCGACGGCACCAGGATCGCCGCCCCGGCGGACGAGAAGTATCTGCGGGCGGACGTCGCCGCACGGCTGTCCCCGAACGGCCGGCTCGCCGCGCTCGGTCTGACGAAGGAGGTCGCCCCCGGCAAGTCGTACTCCTCGATCCGCGATCCCCGTACCGGCAAGGAGATCACCAAGGTCCGCGGCGGCCAGCTGCTCGCCTGGGCCGACGACAGGCGGCTCATCGCCTGGGAGCGGGTGACCGGGCTGGACGAGCCGTACCGGGGGCGGCTCGTGCTGGTGACGATCGGCAGCGACAAGATCGTGCCGCTGAGCGGTGTCGAGAAGGAGCTGTACGACGAGCTGAAGGCATGGCAGCCCGTCTTCGCCCGCCGCTG
Source organism: Streptomyces sp. NPDC058683 (assembly GCF_042716195.1). Taxonomy (NCBI): domain Bacteria; kingdom Bacillati; phylum Actinomycetota; class Actinomycetes; order Kitasatosporales; family Streptomycetaceae; genus Streptomyces; species Streptomyces sp. NPDC058683. The sequence goes on from NZ_JBHXSK010000054.1 coordinate 59,721, forward strand.
ATCAGCCGGCCGCGAGCTCCCCGTACACCGCCCGCAGTCCGTCGGCCGCCTCCCGGCCGGCGGGCCGCAGCGGTGCCCGTACCGGTCCCGCCGGCAGGCCCAGCGTGGTGAGCAGCGCCTTCGACGTGACCGTGCCCGGCAGGCCCGCGGCCGTCATCGCCTCGATCAACGGCGTGGCCCGCAGCTGCAGTTCGGCGGCGCGAGCGGTGTCCCCGGCGTCGAACGCGTCCAGGATCGCCGTGATGTGGGACGGGACGACATTGGCCACCGTGCTCACACAGCCCGCCGCGCCCACCGCGTACAGGGCGAGGATGTGCTCGTCGCAGCCTGTGTAGTAGGCCAGTTCCGTGCGCGCCAGCACCTTCTGGGTGCCGAGGAAGTCGTACGAGCAGTCCTTGACCGCCACGATCCGGGGGTGCGCGGCGAGCCGGATCAGTGTCTCCGGTTCGATGCGGGTGCCGGTGCGGCCCGGGATGTCGTACAGCATCACCGGCAGCCCGCTCGCCTCCGCCACTTCCAGGAAGTGCGCCTCCAGCGCGTCCTGCGGCGGCCTGCTGTAGTACGGCGACACCACCAGGACGCCGTCCGCGCCCGCCTTCTCGGCCGCGAGCGTGAGTTCGACGGTGTGCAGGGTGTCCGCGGTGCCCACGCCCGCCACGATGGGCACGCGCTCGCCCACCGCCTCCCGGACGGCCGTGATCAGCTCCGCCTTCTCCGCGTCCGTGGTGGTCGGCGACTCGCCGGTGGTGCCGTTCAGCACCAGACCGTCACAGCCCTCCGCCACCAGCCACGCGGCCAGCCGCCGGGCGCCGTCGAGGTCGAGCGTCCCCGCCCCGGTGAACGGCGTGACCATCGCGCAGAGGGTGCGGCCGAAGGGGTGGGGTGAGCGGGGCGAGCGGGCGGTGTCGCGTGGGTTCGTCATGGGGGTAGTCTCGGCAGCGTGACAGCTTAGCTCCACTTAATTTTTGTACGAGGTACGTCTTAGAAACGCTAAGTTATCGCTCTCTCGGGCATGCCGAGGCCCTATGTCCAACTCGGCCCCTCATGGGCCACTATGGGCCGGACGGTCACCGACGGCAGGTCATGGGAGGCGTCATGAAGCTCGGCAGGGCACTGGCCACCGGGGTCGCTCAGGAGCGGCCGCCCGTCCACGACGAAGAACCCGAAATCCCCGAAGAGAGTCACGAGCCCCAGACCGTGTCGGTGCCCGAAGAGGCCCCGGCCGCCCGGTGAGGCTGCGGCTCCCGGCGGAACGCCCGACGGAGCCGCCGACCGGCTACAAGATCGCCCACCCGGTGCTGTCCCAGGACGGCGCCCGGGCCGGGTTCACCGGCGTGTCGCTGGGCGGCGCGCTGCCGTACGGAGTGCTGGACGACGCGTCCTGTGTCTACGGCCTGCGGCACCGCCCGCCCGCGCGGCTGTGCGACTGCGGCTTCCACTGCGTGCACGAACGCGAGGCCGCCGAGGCCCTGTTGTGCACCGCCGAGCACCGGGCTGCCGTGCTGCTGGAGGTCTCCGTGCTCGGCGCCTACATCCGCTTCGAACGCGGCTTCCGCTACGCCCGGCAGCGGGTCCGCACGGCCACCGTCGGCCCGTGCGCCTGCGGTGGGCCGGCCGTGGCGCTCGCCGACGCGGGCTGGGGCAGGCCTGGTTGGCGGGGTCTGGCGGCCGCCTGCGGAGGCTGTGCGCGTGCGCGTACGTCCGTCTCGCTCGCCGGGTTCGCCCGGCTGGCCGGAGCGGGGCTGCGGGTGGCCGCCGGGGCTGCGGGTGCGGTCGCCGCCGAGCCGGTGCCGGTGCCCGGCGAGGGCTTCGGGGTGCCCGAACTGGTCGCGGAGGCAGCCCTGTTGCAGGCCCGCCTCGACTGGTTCCAGAGTCAGCTCGCCCGGCTCGGTGAGCGGGGGGAGCCGGGCTGACGGACGGGCGGCCCCGTCTGACCGTCGGCGACCTGGGTACTCGGAAGGTCCGCGGCAGAAGCGGACGCCGACGAGACCAGGAGGGCAGCACCGATGACGAAGAGGACCGCACACGGAACGGGGGCCCGCATTACCGACACCGCGGGCGCCTTGGCGGCGAAGGCCGACCTCAAGGGGCGTACCCAGGCCCGCGCCGCCGATCTCAAGGACAAGGCGGGCGCCCTGACCGTCCAGCTGCGCCAGACTGCCACCCGGGCCGGCCATCAGGCCCAGGGCCGGGCGGCGGAGGGCGGCCACACGACCCAGGAGCACATGGCGAAGGCGCGGCACATGCTTCAGGAGCGGGCGCTCAGGACCGGACACGCGGTCCAGGAGCAGGCGCTCAGGGCCGGGCACGCCGTCCAGGAGCGGGCGGGTCGGGCGGGTCGGCTGACGTCCGGCAAGGCGGTCGGGGCGGGACACGCCGCCGAGGGGCGCATCCCGCAGTCCGCGCGCACGGCCGTCCGGGGCGCCCTGCGGCGCACGCGCCCGGTGCTGATCGCGGGCGCCGCCCTCGCCGGTGCCGTCGCCGTGGGTGCCCTGCGCCGGGGCCGGCGCCACTGAATCCGCTCGGGTGTCCTCCTCTCCACCGTCCCACCGAAAACTTGATCCGTCTGGACAAAAAAAGTTTTCGGTGAGACGGTGGAGCCATGCTGGACGTGACCGTGATCGAGGACCCCGAGGCCGCGGCGGTGTCGCTGGACCCCATACGGGCCAGGCTGCTCGCCGAACTGGCCGCCGCACCCGCGTCGGCCGCGATGCTGGCCGGCAAAGTCGGGCTGCCCCGGCAGAAGGTGAACTACCACCTCAAGGCGCTGGAGCGGCACGGCCTGGTCGAGCTGGCGGGGGAGCGGCGCAAGGGCAATGTCAACGAACGGCTGATGCGCGCGACCGCCGCGTCGTACGTCATCTCGCCGGCCGCCCTGCCCGCCGTGCAGCCGGACCCGGACCGCTTCCGCGACCAGTTCTCCGCGCGCTGGCTGCTCGCGCTCGGCGCCCGCCTGGTGCGTGACGTCGGCACGCTGATCAACGGTGCCGCCAAGGCCCGCAGGCAGCTGGCGACCTACGCACTGGACGGCGAGGTGCGCTTCGCCTCCGCCGCCGACCGCGCGGCGTTCGTGCAGGAGCTGACGGCGGGCGTGAGCGCGCTCATCCGCAAGTACGACGCGCCCGACACGGAGGACGGCCGGGACCACCGGATCGTCGTCGCCCTCCACCCCACGGTCAAGGCCGACCCCGGCCCGACGGCGGACACCGGCCCGACGGCTGAGAACCGCCCGACGGCCGAGCCCCGTCCCGCGGCCGAGATCCTCCCGCCGGTCGAGGGCCGGCCTGGGGTCTCGGAGCGGACCATCACCCCCGAACCGGAACAGTAGGCAGCAGGAGCCCCGACATGTCCAAGGAATTCGAGATCGCCCGCGAGTTCGAGGTCGACGCCACGCCCCAGGAGGTGTGGGAGGCCGTCACCAACGCCTCCGGCGCCTACCTGTGGCCGATGGAGCCGCCCGAGCCCCGGGTGGGCGGCGCGGCGGCCTTCGGCTCGACCGTGACCGCCTACGAGCCCCCGCACCACCTGATCGTCCGCAGCGAGGACGTCGGGTTCCCGGTCCAGAGCGTCAACCAGCTGGAGCACGTCATCGAGCCGCGGGACGGCGGCCGGCGTGCCTGGGTGCGCTATGTGCACAGCGGGATCTTCACCGACGACTGGGACAACCAGTACGACGGTGCGAGCAGGCACACCGACTTCTATCTGCACACCCTGCGCGAGTACCTGGTCCACTTCGCGCCCCGTCCGGTCACCTTCGCGCAGCTCAACGGGCCGGAGGCGGCCCAGGCGCCGGACGCCTTCGAGGCCGTGGGCCGCGCCCTGGGCCTGCCGGACGACCTGGCCGAGGGCGCGAAGGCGAGTGTCCGGGGGCCCGGCGGGCGGACGCTGGAGGCGGTGGTCGACTACCGCAACCCGTACTTCATCGGGCTGCGCACCGACGACGCCCTCGTCCGGTTCTTCGGACGCAACCACTGGGGCGCCCCGGTCGGCATCAGCATCCACGACTTCGCACCGGGCGCCGACGCCCGGGCGAACGAGAGCGCCTGGCAGGACTGGCTGGACGGAGTGTTCAGCCAGTCCTGAAACGAGGGCCTCACGGGCGGAAGCGCAGCACCTGCGGGTCGTGGTCGCTGATCTGGTCGTGGAACTCCGAGTTGACGTGCACGCTGTCGTACTCGAAGTCGCCGCCTCGGCGGATCTCCTTGCTGATCAGGATCTGGTCCAGGACCTGCTCGTTGCCCTGGTAGTCGTAGGTGTAGCGCTCCTTGGTCGGCAGCGACTGGATCGCCGACCAGAGCGCGCCGTGGCTCTCCAGGATCTTGGTGGTGCCGGAGAAGTCGAAGTCGTTCATGTCGCCGAGCGCGATGACGTTCGCGTCCTTCTGGACGTCGAGGATGCTCTTGACGAACGCGTTGACCAGCGTCGCCTGCGCGTGACGCTGGACCTCCGAGCTGCGCGCCACCGGCTGGTACTGCGCGGTCAGGCCCTGGTCGCCGCCCTTGGAGTTCAGGTGGTTGGCGATCACGAAGACCGTCTTGCCGCGGAAGACGAACTCGCCGGCCAGCGGCTTGCGGCTGGCCGTCCAGGCGGAGTCCGCCGGGTCGACCCGGCCGGGGGAGGCGGTCAGCTGCGCCTCGCCGTGCACCTTGGTGACGCCCACCGCGGTGGTGGAGTCGCCGCCCGCGCGGTCGACGAAGGACACCCGCTCGGGGTTGAAGAGGAAGACCTGGCGGATGTTGCCGCCGGGCTCGCCGCCGTCCTGGTCGTTGACCGGGTTGATGGAACGCCAGTCGTACTTCGGGCCGCCGGCCGCGACGATCGCGTCGATCAGCTTGTTCACCGTCACGTCGGCGGCGACCGTGCCGTCGTCCGTCGCGCCGTTGTCGTCCTGGATCTCCTCCAGGGACACGACGTCGGGCGACTGGAGGTTGTTCACGATCGCGGCGGCGTGCGCGGCGAAGGTGCCGTCGGACGGGTCGAGGTTCTCGACGTTGTACGTGGCGACGGCCAGCTCGCTCTTCGACTGCTTCGTCGTCGTCTCGCGCTGCAGGCCGCCGCTCTTGAGGGTGCCCAGCCCGCTCGCGACGAGGGTGTAGCCGCCGTACTGGTTGTAGTCCATCGGGCCGGTCGTGGCGCCGGTCAGCGTGTCGCCGACGTTCGCCTCGGGGAAGTCGGCGGTCGAGCCCAGGGACTGGATCTGGAGGCGGCCGGTGTTCTGGTCGTTGTAGGAGCGGTACAGCGAGCCGCCGCGGACGGTGCGGTTCTCGTGCGGCTTCACCGTGACCCACAGCTCGGCGTACGGGTCGGTGGCGGTGACCACACGGGTGTCGCGGACCTGGACGTTCATGCCCTCCAGGGACTCGTAGTAGTCCAGGGCGTACTTCTTCGGCTGGAGCGTCAGGCCGTTGATCGAGCCGGCCGCGGCCGTGTCACCCGCCGGGGTGTACTTGGCCGGCACCGACTTCTTGTCGATCACGACCGGCGCCGGGACCGCGTTGCCCGTGGAGACCGTGGTGACCGTCGGCTTGGTGATCTCGGTCAGCGACTGGTTGCCGGTGGTGGCGCCGCCCGGGACGTACTCGGAGACCGTGCCGGTGACCGTGACGGAGTCGCCGACCGCGACCTTCGGAGTGGAGCTGGTGAAGACGAAGACGCCCTCGCTGGTGGCCGGGTCGGCGTCCGGCGTCGGATCCTGGAGCCAGAAACCCCGCGAGGAGCCGTAGGTGCGCGTGGCCGTGACGATGCCGGGGACGTCCGTCACCTTCTGGCCGGCGTACGGCGATATGCGCGTGGCGCCCTGGACGTCGTGGATGCGCAGCCCGTCGGCCTGGGCGGGCGAGGTGAGGGCGACGGTGGACGCCGCGCTGCAGACGGCGGCGACGGTGAGCGCGGCGAGACGCGCGGAAGACCTGCTCGGCAAGGAAATCCCTCCGGGGACATAAACGGTGCCGGGACGAGGGTGCGTCATGGAGTGGGCATGACACGCGTAGACAAGGAGTGAACACTTGTCCCCCCTGTTTTCTACGCGCGTCAATCTCGTCCTTGCGCAGGGGAGTTGTCAAGGTTTCGGCCATGCACGGAGCCCGGCGAGGAGATGAACCGGGTGGCATGGGTGGAAATCCGTCTAGGCTGAGCGGCTGAGGCGTACGGCGTCCCGATGGTCGTACGGCCGTCGTACGGAGTCCATGTCGTCGTACGACCGTAGAGGCGTCCGAGGAGAACCACCCGATGTCAGACAGCTCCCCCCTGCCGCCGGTGCGGTTGCGTCCCGAAGCGGAGCTGGCACGCGCCGCGCTGGCCACGCCGCTGCTCTCCCGGGCCGCCCGGCTCGCCCGCTGGGCCGGGCCCGGCACCCGCGTCGACGCAGGTGGCGGACTGGTCGAGGAAGAGCTCCCGGCCGCCGCCGAGCTGCTCGGGCTCACCGGGGACGACGCCGCCGCGTACGCCGCCGAGGCCTGGCGGGTCGCCCTGGACACCGGGCTCGTCGAGATCGTCGACGAGGAGGCCGGGACCGTGGCCGCGGGGGAGGAGCTGGCGCTGCTCACCGGGGGCTCGCCGCACGACGTCCTCGCGGTCTGGCTGGCCGCGCTGGAGACCGTGATCGGCGACGCGAGCGTGCCCGACCTGGACGGAATTGTCGACGCGCTCGGCGAGGGCGGCGAGGTCGATTTCTCGTCACTCGGCTGGGACCCCGAGGCGGAGGCGGAATTCCTCGACGGCGTCCTCGGCAACCTGTACCTGCTGACGGTGAGCGAAGACGGTCCCGGCGAGGCGCCGGTGCCGCTGCCCGCGCTCGCCGCGTCGATGATCGTCCCCAGCGACATGGGGGAGCCGACCAACGACGTTCTCGAGCAGGTCTCCGACGCGATGATGCGGCTCGACGACCAGTTCCGGATGCTGGAGCCGGTCGGACTCGTCGCGTACCAGCCGGTCGATGAGGCGCTCATGGCCGACGCCGAGGAGGAGCCGGCCGCGGGGCCGGTCGACGAGAGCGACGTCACCCGGTACGGCATGGTGCGGCTCACCCCGCTCGGCGCGTACGGGCTGCGGGCGCGGCTGCTGGAGGCCGGGTTCGAGGCGCCGGCGGTCGGGGAGCTCGCCGACAAGGGTGCGGACGCGCTGCTCGACGGTATGGCCGCGTTTCCGCAGGGGGCCGCGCAGGCGGAGACCGAGCAGTGGCTGGCCCGCCGCGAATCCCTCGCCGCCGCACAGGAGCTGCTGGCCGCCGCGCGGGGCGAGGACGCGGGCGCGCCGCTGCGCAGGCTGCGCTGCCAGCAGGCGCTGTCCCTGGTCGGCACCGAGGCCGAGCCGGCGCTCCGCGAGATCCTCGGCGACCCCGAACTGGGCGGGCTGGCCAGGGTCTGGCTGACCGAGCGCGGCGCCGCCGACGTGCCGGCGCCCTCACCGGACATGATCTTCTGGCTGACCATCGACACGGTCGCCGCCCAGCTGGCCGCCGAAGGGAACTCGGAGGAACTGCAGGCCCTGGTCGAAGGGCTGGCCCAGCAGCACGCCGGGTTCTTCGCCGAGGCCTGGCGGGTCGACCACCCGGACACGGCCGACGTCCTGGAGGCGATGGGACGCCTGCACCCGGACAAGAGGGTCGCGAAGGAGGCCCGGAAGGCGGCGTTCAAGGCACGGTCGCAGCACGGGGGGTAGGCGCCGAAGGGGCGGGGACGCGCGGCGCGTTCTTGGGTGTGGCTTTTGGCCGGCGTGGGGCGGCGTATACGGATTCATGGAACACACGAAGCCGATGTCGCCCCGAGTTCAGGCGGAGTTCAGATGTGGCCGGGAGCGTGTGCGCCGACTCGAGGTCCGCCACCCTCCACGGCACGTCCACCGTCACAGGAGACACCATGTCGCTCACCCGCAGGGACTTCGCCAGAAAATCCGCGATCACCGGTGCCGGTGTCGCGCTGGCGGGCAGCGTCGGCGCCCTCGCCACCGCCCCGAACGCCCTCGCCTCCACCGAGACCGAGGCGTCCGACGCGGCCGAGTCGGGGCACGGACACGGACACGGCGGCGTCGGCTACGGCCCGCTGCTCCCCGACCCCGACGGCATCCTCGCCCTCCCCGCCGGCTTCAAGTACCGCGTCATCACCTACAGCGGCAAGACCCGCCTGGAGTCGGGCGAGTTCACCCCCTCCAACCACGACGGCACCTCCACCTTCGACGGCCCCCGCGGCGCCACCCTCCTCGTCAACAACCACGAGCTGGCCGGCCCCCGCGCCAACTGGACCCACCCGGTGCCGCTCACCGAGGGCCTCGTCTACGACCCCGCGGCCGCCGGCGGCTGCACGGTCGTCGAGGTACGCCACGACAAGGTCGCCGAGTGGGTCGGCATCGCCGGCACCGCCACCAACTGCGCGGGCGGCAACACCCCTTGGGACACCTGGCTCACCTGCGAGGAGACCGAGGACAAGGCCGGCACCAACGGCTTCACCAAGGACCACGGCTACGTCTTCGAGGTCGACCCCGAGGACCGCCGGGCCAACCGGAACCCCAAGCCGATCAAGGCGCTGGGCCGGTACGCCCACGAGGCCGTCGTCGTCGACCCCAAGCGCGACCACCTGTACCTGACGGAGGACGCGTCCAACCCGAACGGCCTGCTCTACCGCTGGACCCCGCCCGAGCACTTCCACCACGGCCGCGGCAGGCTGCGCACCCTCGCCGACGACGCGGGCACGCTCCAGGCCTTCAAGTGCTTCGACTCCGGCGGCGTCTTCGTCGACGACCTCTCCCGCGCCACGAAGATCGGCACCGTGTACGGCGTCGACTGGGTGGACGTCCCGGACCGCGACGCGAAGACCACCTCGGTCCGCAAGCAGTTCACCACCGGCCAGGTCACCCGCGCCCGCAAGCTGGAGGGCATGTGGTGGGGCGACGGCGGCGTGTACATCGTCTCCTCCTACGCCCGCTCGGAGAGCCCCGTCCAGCACGACGGAGCCGTCTGGTTCTACGACCCCAAGCGCCGCACCCTCACCCTGAAGGTCCTCATCGGCGTCAACCCGGACCCGTCCGTGGACGGCAACTTCGACGGCCCGGACAACATCACCGTCTCCCCGTACGGCGGTCTGGTCATCGCCGAGGACGGCGAGGGCATCCAGCACCTGTTCGGCGCCACCGACAGCGGCCGCACCTACCCGATCGCCCGCAACGAACTGAACGCCGGCACCGAAGAGGAGCCGGAATACAGCGAGTTCACCGGCGTCACCTTCTCGCCCGACGGCAAGACCCTGTACGCCAACATCCAGACCCCGGGCATCATGCTCGCGATCACGGGGCCCTGGAAGCGGCAGAAGCGCGGGTAGTTAATTCGCTCGCTCGATCCGCGGCCCGCCTCTTAAAGTGATGAACGTCCAGGTGCGAAGGCAGGACTTACTTCCACTCTAAATGGGGAGGCCGCGGGTTCGAGTCCCGCCACCGGTACAACGTGCCGGTGTAGCTCAGGGGCTAGAGCACCTATGTCGGTTCCGCCGGCCTTGAACTCTGGACACCAAAAACTTCATGCACCTCCCGGTGCGTGTGTCACTGATCTCGGGAGGCGCAGCTCATGGTGGGTGTCCGGTGCGCAGGCAGCGGTTACTTCAGGGCCCTGGTCCCCTAAAAGGGATGCGGGTTCGAATCCCGTCGTCGGCTCAGGGCCGATGTGGCGGAAAGGAAGACGCGCCAGGTTAAAGTCCCGTCGCCGATTCCTGATCTCGGACACCCTCCTCTTGTTGCGCCTCCTCCCTTACTCCAATGAATTCGGGGGGAATTCACCATGGCGCGATTCAACACCAAGGCGGCCCGGGCGCAGCCCACTTCGCGGGTCACCTCGACCGGACGCGTGCTCCGCACCTACCAGGGCGGGCGTGGTCAGGAGCGGGACACGCGTTCCGAGCTCTTTCTGCTCGCCGTCGCCAACTTCGTCTCGCAGCAGACCTTCTACGAGACCGGCGCCGACCGCGACGACCGGTACGCGAAGCTCGTCCGCGAGCTCGCCGTCACCGATCCGGCCTGGACCGCAGGCCTGCTCGGCTGGCTGCGCGGCGAGGGCAACATGCGGACCGCCTCCCTCGTGGGCGCCGCCGAGTACGTGCACGCACGCCTGACCGCGAGCGCCACCGAGGGCCCCTCGAACCGGCAGGTCGTCGCCTCCGTGCTGCAGCGGCCCGACGAGCCCGGCGAACTGCTCGCCTACTGGACGGCGACCTACGGCCGTGCCGTCCCCAAGCCCGTCAAGCGGGGCATCGCCGACGCCGTACGGCGCCTCTACCACGGCAAGTCGCTGCTCAAGTACGACACCGCGGCCAAGGGTTACCGCTTCGGCGACATCCTCAACCTGGTGCACGCGGCGCCGGACCCGGACAAGCCGTGGCAGGGCGAGCTGTTCCAGTACGCGCTGGACCGGCGGCACCACCCGGACACCGCCGTACCGCCCACGTCGAGCCCGGTGCTCGCCGCGCACCGCGAGCTGATGGCGCTGCCGGTCGCCCGGCGGCGTGCGGTCGTCACCGAGCCCGGTGGCGCCGAGCGGCTCGCGGCGGCCGGCATCACCTGGGAGGCGCTGGCCGGATGGCTCCAGGGGCCGATGGACAAGGCGGCCTGGGAGGCCGTGATCCCCTCCATGGGGGCCATGGCGCTCGTCCGCAACCTGCGGAACTTCGACCAGGCGGGGGTCTCCGACGAGGTCGCCGCGCAGGTCGCGGCCCGGATCAGCGATCCGGCGGAGGTGGCGCGGTCGCGGCAGTTCCCCTTCCGGTACCTCGCCGCGTACCAGCACGCCCCGTCGCTGCGCTGGTCCTACCCGCTGGAGCGGGCGCTCGGCCACTCGCTGGCCAACGTGCCCGCGCTGCCGGGGCGGACGCTGGTGCTCGTCGACCGTTCGGGCTCGATGTTCTACTCGCGGCTGTCCGAGCGCTCGGAGCTCAACCGGGCCGACGCGGCGGCGATCTTCGGTACGGCGCTCGCGCTGCGGTCGGCGGACGCGGACCTCGTCGAGTTCGGTACGACGAGCAAGCGGCTGGGCTTCGAGCGGGGCGAGTCGGTGCTGAAGATCCTCGGCCGCTTCGGCGACCTGGGCGGCACCGACACCACCTCGGCGATCCGCTCGCACTACCGGGGACAGGACCGGGTGCTGATCGTCACCGACGAGCAGTACACGTACCACCGGCACGGTGACCCGACCCAGCAGGTCCCGGCGCACATCCCGGTCTACACCTGGAACCTGGCCGGCTACCGGGCGGGCCACGGTCCGTCCGGGACGGCGGGCCGGCACACCTTCGGCGGCCTGTCGGACGCGGCCTTCCGGATGGTGCCGCTGCTGGAGGCCGCCCGGGACGCCGACTGGCCCTGGGCGACGGCGGCCTGAGCGCCGCTCCTCGATCGTGACCCGCACCTTCACGGGGGGTGCGGGTCACACCCCTGCCCGCCGCACCCTTGCCCGCAGGCACCATTGATATCTAACATTTCAGTTCATGGAAGCCCTGCGACCTCTGCCCCGCACCCTGCTCCGTGACCGTGCCTACGCGGCCATCCGCGATGCCATCGTCGCCGGGGAGATCGAACCCGGCGCGGTGGTGCGCGACGCCGAGTTCGCGGAGCGGCTCGGGCTGTCCCGGGCGCCGGTGCGGGAGGCGTTCGCCCGGCTCGTCGACGAGGGGCTCCTGGAGAGCAAGCCGCAGAGCTACACCCGGGTCACCCCGGTCGTGGCCGCCGACGTACGGGACGCGGCGGCCGTGGTCGGCGCCATGCACGAACTGGCCACCCGGGCCGCCGTACCCCGGCTGCGGGACACCGACCTCGACACGATGCGCGCGGCCAACGACCGGTTCGCCGCCGCCGTACGCGCCGGTGACGTGGACGAGGCCCTGCGCGCCGACGACGAGCTGCACGACGTACTGATCCGGACGGCCGGCAACCGCGCGGCCGCCGCCACCGTCGCCCGCTACACCCCGCTCATCCGCCGCCTGGAACGCCGCCGCTTCGGCGAGGGCGGCTCCTGCCGCTCGGCAGGCCTGCACGAACGGCTCATCGAGGCCTGCGCGGCCGGCGACACGGAGGCGGCGCTCCGGGTCACGGCCGACATCTGGCACACCCTCGCAGACCTGGTCGACGACACCACCGACTGACCACCCCGCCAGGAGGCACCCCATGTCCCTTTCCTCCTACGACCGTTACCCCCTCCTCTTCGGCCCCTCGCCCGTGCACCCGCTGGAGCGCCTCACCGCCCACCTCGGCGGGGCCGCGCTGTGGGCCAAGCGGGAGGACTGCAACTCCGGGATCGCGTACGGCGGGAACAAGACGCGCAAGCTGGAGTACCTGGTCGCGGACGCGCTCGCCAGGGGCTGCGACACCCTCGTCTCCATCGGCGGGGTGCAGTCCAACCACACTCGCCAGGTCGCCGCCGTCGCCGCCCGCGCCGGGCTCAAGTGCGTGCTGGTGCAGGAGAGCTGGGTGGAGTGGCCGGACTCGGTGTACGACAAGGTCGGCAACATTCTCATCAGCAGGCTGGCCGGGGCCGACGTCCGGCTCGTCCGGGCCGGGTTCGGGATCGGGTTCAAGGAGAGCTGGGAAGGGGCGCTGCGCGAGGTCGAGGAGTCGGGCGGCAGGCCGTACGCCATCCCGGCCGGCGCCTCCGACCACCCGCTCGGCGGGCTCGGATTCGCGGGCTGGGCGTACGAGGTCGCCGAGCAGGAGCGGCAGCTGGGCGTCTTCTTCGACACGGTCATCGTCTGCTCGGTGACCGGCTCGACCCAGGCCGGCATGGTCGCCGGGTTCGCCGCGCTGGAGGAGGCGGGCGGCCGCGAGCGGCGGGTGATCGGCATCGACGCCTCGGCCAAGCCCGCCGAGACCCGCGAACAGATCGCCCGGATCGCCCAGCGGACCGGCCAACTGATAGGCCTCAAGCGGGAGTTGACGGTCGACGACGTCGAACTCGACGAGCGCTACCACGCGGGCGTCTACGGCGTCCCGGACGAGATCACCCTGGAGGCGATGCGTCTCGCGGCCCGCACGGAAGGCATGGTCACCGACCCCGTGTACGAGGGGAAGTCGATGGCGGGGATGGTGGACCTGGTGGAGCGGGGGGAGATCGGCGCCGACTCGACAGTGCTCTACGCCCACCTCGGTGGACAGCCCGCGCTGAACGCCTACAGCGCTCTGTTCTAGACGCTTTGTCGACCGTCCGGCCGGTGTGCGCCGGTCGTCGACCGCGGCGCCGTCGTGGCTGGTCGCGCAGTTCCCCGCGCCCCTGACGGGGCGCTGTCGGGAGCGCCCTGGAGGAGCGCGGGGCCGTATCGATATGCGGCTCCGCCGCGTGGGCGCGACCAGCCATGGCGCACCCGCGGTCGACAACCGGCATTTCGCGGCAGTCCCAGCGGAGCGCCTACGCTCCCTGCCGCCGCGGACTCGTGATCACGAACCCCGCCACCAGCAGCGCGGCCACCGCGATCAGCGACCCGATGCCGAACGCGCGGGACGCGCCGTGGGTGAGGATCTCCGCCGGGGTGCCGGTCGCGTGCCGGGTCACCGTGCCGTACACGGTGACCAGGACGGCGAGTCCGAGGGTGCCGCCCAGCCACTGCAGCGTCTGCAGCAGGCCGGAGGCGGCGCCGGCCTCCCGGGACTCGATGCGGGCCAGGATGGTCGCGTTGAGCGGCATGAAGCTCAGGCCGACGCCCACGCCCAGCAACAGCAGCGGGCCGAGCAGCCCGGTGACGTAACCGTCCCCGGGCCGCAGTCGCCACAGCCACCCGCCCGCGACGACCAGCAGGGCGATGCCGGTCAGCAGCACCGACTTGGCCCCGAAGCGGGCCAGCAGCCGCGGCACCAGACGCACCGTCGTGAACATCGCCAGGGTCATCGGCAGGAACGCGAACCCGGCGCGCAACGGGCTGTACTCCAGGACCTGTTGGCAGATGAGGGTGAGGAAGTAGAAGGCGCCGAACATGCCCGCGGGCAGCAGCATGATGGTGAGATAGCCGCCTGCCCGGTCGCGGTCGGCGAACAGCCGCAGCGGCATGATCGGCCGGCCGGCCCGGGACTCGATCAGGGTGAAGCCGAGGAGCAGCGCGAGCGCGCAGCCGAAGCCGGACAGGGCCTGGGTGTCGCTCCAGCCCGCTTCGGAGACCCGGATGAACGCGTACACGAGCGAGGCCATTCCGGCCGTCCCGGTCAGCGCGCCCGCCAGGTCGAAGCGGCCCGCGTGGCGCGGGGTCTCGGTGACGAAGCGGGGCAGGGCCAGGAACAGGGCGATGCCGATGGGCACGTTGATGAGCAGGGCCCAGCGCCAGGACGCCCACGAGGTGAGCATGCCGCCCAGGACCAGGCCGACGGAGCCGCCGATGCCGGCCATGGAGGAGTAGATGCTCAGGGCGTGGTTGCGGCGTGGGCCCTGGGGGAAGTTGGTGGTGATCAGGGCCAGGGTGCTGGGGGCGATGAGTGCCGCGCCGACGCCTTGCAGCGCGCGTGCCGTGAGCAGCCAGCCGCCCTCCGTGGCGACCCCGCCGAGCAGTGAGGTCAGGGCGAACAGCAGCGCTCCGGCGCCGAGCGTGCGACGGCGGCCGAGGATGTCGCCGACCCGCCCGCCGAGCAGTAACAGACCGCCGAAGGCGAGGGTGTAGGCGTTGAGCACCCAGGACAGGCCGGTCCGGCTGAACCCCAGGCCCTGCTGGATGTCGGGCAGCGCGACGTTGACGACGGTGGAGTCGACGCCGACCATCAGGTAGGCGGTGACGATGACGAGAAGGGCGGAACCGAGCCTGGCGGGGTGCGGAGGGGCCGATGGGCTGTCGGCCGCGGTGGACGGGCTGGACGGGGCGGACATGAGGTTCTCCCGGTCTGTGCGTCCCCGGCGCGGGCATGGTGAAGTACGGGCAGGCGGACTGCCCGTGGAGCACACAGCGATAAGTGGGGACTGTCTCCGTTTGGTGCTCGATAAGATACGGAGAGAGTCCCCGGTTCGCAAGGAGTAACTGGATGCCGCAGGTCAGACCCATGCGTGCGGATGCTCGCCGCAACTACGAGCGATTGCTGAAGGTGGCCGCAGAGGCCTTCGCCGAGCACGGGGAGAACGCGTCGCTGGACGACATCGCCAAGCGGGCGGGCGTCGGCTCCGGCACGCTCTACCGGCACTTCCCGACGCGGCAGGCGCTGCTGGAGGCCGCGTTCGTGGACCGGCTGGAGGGGCTGGCGGCGATGGCCGACGAGTTCGCCGCGGAACTGCCGCCGGGCGCGGCGCTGACGGAGTGGCTGAACGAACTGTGCGTCGCCACCATCCAGGTACGCGGCCTGAAGGCCCTGCTGGGCTCGGCGGTCACGGACGGCAGCTCGGCCGCGGTCACGGCGTGCGGCACCACGGTCCGCGGCGCGGCGACCCGGCTGGTGGACGCGGCGAAGGCGGAGGGCACCCTGCGCCCGGACATCGAGCCGATCGAACTCCTGCGCCTGGCACACGGACTGGCCACGGCCTCGGAACTGGCCGACGGGCAGGGCAAGGAGATCCGGCGGTATCTGTCGCTGCTCACGGAGGGGTTGCGGCCGTAGCGTCCCCGGCCGCGCACTCCTCCCCGGATCTGCGTGAGCGAGCCTTCGTCAGAGTGCCTGCGCCCCCGGCTTCACCATGTTCCGTACCGTGCGGGCCTTCACGAACTCGCCCAGTGCCGTCATGTCCCACTCACCGGAGAACTGGCGGACCAGCTTGGCCATCATCACGCCGGTCTGCGCCTCGGCGCTGGTGAGGTCGAAGCGGACCAGTTCCTCGCCGGTCGCGGAGTCCAGGAGGCGGCAGTAGGCCTTGGCGACCTCCGTGAACTTCTGGCCGGAGAAGGAGTTGACGGTGAAGACCAGGCCGGTGACCTCCGGGGGGATCCGGCCGAGGTCGACCACGATCACCTCGTCGTCGCCGCCTCCCTCACCGGTGAGGTTGTCGCCGGAGTGCTTGATCGCGCCGTTGAGGATGGACAGCTTGCCGAAGTAGCAGCTGTCGACGTGGTCGCGCTGCGGGCCGTAGGCGATGACCGAGGCGTCCAGGTCGATGTCCTTGCCGCGGAACGCCGGCTCCCAGCCCAGACCCATGTGGACCAGGGAGAGCAGCGGGCTGCCGCCCTTGACCAGGGACACGGTCTGGTTCTTCTGGAGGCTGACCCTGCCCTTGTCGAGGTTGATCTTCCCGGCGCCCGGGGCGGGCGCGGCGGGCGGCGCCGGGGGCACCGGCGGGGCCACGACCGGGGGAGCCGTCGGCTGAGCGGCCGCAGGCTGGGGAGCCGCCGGCTGCGGGACCGGGGCCGCCGCCGGTTCCTCCACGGAGACGCCGAAGTCGGTCGCGATGCCGGCCAGCCCGTTCGCGTACCCCTGGCCGACCGCGCGGGCCTTCCACGCGCCGTTGCGCAGGTAGATCTCGACGACCACCAGGGCCGTCTCGGTGCCCAGCTGCGGCGGCGTGAACGTGCCCAGCACCGAGCCGTCGTCCGCGTTGCGGATCGTCGCCGTCGGCTCGACGCCCTGGAAGGTCTGACCTGCGGCGTCGGGGCTCGCGGTGACGACGATCTTCTCGATGCCCGGGGGCACGGCGGCCGTGTCGACGGTGATGGCGTCCGGGGACGCACCGCCGCCGGAGCGGTACGTCACACCCGGGCCGCTGGGCTGGTTGTAGAAGATGAAGTCGTCGTCGGAGCGCACCTTGCCGTCGCCGGTGAGCAGCAGGCCCGACACGTCGAGCCGCACCGGGGCGGCGACGTCCACCGCCACCCGGGAGACGGGGAGAGGGATGTTCGAGCCAGGGGTCATAGCTGTCATGCCTCGTGAACGAACGACCCCGCTTTACCGTTCCCTTACCGTTGGGCGGACCCCTGGAACCCCCCGATCGGCTCAGTGGACCACCGCGATCCGGCTCAGGGGACGACGACGATCTTCCGTCCCACCCCCGCCGCGAACTGCTCCAGCGCCTGCGGATAGCTGTCCAGCGGGAGGCGGTCGCTGATGAAGACCTCCGGGTCCAGGACCCCGTTCGCGAACAGCTCCGCCGCGCGTTCGTAGCTGTGCAGGACGGCCATGGAGCCGGTGATGGTGATCTCCTGGTTGTAGATGCGGTACGGGTCGATCGTCACCCGGGTCGCGTAGTCGGCGACGCCGAACTGGAGGAACGTGCCGGCCTTCGCCACCCGCTCCAGGCCGTCCTGGATCGCCGCCGCGTTGCCGGTCGCGTCGATCACCACGTCCCAGCCCCGCGGCCGGTCCAGTTCGTCGGCGTTCGCGGCGGACCCGGAGACGCCGAGCGCGCGGGCGGTCTCCAGGCGGGCCGGGTTCAGGTCGACCACGTCGACGCTCGCCGCGCCGGTCCGCTTGGCGAGTTCCAGCATCATCAGGCCCATGGTCCCGGAGCCGTAGATCAGCACGTGGGCGCCCAGGCGGGACTTGAGGACGTCGTAGCCGCGTACCGCGCAGGACAGCGGCTCGACCAGGGCCGCGTCCTGGGTGCGGACGTGCTCGGGGAGCTTCACGCAGTTGGCGACCGGGGCGAGTGCGTACTGGGCGGCGCCGCCCGGCACGGTCACGCCGATCGCCGCCCAGCGTTCGCAGAGGTTGTTGTGGCCGTCCCGGCAGAAGCGGCACTCGTGGCAGTACAGGGACGGGTCGACCGCGACCTGGTCGCCGATCGCCACCTCGGTCACCTGGGAGCCGACGCCGACCACCTCGCCGGCGAACTCGTGGCCCGGCACGATCGGCAGCTTGGGCGCGAACTCGCCCTGGAGGATGTGCAGATCGGTGCCGCACAGGCCGCAGGCGGCGACTTCCACCACGACCTCGCGGGGGCCCGGTGTCGGGTCGGGGACCTCGGTGACGACGGCACGGCCCACGGACTCGATGACGGCGGCCTTCATTTCACGGCTCCCAACGACAGGCCCTGGACCAGCTTGTCCTGGGCGGCGAACCCCGCGGCGAGCACCGGCAGGGAGACGACGAGCGACGCGGCGCACACCTTGGCCAGGAACAGGCCCTGGCTGGTGATGAAGCCGGTCAGGAAGACGGGGGCGGTCTCGGCGACCACGCCCGTCAGGACTCGGGCGAAGAGAAGTTCGTTCCAGCTGAAGATGAAGCAGATCAGCGAGGTGGCGGCGATGCCGGGCAGGGCGATGGGGGCGACCACGCGCGCGAGGATGGTCGGCAGGCGGGCGCCGTCGATCTGGGCCGCCTCGATCACCGCGACCGGGACCTCGGCGAGGAACGACTGCATCATCCACACCGCGATCGGCAGGTTCATGGAGGTGTAGAGGATGACCAGGAACCAGATGTTGTCCAGCATCCCGGTGTTCTTCGCGAAGAGGTAGATCGGCAGCAGGCCGGCCACCACCGGCAGCATCTTGGTGGAGAGGAAGAAGAACAGGACGTCCGTCCACTTCTTCACCCGCCGGATCGACAGCGCGTAGGCCGCCGGGAAGGCCAGGACGAGGACGAAGAGGGTCGAGACGATCGAGGCGACCGCCGAGTTGGCCAGGGCGGGCCAGGGGCTCGCGCCGCCGCCCGTGCCGAAGAACTCGCGGTAGCCGTCCAGGGTGAGGGCGGCGCCGAAGGAGGGCGGGTTGGTCGCCGCGTCCGCCTCGGAGTGGAAGGACGTCAGCGCCATCCAGGCGATGGGGAAGAAGAAGACGATGCCGACCAGCCAGGCCACCAGGCCGATGCCGAGACCCCGGTGCTGTCGTATGCGAAGGGTGTTGGTGCTCATGCGCGGGACGCCTCCTCTCGGAACAGGGACGACACCACGCGCAGGGCGAAGGTCGCGATGATGATCGAGCCGATGACGACCAGGACGCCGGCGGCCGAGGCGAGGCCGTTCTCGTGGGCCTGGTAGAAGCTCTGGTACACGGTGTAGGGGAGGTTGGCGGTGCCCAGGCCGCCGGACGTGATCGTGAAGACCGCGTCGAAGTTCTGGACGATGTAGATGCTGCCCAGCAGGGCGCCGAGTTCGAGATAGCGGCGCAGGTGCGGGAGCGTGAGATAGCGGAAGACCTGCCAGTCGCTCGCGCCGTCCACCCGGGCGGCCTCGATCTGCTCGGGGTCACGGCTCTGCAGCCCGGCGAGCAGGATCAGCATCATGAACGGCGTCCACTGCCACACCAGGGCGGCCTCGACCGCCAGCAGCGGGGTGCTGGAGATCCAGTCGGGCTGCGGTCCGCCGACGTAGTGCAACAGGCCGTTGAGCAGCCCGTATTCAGGGTTGTAGAGGACGTGCTTCCAGAGCAGGGCGGCGGCCACCGGCACCACCAGGAAGGGGGCGATCAGCAGGGTGCGGACGAGGCCCCGGCCGCGGAACCGCTGGTTCAGGAGCAGGGCGAGGGCGAGCCCGATGACCAGGCTGACCAGCACCACCGTGACCGTGAGCAGCACGGTCGTCCACACCGAGTGGCGCAGGTCGGCGTCGGTGAGGACCTGGCGGTAGTTGTCGACGCCGGCGAAGTGCCGGGCCTTCGGGTAGAGGGCGTTCCAGTCGAAGAAGGAGATGACCACCGTGGCCACGAACGGCAGCTGGGTCACGACGATCATGAAGACCAGGGCGGGCAGGAGGGGGGCCCGGGTGGCCCAGGTGCGCAGGCGGGCGGAGGGCGGCCGCGTGGCGCGTACGGGTGTCGCTGCGTAGGGGGCTGTGGTCGCGGTCATCGTCCCTCGTACTCCTTGGAGATCTTCTCGGCGAGCTGCTGGGACTTCTTCAGGGCCGAGTCGACGGACTGTCGTCCGGCGATGGCCGAACTGATCTCCTGGGAGACCTTGGTGCCGAGATCGGTGAACTCGGGGATGTCGACGAACTGGATGCCGGGCGCGGGGCGGGGCTGGACGCCGGGGTCGTTCGGGCGGGCGCTCTCGATGGCCTCCTTGGTCATCTCCTGGAACGCGGCGGCCGACCTGACGTAGTCGGGATTCGTATACGTCGACGCCCGCTTGCCGGCCGGGACGTTGGACCAGCCGCTGGTCTGGCCGACCAGTTCCTCGTACTGCTTGCTGGACGCCCAGGACACGAACTTCCAGGCCTTGTCGGGGTTGCGGGAGGCCTTCTGGATGCCCCAGGCCCAGGTGTAGAGCCAGCCGGCGGACTTGGTCTGCTCGACGGGCGCGGGGGCGTAGCCGAGCTTGCCCTTGATCGGGGAGTCGTTCGCCTCCAGGAGGCCGGCCGCGGAGGTGGCGTCGTACCACATGGCGACCTTGCCCTGGGTCATGTTGTTGAGGCACTCGGCGAAGCCGGACTGCGGGGCGCCGGACTCGCCGTGCTTGCGGACCAGGTCGACATAGAACTTCGTCGCCTTCTCGAAGCCGGGCCCGGTCAGCTGGGCCGACCAGTTCTTGTCGAACCAGGTACCCCCGAACGTGTTCACGACGGTGGTCAGCGGTGCCATCAGCTCGCCCCAGCCGGGCAGGCCGCGCAGGCAGATGCCGCGCATACCGGACTGGGCGCCGTCCACCTTGGCGGCGAGGTCGGCGACCTGCTGCCAGGTGGGGTGCGCGGGCATCGTCAGGCCCTTCGCCGCGAAGACGTCCTTGCGGTACATCAGGAACGACGACTCGCCGTAGAAGGGCTGGCCGTAGAGCTTGCCGTCGTCGGCGGTCAGGGACTCGCGCATCGGCTGGAGGATGTCCTTCTCGTCGAAGCCGGGGTCCTTGGCGACGTAGGAGTCCATCTCGTGCAGCCAGCCGTTGCGGGCGTAGATCGGTATCTCGTAGTTGGACAGGGTGGCCACGTCGTACTGGCCGGCCTGGTTGGCGAAGTCCTGGCTGATCTTGTCGCGGACGTCGTTCTCGGGCAGGACGGTGAAGTTGACCTTGATGCCGGTCTCCTTGGTGAAGCGCGGGGCGAGCTTCTGGAGTTCCGTCATCTGGGGGTTGTTCACCATCAGCACGTTGATCGAATCGCCGCCGGACCCGGACCCGCCCGCACCGACCCAGCAGCCGGAGAGCAGCGGGGCGAGCAGCGTCCCTGCGGCGGCCATGGCGAGTGTGACTCGCGGCCGCCGTCGGCTCGGGGTTCGCATGGATCGCTCCTGGAGGAATCGTGATATATGGGGCACTGCAGGGTGTGGAAGAGCCCTTCGGGAAGGGCGTGGGTGGGGCGTCGGTGGGTCAGACCCGGATGACCTGCGGGCCCAGCAGGGCGTAGCGATGGGCCTCGGCGGCCGGAAGCAGGGTGCTCGTCACGATCGCCTCCAGGGCTCCGACCTCGGCGAAACGGCAGAAGCTGACGGCTCCGAACTTGGTGTGCACGCCCGCGAAGACCGTCCGGCGGGCGGCGCGGACGGCCTGCACCTTGACCTCGCTGACGGCGGGGTCCGGGGTGGTCAGGCCGTGCTCGCGCGAGATGCCGTTGGCTCCAATGTAGGCGAGGTCGAGAACGAAACCGGCGAGCATCTTCGTCGTCCAGTGGTCGACGGTCGCCAGCGTGCCGGCCCGCACCCGTCCGCCGAGCAGCAGCACCGACATGTTCTCGGTCTCGGCGAGCGCGCCCGCGACCGGCAGCGACGCCGTGACCACGGTCAGCGGCCGGTCCGTCGGCAGTGCCTCGGCGATGAGCTGCGGGGTGAAGCCCTCGTCGACGAAGACGGTCTCGGCGTCGCCCAGCAGATCCGCGGCGGCGGACGCGATCCGCCGCTTCTCCGGGACATGGCTGGTCGAACGGAAGGCGAGCGTGGTCTCGAAACCGGCGCTCTCGACGGGATACGCGCCCCCGTGGGTACGGCGCACCAGGCCGTGGTCCTCCAGGGCGCGCAGGTCCCGCCGGATGGTTTCCTTGGCCACGCCCAGGGAGGCGGCGAGCGCGGTGACGTCGACCGCGCCGGTGACGCGCGCGGCCCGCACGATCTCGCGCTGGCGTTCTTCCGCCGTCCTCGTGCTCATCTCGTCACCCACTTCCCTGTGGAACTGCCCGTTCGGGCCATGCAGCAAGTTCTACAGCGGGTGTGCGAGGCTGACCAGGTCTGTTGCGGGCCCGATACTGCCCGGGTGTGCCCGTTTGCCGGTCGCGGTGCCCGCCTCGGACCTGCGCGGCTGCCGGGCGGGGAGTGAGAGCGGGCAGCCGGGATGCCCGAACGCGGCGGGGGGGGGGGGCCCCGGGGGGCACCCCCCCCCCCCCGGGGGGGCGGGTTAGCGCCCCCCCCGGGGGGCGGGGACGGCCGGGGCACCCCAGGAATGGGGCCCGCCCAC
>NZ_JBHXSK010000055.1:0-30415 GCF_042716195.1 Streptomyces sp. NPDC058683
GGGTGACCACCCACTGGGTGGTCACCCCTCAGTCGTACTTGAAGCTCAGTCGTACTTGAAGCTCAGTCGTGCTTGGAGCGGCGAAGTCAGTGGCCCTGTTCGTCGCGGCGGCGCTGCCAGCGCTCCTCGATGCGGTCCATCATCGAGCGCTTCGGCCGGCCCTGGCGGCGGGCCTGCGGGCCTCCCGCGGGCTGTTCGCCGGGCTTCGGAGCCTTGCGCCAGCCGGTGACGGCGAGGACCGCACAGCCCAGCATGACGAGGAAGCCCACCACGCTGACCCAGATCTGCTGTGCGACCATTCCGGCCATGAGGAGCGCGATACCCACGAGGAAGCCCGCGGCCGCCTGGTAGACCCGTCGCCGGGTGTACGTCCGCAGCCCGCTTCCCTCAAGCGCTGTCGCGAACTTGGGGTCTTCGGCGTACAGCGCTCGCTCCATCTGCTCAAGCATTCGCTGCTCGTGCTCCGAGAGCGGCACGGCGTCCTCCTCATCGTGCAGTCGCCAGGGCGACCCGGGGGGTCCCTTCAGGATAGGCAGGGAATCGCCCCCGTGAAACCCGCCCCTCTAGGCCAATTGACCAACCGGAATCCGCCATGGCCGTTCCGGCTCGCTGAAGCTTCCATTCCCCAGCGGCCGCTCCGTCATGCCGAGCGGTCTCCCTCGATCATACGGCGCAAACCCCTCGATCGGGGGGCCTGTGGCGTACTCCATCCGCTGCCGAGCCCCTGATCAGCGGGCTCGTCTCAGGAGAATCTCAGGCCCCGGCCGCACCCGGAGTCTCGCCGAGCACATGAAGCTGGGTGGCGACGGCGTGGAAGGCCGGGAGCTCGGCCGCGGCGGCCTCCAGCTTCAGCAGGGCGTCGAGAGCGCCGGGCTCGGTGTCCACCAGGACGCCGGGTACCAGGTCGGCGAAGACCCGCACGCCGTGCACGGCGGCGACGGCCAGGCCCGCGCCCTCGACCAGGCCGGTGAGCTGCTCGGCGGTGAAACGGCGCGGCATGGGGTCGCCGCTGCCCCAGCGGCCGTCGGGGTCGTCGAGGGCCTGCCGGGCCTCCTTGAAGTGCCCGGCGAGGGCCCGCGCGACCACGGCTCCGCCGAGCCCGGCGGCGAGCAGACTGAGGACGCCCTCGGAGCGCAGCGCGGCCACCGTGTTGCGCACGCCCTCGGCCGGGTCGTCGACGTACTCCAGGACGCCGTGGCAGAGGACCACGTCGTGGCTGCCGCGCTCGACCACGTCGAACAGGCCGAGGACGTCGCCCTGGACGCCCTTGACCCGGTCGGCGACACCGGCCTCGGCGGCGCGGCGCTCCAGCGCGAACAGCGCGTTCGGGCTGGGGTCGACCACGGTGACACGGTGGCCGAGGCGGGCGAGGGGCACGGCGAAGTTGCCGCTGCCGCCGCCGGTGTCCAGGACGTCCAGCGCGTCCCGGCCGGTGGCCTTGACCCGGCGGTCGAGGGCGTCCTGGAGGACCTCCCAGACCACGGCGGTACGGAGAGAAGCGCGGGGTCGTGTGGGGTCCGGCACGGCAGTTGACTCCTCGGCGCGGCACCGCCTGTTGCCCGGCGGCGCGAACTCGGTGCCTCCCCGGCCCGGGGCGCGGGAGGAAGGAAGGCTTCAGGCGTTCTCCACCCTATTGCCTCCGCTGCCGCCCTCTCGCCTCCGCTGCCCCGCCCGGTCAGCCCGCGTCGGGCAACCCCCTGTCCGGGGCGCCGTCCGGCCGCTCCCCGTCCGGTCGGCGGGGCTGCGGCAGCACCGGCTGGAGGACGAGCATCCGCTCGACGATGCGGAGGAACATCTCCACGTCCCGTATCAGGTCGTCGGCGTCGCGGCGGCCGGCCGCGCCCTGGATGCCCGCCTCGGCGCGGGCGCGGCGGCGGGCGCCGGAGGCGAACAGGGCGCTCCACTCGGTGAGCTCGGGCGTGACCTCGGGGAGCACTTCCCAGGCGCTGCGGATGCGGGCCCGGCGCCGGGGCGAGGTCTCGGGGCGGGCGCGGGCGGCGAGCACGGCGGCCGCGGTGCGCAGTGCGGCCAGATGGGCGGTCGCATAGCGCTCGTTGGGGGTGTCGAGGAGTTCGGCCTCGTCGAGGGTGGCGCGGGCCTGGGTGAGCAGGTCGAGGGCGGCGGGCGGGGCCGTGGCCCGGCGGAGCACGGGGTGCACGTCGCTCGCCGGGCCGGTCAGTGAGGGGGCAGGGCCGGTGGCGCGGCGCCGGTGGGCGGCGGCCGCTGAGGAGTCGGCCATGACGAACCTCCTGTCGTCTGGGTGACGGCTCCCTCACACGGGGTGCCGTATGTGCCCATCGTGAGGTATGGCACTGACAATCCGTTCTGACCTGGGGTTTTGCTTCGATCGCAGGTTCGGGTTAGTTTTTGCACTGACCAGTCAGTTCAAAAACGAAGCGAGTGTGGACACCGCTTCGGAAGGCAGGGGGGACCTGTGCACGGCGTACCTGTCACGGCCGAGCGGCTCGGGCTCGAGGGCCCGCGCGGCTGGGCGTTCCAGGGGATCTCCCTGGACGCCGGGCCCGGCGCGCTGATCGCGGTGGAGGGACCGTCCGGCTCCGGCCGCACCTGTCTGCTGCTCGCGCTCACCGGGCGGATGAAGGCCACCGAGGGCACCGCGACGGTCGGCGGGGCCCGGCTGCCCCAGCAGCCGGCGGCCGTGCGCCGGATCAGCGCGGTGGCCAACGTCGCCGGGATCACCGACCTCGAACCCGCCCTGACCGTGGGCGAGCACCTGCGGGAACGGGCCCTGCTGCAGCGCCGGTTCGGCGACTCGCTGCGCGCCCTGCTGCGGCCCCGGGCCGAGAAGGGCACACAGGCGCGGCAGTTGACCGACGACGCCCTGGCCGCCGCCGGGCTCGACCTGGAGGCGCTACCGAAGGGCGCCCGGACCGCCGTACGGGATCTGGAGCGGATCGAGGCGCTGCGGCTGTCCGTGGCGCTGGCGTTGGTCGGGAAGCCGCGGCTGCTGGCCGTGGACGACGCGGACCTGAAGCTGTCGGCGGCCGAACGGACCGAGGTGCGGGCGCTGCTGGCGTCGATCGCCGCGGCCGGGACGACCGTGGTGGCGGTGTGCGGGGAGGCCCTGGAGGGGGCTGTCGTGGTGCGCACCGGGACCGTTCAGGAAGAGGAGACCAGGATGCCCGAAGCCACCGGAACCGTAGAGGAGGCCGGCGATGCGCTCGCCGCGACTGGCCGCGCTTGAGCTCAGGCGCTTCGGACGGGGGAGGCTGCCCCGCGCGGCCCTGGTGGCCCTGCTGGTGCTGCCGCTGCTGTACGGCGCGCTCTATCTGTGGTCGTTCTGGGATCCCTACGGCCGGCTGGACCGCATCCCGGTGGCGCTCGTGAACGACGACAAGGGGGCGAGCGCGAGCGGCAGGAAGATCACCGCGGGCGACGACATCGTGGACGGCCTCGAGGACAGCAGGACGTTCGAGTGGCACCAGGTGAGCGCGGCCGAGGCCCGCCGGGGTGTCGAGAACGGCACCTACTACCTGTCGCTGACCATGCCCGCCGACTTCAGCTCGCGCATCGCCTCCAGCGCGGGCGACTCCCCGGAGACCGGCGCGCTCCAGGTGCGTACGAACGACGCGAACAACTACATCGTCGGCCAGATCTCCCGCACGGTCTTCAACGAGGTGCGCTCGGCCGCGTCCGCCAAGGCGTCCCGGTCCTTCCTGGACCGCATCTTCATCTCGTTCGGCGACATCCACGGCCGGACCGTGCGGGCCGCCGAGGGCGCCGACACGCTCACCGGTGGCATCGGGAAGGCCGAGAAGGGCTCGAAGGACCTCGCGGACGGGCTGACGGACGCCAAGACCGGCAGCGGCAAGCTCGCCAAGGGGATCAAGAAGCTGGACGCGGGCGCGGGGACGCTGGCGGACGGTTCCCGGCAGGTCGCGGACGGCACCCAGTCCCTCGCGGACCGGGTCAACGGGGTCTACGGCAAGGTCGGCCCGTATCTGGAGGACAACGAGAAGACCATCGGCGACACGGCGCGGCTGGTCGCCGACTCGGCGGGGACAGTCCGCGACAACCTGGACGTCCTGGTGAAGGCGGCCCCCGCGGCCGCGAAGACCGCGCACACGGCCGCCGGGACGCTGGACGAGGTCTACCGGGCGCGCTGTTCGGCCGCCCTGCTGACCGACCCGGTCTGTCCCGACCTGAAGAAGGCCGGGGACGCGGCCGACGACGTGGCCGCCGTCGCCGACGACCTCGACACGCTGATCGCGGACCAGCACGGCGACCTGAAGACGCTCGACGCCGGCCTCGGCACTCTCCAGCAGCAGGCCCGGGCCCTCGCCGACCGGGCCCCGCACCTCTCCGAGGACGTCGCCGACGCCGTCAGGAAGATCGACAAGCTGAACGACGGCGCGGCCCAGGTCGCCGCGGGTGCCGAGAAGCTGCACACCGGCCTCGGCACGGCCCTGACCGGCGCGACCGGCCTGGACACGGGCGTCGGCAGGCTCAAGACCGGCGCCTACGACCTCAACGGCGGGATGTACAAGCTCGCCGACGGCTCCGGCAAGCTCGCCGGCGGTCTGCACGACGGCGCCGCCCAAATCCCCGACTACGGCAAGAACGACCGCGACCGGCGCACCGAAGTGATGGCCGACCCGGTCCGGCTCGCCTCGCAGGACCTGCACAAGGCGCCCAACTACGGCACCGGGTTCGCCCCGTACTTCATCCCGCTGTCCCTGTGGGTCGGCGCGATGGTGGCCTACATGCTGATCCAGCCGCTCAACCGGCGTGCCCTGGCGGCCGGTTCGGCGGCCTGGCGGATCGCGCTGGCGGGCTGGCTGCCGGTGGCCGCGATCGGGGTGCTGCAGACGGCCGCCCTGATGGCCGTCCTGCACTGGGCGATCGGTCTGGAGATGGTCCGCGCGGCCGGGACGGTCGGGTTCCTGTTTCTGGTGACGGCGTGCTTCGCGGCGATCGTGCAGTGGCTGAACGCGCGCTTCGGGGCGGCCGGCCGGATCCTGGTGCTCGCGCTGCTGATGCTCCAGCTGACCTCGGCGGGCGGCACCTATCCCGTGCAGACCAGCCCGGGCTTCTTCAACGCGATCCACCCGTTCCTGCCGATGAGCTACATCGTCGAGGCCCTGCGGAGGCTGATCACGGGCGGCGGACTGGGACCGGTGTGGCAGGCCTGCGCCGTGCTGACGGCGTTCACCGCGGGCGCCCTCGCGCTCACCGCCCTCTCGGCCCGGCGCCGCCAGGTGTGGACGCTGGACCGGCTGCATCCCGAGCTGAGCCTGTGAGGAGATCCATGACGTCCCCTCCGGTGCCCGCGGGAGCCGCCATTCCTGTGAGAATCAGGACCATGGAAAGCAGCAGCACCACGGGCGGCAGCACGCGCCGTGAAGCCACCCGGCAGAAGCTCTACGAGGCGGCCGTCACCCTCATCGCCGAGCAGGGCTTCTCCGCCACCACCGTGGACGAGATCGCCGAGCGTGCCGGGGTCGCGAAGGGCACGGTCTACTACAACTTCGCGAGCAAGTCGGTCCTCTTCGAGGAGCTGCTGCGGCACGGCGTGGGCCTGCTCACCGCCTCCTTGAAGGAGGCCGCCGAGCGGACCGCGCGGGAGGGCGGCAGCCGGGTCGACGCCCTGGACGCGATGGTCCGCGCGGGCCTGGTCTTCATCGACCGCTACCCGGCCTTCACCCAGCTCTACGTGGCCGAGCTGTGGCGTACCAACCGGGCCTGGCAGTCGACGCTGATGGTGGTCCGGCAGCAGGCGGTCGCGGTCGTCGAGGGCGTGCTGCGCGAGGGCGTCGAAAACGGCGAGTTCAGTGACGAGATCGACATCCAGCTGACGGCGGCCGCGCTGGTCGGCATGGTGCTGGTGGCCGCGCTGGACTGGAAGTCCTTCCAGCCGGAGCGCTCCCTGGACGACGTCCACTCGGCCCTGTCCCGGCTGTTGCAGGGACGGGTGAGCGGAAAGGGCTGAGCCCTTCCGGGACCGGCACGCGCGCGTGGCCGCGAGAAAGCCGCCCGCGCGCGTGGGCGGACGAACGCGCGTGGGCGGACGAAAGCGCCGCACGCGCGCGTGGGCACAGGAAGACGCCGGCCCGCGGTGGCCGCGTCCCCCGCGGGCCACCGTCGGACCGGCGCCTTCCCTGTACCCCCGTGTTTCCCCCGGTTTCCCGTCGTCCCCCGGGTCCCCTCTCCCCCGTGTCTCGCTTCCGCCGACGGATCGGCGGAAGGAGCGGGCAAGGGCGCCGGCACCGTTCCGCCGCCCCGTGTCGGCGGTACCGGACCGGGCGCCCCTTTCCGTGTCTCCACTCTCTCGTTCACGCAGGTCGCGGCCCATCCGCGCGCGTACTCAACTCACTCCCTAGGTACGCGTACTCACCTCTGCGTGCTCAGGCCCAGGACGCGCGGTCGCCGACTGGTTACGATCGCCTCCGTGTCGGTACTCCCCTTGGTCTTCACCAGCGGCTGGGCCAGCGGAATCAACGCGTACGCGGTGGTGCTGCTGCTCGGCTTCTTCGGCGCGACAGGCCTGAGCGACGACGTCCCCGAGACACTGCAACGCCCCGAGGTGCTGATCATCGCGGGCGTGCTGTTCCTGTGCGAGGCGGTCGCCGACAAGATCCCGTACGTCGACTCGGTGTGGGACTCGGTGCACACGGTGATCCGCCCCGTGGCGGGCGCCTGGGTCGGGGCGCTGCTCGCCGGGCACAGCGGCTCCCTGTCGGACGTGGCGGCCGGGCTGATCGGGGGTTCGACGGCGCTGGCCAGTCACGCGGTCAAGGCCGGGACCCGGATGGCGGTCAACACCTCGCCGGAGCCGTTCAGCAACATCGTGCTGAGCTTCGCCGAGGATCTCGGGGTCGGCGCGATCGTGTCGTTCGCGATGTTCCACCCGCTGGCGGCGGCGATCATCGCGGCGGTGCTGCTGGCCACCGGTCTGATCGTGCTGGTGTTCCTGGTCTCCCGGATCCGCCGCTTCTGGCGCCGCCGCGCCCAGCGCCGGGAGGAACGCCGGGTCGCGGCCCAGGTGGGCAGGCCACCGGACTGACGGGCCGCCGAGCCGGACTGTCGGTGGCGCTCGATAAAGTCGCGGTCATGGGACGGATTGCGGTGATCGGCGCCGGCATGGGCGCCATGGCGGCGGCCGCCCGGCTGGCCGTCGCGGGCCACCGGGTGACGGTGTACGAGCGTACGGAGACGTACGGCGGCGGGGTGCGCCGGTTCGAGCGCGACGGGTTCGCCTTCGACACCGGCCCGGGCCTGCTGCCGCTGCCCGCCGTCTACCGCGACCTGTTCGTCAAGACCGGCAAGGAGCCGCTGGAGGACCTGGTCGAGCTGGTCCAGGTCGACCCGTCGGCCCGGCACGTCTTCGCGGACGGCACCGAGGTCGCGCTGCCGAACGCGTCCCGCGCGGGTGTCGTCACCGCCCTGGACGAGGCTCTGGGGGCGGGCGCCGGACAGCGCTGGGGCGACTTCCTGGTGCGGGCCCGGGAGACCTGGGACCGCACCCGGCGCCCGCTCCTGGAGGAGCCGCTGTGGCCGGACTGGCAGGTGCTGGCCGAGCGCGAGCCGTACCCGTCCGTGCCGCACAAGAAGCTCCTGCGCACCCGCCGGGCCGGCACCCTCGCCGAGATCGGCGCCTGGGAGCTGCGCGACGAGCGCCTCGCCGCCCTCCTGAACAGCCACGCGCTCGCCTACGGCCTCAACCCCCGTGACACTCCGGCGAGCGCGGCCGTGCTGCCGTACCTGGAGCACGCCTTCGGCACCTGGTATGTGCGCGGCGGCATACGGGAGTTGGCGCGGGCGGTGTACGAGCGGTGTGTGCGGCGGAGAGTCGAGTTCGTGTTCGGCGCCGAGGTCACCGCGGTGCCGGCGAAGGACGGCCGGGCGGCAGGGGTGGAGCTTGCCGACGGCACGGTGATCGACGCGGACCATGTGGTGGCCGGAGTGGATCCGGTGCGGCTCGACGCCCTCACCCGGCTGACGGGGTGCCACCTGGACGCCGACGGCGATGTGCGGGCCGACCCGAAGGCGGTGCGCCCGGGCCGCTTCACCGTGCTGCTCGCACTGCGTGGCGGGCCCGAGGCCGGCGCCGCGCACCGCACGATCGTGCACGCCCCGGACGACGAGACGGAGCTGGACCTGCTGTCCGCGCCCGGCGGCGACCGTCCGGTGCGCCCCACCGTGACGGTGCTGCGCCCCGACGACCCGGCACTCAGACCGGACGACGACCACGAGTCCGTGGTGCTGTCGGCGGTGCTGTCGACCGATGCCGGCTGGGAGAAGGACAGCACGGCCCGGGTGTGTACGGACTTCCTCCTGGAAGCCGCCGAGGCAGCCGTCCCGGGGCTGCGGGAGCGCCTGATCTGGCACGAGACGCGGCTGCCGGAACAGGTCACGGAGACCGGGGGGTTCGGGGAGATCTCAGCTCCCGCCCTCGCCGCCGGCGAGGGCCGTTTCCTGCACCCCGCCAACACCACCCGGCTGCCGGGCCTGTACCGGGTCGGCGGCTGGTCGCACCCCGGCGGCGGGCTGCCGCACGCCGGCATGTCGGGGGCGCTGGTGGCCGGGCTGATCGTGGAGGGACCGGAGTTCCGCGGCTCGCAGTGAGGCGCGGCCCGCGCTTCCCGGAACAGCGGCTTCAGAAACGGTACTGCTCGTCGTACCCGGTGCCGTGCTGACCCTGCTGCTGGCCCTGCTGCTGACCCTGTCCGTCGCCCTGGTAGGGGTACGGCTGCTCCTGCGGGAGTTCGCCGCCGTAGGTCTCGTCGGCGCGCTGCTGCGGGACCCAGACACCGCCCGCCGGGGTCTCGCCGTAACCGGCGTTGCCGTACTGGTCCTGCGCGTAGCCCTGCTGGTCGTACTGCTGGGTGCCGTAGGACTGGTCGTACCCGGCGCCGCCGTAGGTCTGGTTGCCGATGTACGGGTCGGAGTAGTTGGCGTACTGCTGCTGGCCGCCTGCGTCGTAGCCGTACTGCTGCTGGCCGTAGCCGGAGTAGTCGTAGGCGTAGTTCTGGTCGGTGCCCTGGGCGGCGTACGCCTGGTCCTGGCCGGCGGTCGCGTAGGCGGGGTCGCCGGTGGTGGCGTAGCCGGACTCGTTGTATATGCCGTAGGAGCCGGTGTCGTCCGGCAACGGCTGCGGCTCGTACACCGTCGTGGACTCGGCGGCGGTCGGCTCGCCGGCGCGGGCCGGGGAGAAGACGTCGTCGCGTTCGTACTCGTCGTCGCGGCCGTAGCGCGGGTTACTGCCCGTGGCGTAGGCCGCCTGCTGGTCGGCGTAGGCGGCGTCGGCCGCGTCCGGGTCGGTGGCCTCCAGGCCCGGGTCCTCGTCCGGCTCACCGCGGCGGCGCTTGGTCAGGCCGCCCTCACCGTCCGCGCCGGGGCGCTTGACGGCCCAGCCGGCCTCGAAGCCACGGCGGAACGACAGCGTGACGTAGGTCTGGCCGACCGCGAACGCGATCGCGCCCACTCCGATGACGATCACCGACGGGATCAGGACACCGAACACGACCCCGAGGAAGCCGACGAAGGCGAGCAGCCGCCAGCGCAGCCGCGCCTTGTACTGCAGCAGTACCTCGCCCAGCAACCACAGCGCGACGATGCCGAACGCTACGTAGAGGACCGTCCAGCCCATGTACGCCCCTCTCCCAGTGACCGCTACGCAGTGTGTCGTACTCCGGTGCGGCCGGTCTAGGCCCGCGGGGGATGGTGCAGGCCCAGGTTCTCGTGGATTTCCAGCGTCGCCGTGGAGCTGTTGAGCGTGATGAAGTGCAGTCCGGGGACGCCCTCGGCCAGCAGCCGTGCGCAGAACTCCGTGGCGAACTCGATACCGATGGAGCGTACCGCCGCCGGATCGTCTTTGGCTGTGAGGATCCGCTCTTTCAAGGCGTCCGGGAAGGTCGCGTTGCTGAGTTTGGGCAACCGTTCCAGCATCTTCACACTGGTGACGGGCAGGATTTCCGGAATCACCGGCGTCTCGCAACCCGCCGCGTCGACCCGGTCGCGAAGGCGAAGGTACGACTCGGGCTGGAAGAACATCTGCGTGATGGCGTAGTCGGCGCCCGCGCGGCACTTGTCGACGAAGTGCCGGACGTCGGTGTCCCAGTCACTGGAGCGCGGGTGCATCTCCGGGAAGGCGGCCACGCCCACGCAGAAGTCGCCGGACTCCTTGATGAGCCGGACGAGTTCGGCCGCGTAGGTCAGGCCCCGCGGGTGCGCCACCCACTCCCCCATCGGGTCGCCGGGCGGGTCGCCGCGCACCGCGAGCATGTTGCGGATCCCGGCGTCCGCGTACTGGCCGATGATGTTGCGCAGTTCGGCCAGGGAGTGGTCGACCGCGGTGAGGTGGGCGACCGGGGTGAGCGTGGTGTCGGCGACGATCTGCTCGGTCTCCTTGACGGTGCCCGCGCGGGTGGAGCCGCCGGCGCCGTAGGTCACGGAGACGAAGTCGGGGGCGACCGCCTCGACCCGCCGGAGCGCGTTCCACAGGTTCCGCTCGCCCTTGGGGGTTTTCGGCGCCGAGAACTCGAACGAGTACGTGGTCTTGCCGGAGGCGAGCATGTCACGCACGGTGCGTGCGCGGTCAGTCCTGGTGGATGCGGTTCCGAGGGCCATACTCGCAGGTTAGCCAGGGGCGGACGGACACCCAACCACACTCGGGAGATTTGCCCGGATTGTCGGCCCCACGTCCGGATACTGGACAAGTTTCCGGACGGTCCTGTCGAAGAGCGGCGCCGTCCGGAGCGGCCGCGGCCGTGGAGCTACGCCGACCGCAGTCGCTTCGCGAACTCGGCCGCCGCGGCGCCCGGGTCGTCGGCCTCGGTGAGTGCGCGGACCACGACCACCCGGCGGGCGCCCGCGTCCAGCACCTGGTCGAGGTTGCCCAGGTCGATGCCGCCGATGGCGAACCAGGGGCGGTCCGTGCCCAGGGCGGCGGTGTACCGCACCAGGTCGAGGCCGGGAGCGGGGCGGCCGGGCTTGGTGGGGGTGGGCCAGCAGGGGCCGGTGCAGAAGTAGTCCACACCGTCCTGGACGGCGGCCGCGGCGGCCTCGGAGCCGGCGTGCGTGGAGCGGCCGATCAGGACGTCCGGGCCTAGGATCGCGCGGGCGGCCGGGACCGGCAGGTCGCCCTGGCCGAGGTGGAGCACGTCGGCACCGGCCGCGTGGGCCACGTCCGCGCGGTCGTTGACCGCGAGCAGCTTGCCGTGCCGGGCGCAGGCGTCGGCGAACACGGCGAGGTGTTCCAGCTCCTCGCCGGCCTCCATGCCCTTGTCGCGCAGCTGCACGATGTCGACACCGCCCGCCAGGACCGCGTCCAGGAACCCGGCGAGGTCGCCCCGCTCCTTGCGGGCGTCCGTGCAGAGGTACAGACGGGCGTCGGCCAGCTGGGCGCGGGCGGTGTCGGTCATCGGTGAATCCCCCGTTGTGTCGGTACTGGCTGCCTCAGACGGCGAGCGCCTGGGCGCGGCGCTTCACCTCCGTACCGCGATTCTCGCTCAGGGCCTGCGCGGGGGTGCCGGGCAGGCTGGCGTCGGGTGTGAAGAGCCACTCCAGCATCTCTTCGTCCGTGAAGCCGTCGTCCCGCAGGAGCGTC
Source organism: Streptomyces sp. NPDC058683 (assembly GCF_042716195.1). Lineage (NCBI taxonomy): Bacteria > Bacillati > Actinomycetota > Actinomycetes > Kitasatosporales > Streptomycetaceae > Streptomyces > Streptomyces sp. NPDC058683. Next base: position 11,570 of record NZ_JBHXSK010000055.1, read on the forward strand.
AAGGTTCCGGACAGGCCCTTGACGACCTTGTCCCCGTCGATGAAGGCGGCGGGGATGTGCAGCGCGCGGTTCTCACCACGGCGGACGGCGATGAGCTGGCCCTCCTTGACCAGCTGCCGCACGCGCGTCACCTCGACGTCCAGCATCTCTGCGATGTCGGGGACGGTGAGCCAGGCGGGGACGAGAACATCGATCTTTGCGTCAATCTCGGTCACGGAAACAAGGGTAGGCGTTCCGCCGGGTGGGCCGCGATAGGGAAGCGCCAGGACGGGTGGGTGGTCGGCTGCGGGTTCGTCGTGGCTGGTCGCGTCCATGCGGGGGACCCGCATATGTCACAGCCCCGCGCCCCTAAAGGGGCGCCGCGGTCGCGTTTTTCAAGGGGCGGGCGGGATCGGACAGGGCCGTCGGGTCCATCTGGCGGCCCGCTTCGATCAGCCTGCGGCCCTGCGCCAGGTCTCGTGGGCGGCCTACCGCCAGCAGAGCGACCAGGCGGTCCTCGCGGAGCCAGCAGACGCTCCAGGCCGGGCCCGTCGGGTCACCGCGCCAGACCATGCGGTCGGCGACGGCATGGTGGCCGGCGTACTGCACGAAGCGGCCGAACTGCTCCGACCAGAAGTACGGCACCGGGTCGTAGACCGCGTCGGACTCGCCGAGGATGTTGGCGGCCACCGTGCGCGGGCCCTGGAGGGCGTTGTCCCAGTGGTGGACCAGCAGGCGCTCGCCGTAGCGGCCGGACGGGAAGGAGGCGCAGTCGCCGACCGCGTAGACGTCCGGGACGCCGGTGCGCAGCCGGTCGTCGGCGAGCACCTCCCCGTGCGCGCCCAGGCCGATGCCGGAGCCGGCCAGCCAGGCGGTGGCGGGGCGGGCGCCGATGCCGACCACGACCGCTCCCGCGGGCACCCGCGAGCCGTCGTCGAGCACCACCGCGCCGGGTTCGACACGCGCCACGCGCGCGTGCGTGCGCAGATCGGCGCCGCTGTCGGCGTACCAGCCGGTCATCGGCGCGGCCACCTCGGCCGGGAGCGCTCCCGCGAGCGGGCGGTCGGCGGCCTCCACTACGGTCACCGCGCAGCCGGCCTCCCGGGCCGCGGTGGTGAACTCGGCGCCGATCCAGCCCGCGCCGACCACCACGATGTCGTGCTGCCGGGCAAGCACGGGCCGCAGCCGCTCGGCGTCGTCCAGGGTGCGCAGCAGGTGGACCCCGGGCACGCCCTCGGTGCCGGGCAGCATGATCGGCTCGGCACCGGTGGCGAGCACCAGGACGTCGTAGGGCACCGGTCCGGCCTCGGTGTCCAGCTCACGGTCGGCGGGGCGCACGCCGAGGGCCTCGCGGCCCAGCGCCAGCTCGATGCCGAGCGCCTCGAAGTCGACCTCGAAGGCGGAGCCCTCCGCCTTGCCGAGCAGCACCGCCTTGGAGAGCGGCGGCCGGTCGTACGGCTGGTGCGGCTCGGCGCCGATCAGGGTGACGGTCCCGGTGCACCCCTGCTCACGCAGGGCCACGGCGGTCTGCACCCCGGCCATTCCCGCACCCACGACGACCACGCGTCGCGTCTGTGACGTGCTCCGTCGCTGCGTCTGCTCGCTCACCTGATCACCATAGACAAGAACGATAGACAACTGACAAAGAGTCAGTCAGGGGGCGTGCTGGGTGACCTCTTCCACACCGCCGGCGCAGGCCGTCTTACAAGGGCGGAGCCCCGCGGTCTAGGGTGGCCGGTAAGCACACGCGGGAGCCCGGGCGCACCGGGCTGAGAGGGAGGCTGGCGGCCTCCGACCGTACGAACCTGATCCGGGTCATGCCGGCGAAGGGAGGGGCTGGACGCCCATGTCCGCACATACGTCCGACGTCCTCGTCATCGGGGGCGGAATCATCGGCCTGGTCACGGCCTGGCGGTCCGCGCAGCGCGGGCTCGCCACCGCCGTGGTCGACCCCGCACCCGGCGGCGGAGCCGCGCAGGTCGCGGCGGGGATGCTGGCCGCGGTCACCGAGCTGCACTACGGCGAGCAGACCCTGCTGGGGCTCAACCTGGCCTCCGCCCGCCGCTATCCCGACTTCGCCGCCGAGCTCACCGAGCTGACCGGCCACGACCTCGGCTACCGGCGCTGCGGCACCCTCGCGGTCGCCCTGGACGCCGACGACCGGGCGCACCTGCGCGAGCTGCACGCCCTCCAGCGGCGCTCGGGGCTGGACTCCGAGTGGCTGTCCGGGCGGGAGTGCCGGCGCCTGGAGCCGATGCTCGCGCCGGGCGTGCGCGGCGGACTGCGGGTCGACGGCGACCACCAGATCGACCCGCGCCGGCTGGCGGCCGCCCTGGTGGCCGCGTGCGAGCGGGCCGGGGTGGTCTTCCACCGCGACTGGGCCGAACGCCTGAAGGTGGCACGGGAGCGGGCCGCCGGTGTCGTCACGCGCGCGGGCGACCCGCTGGACGCGGACCGGGTCGTGCTCGCCGCGGGAAGCCTGAGCGGGCGGCTGGCGGGGGTGCCCGAGGACGTGCTGCCGCCGGTGCGGCCCGTGAAGGGGCAGGTGCTGCGGCTGACCGTGCCCGCACGGTACGCGCCGTTCCTCAGCCGGACCGTACGGGCCGTGGTGCGCGGCGGCCATCTGTACCTGGTGCCCCGGGAGAACGGCGAGCTGGTCGTCGGGGCGACGAGCGAGGAGCTGGGCTGGGACACCACGGTCACGGCGGGGGGCGTGTACGAGCTGCTGCGCGACGCGCACGAGCTGGTGCCCGGCATCACCGAGCTGCCGCTGACCGAGACCCGGGCCGGGCTGCGCCCCGGCTCCCCGGACAACGCGCCCCTGCTCGGGCCGACCCGCCTCGACGGGCTGCTGCTGGCCACCGGCCACCACCGCAACGGGGTGCTGCTCACGCCGGTCACGGGAGACGTGATGGCGGAGCTGCTGACCGGCGGTGAGCTGCCTGAGGAGGCCCGTCCGTTCACGCCGAAGCGTTTCGGCCCCGTCCCCGGCGCACTCCTGGAGCAGACCGCATGAACATCTCCGTCAACGGGGAGCGCCGGGAGATCACCCCGGGCACCGCTCTCGACACGCTCGTGAAGTCCTTCACGGCCGCGCCGTCCGGGGTGGCCGCGGCGGTCAACGAGACCGTCGTACCGCGCGGGGAGTGGCCGGGTACGGCGCTCGCCGAGGGTGACCGCGTGGAAGTCCTGACCGCCGTACAGGGAGGCTGAGCCATGGCCGACGATCCGTTCGTGCTCGGGGGGACGGCCTTCTCGTCCCGGCTGATCATGGGGACCGGGGGCGCACCCAGCCTGGAGGTGCTGGAGCGGGCGCTGGTCGCGTCCGGGACGGAGCTGACGACGGTCGCGATGCGGCGGGTGGATCCGGGGGTACGGGGGTCCGTGCTGTCGGTCCTCGAACGGCTGGGGATCCGGGTGCTGCCGAACACGGCGGGGTGCTTCACCGCCGGAGAGGCCGTGCTGACGGCCCGGCTGGCCCGGGAGGCGCTGGGCACCTCGCTGGTCAAGCTGGAGGTCATCGCCGACGAGAGGACCTTGCTCCCCGACCCGATCGAGCTCCTCGACGCGGCGGAGACGCTGGTCGACGACGGGTTCACGGTGCTGCCGTACACCAACGACGATCCTGTGCTGGCCCGGAAGCTGGAGGACGTCGGGTGCGCCGCGGTGATGCCGCTGGGGTCGCCGATCGGGTCGGGGCTCGGGATCCGCAACCCGCACAACTTCCGGCTGATCGTCGAGCACGCGCGCGTGCCGGTGATTCTGGACGCGGGGGCCGGTACGGCGTCCGACGTGGCGCTGGCGATGGAGCTGGGGTGCGCGGGGGTGATGCTGGCGTCCGCCGTGACGCGAGCGCAGGATCCCGAGCGGATGGCGTCCGCCATGCGGGCCGGGGTGGAGGCGGGGCGGCTGGCCCGGCTGGCCGGCCGGATCCCCTTCCGCCACTTCGCCGAGCCGTCGTCCCCCACGGAGGGCCTGGCCGCCCTGGACCCCGAGCGCCCCGCCTTCTGACCGCCGGCCGAGTCCTTCTCCCACCCACGCACCACCCGATCGGTCACCCGAAAGGCCGAACTCTCCCGTGAGGGCTGACCACCATCGGCGGCTGCGGGACGTACGGAGGAGGCCTGCCGGGTGGGTGGGGGCGGAGGCAAGGAAAGGCCACGGGCAGCGGGTTGACCGACCCCGCCGGGGCGCGTGCCGTCGGCAGGTGTGGGGCTCATGACGGCAGCGGGTTGGCCGTCTCCTGTCGGGGGCGAGTGCCGTCGGCGGCTGCCGATGCCGTGCACGTGGTCGGTGGGAAAGGGGGGCCGTCGGGGGCGTGGGGTGTTGCCGGGTGCGGGGCGTGGGGAGGGGCGCGTTGCGTCACAGGTGCGCTGCAAGTCGGTGGGGAAATCTGTCTCACCTGTGGGGGTTTCAGCCGGGGCTCGTACACTCTCGGGGTGGATACGACGCTTCAGGACCCCCTCGTCGGGCAGGTGCTCGACGGCCGTTATCGCGTCGACGCGCGGATCGCCGTCGGCGGGATGGCCACGGTCTACCGGGCCCTGGACGTCCGGCTGGACCGGGTGCTCGCGCTGAAGGTGATGCATCCGGCGCTCGCCGCCGACGGGTCCTTCGTCGAGAGATTCATCCGGGAGGCCAAGTCGGTCGCCCGGCTGGCCCACCCGAATGTCGTCCAGGTCTTCGACCAGGGGACCGACGGACCGTACGTGTACCTCGCGATGGAGTACGTCGCCGGGTGCACCCTGCGTGACGTGCTGCGCGAGCGCGGCGCGCTGCAGCCGCGGGCCGCGCTGGACATCCTGGAGCCGGTGCTGGCCGCGCTCGGTGCCGCGCACCGCGCCGGGTTCGTGCACCGGGACATGAAGCCCGAGAACGTGTTGATAGGGGACGACGGACGGGTCAAGGTCGCCGACTTCGGGCTCGTGCGGTCCGTGGGCAGCGTCACCAACACGACCGGCGCGGTGCTCGGGACCGTGGCCTACCTCGCGCCCGAGCAGGTCGAGAGCGGGGCCGCCGATCCCCGCGTCGACGTGTACGCGTGCGGTGTCGTGCTCTACGAGATGCTCACCGGCGAGAAGCCGCACGACTCGGATTCGCCCGCGGTGATCCTCTACAAGCATCTCCACGAGGACGTGCCGCCGCCGTCCGCCCTCGTGCCCGGGCTGGCCTACGAGCTGGACGAGCTGGTCGCCCACGGCACCGCCCGCGATCCCGGGGTCCGGCCCTACGACGCCGTCGCGCTGCTTGCCGTGGTGCGGGAGGCGCGGGCCGCCCTCCGGGACGAGCAGCTGGACGCCGTACCGCCGCAGGCGCTCTCCGAGGCGCACGACATAGCCGAGGACCGGACCAGCGTCATCCCGCGGTCGCTGACTGTGCCCCGGCCGCTGCCCGTCAACGAGCCGGACGACAGGGTCATGATGACCAGCCGGTTCGAGGCGCCGCCGGTGCCGGAGCGGCGGCACGGGGCACGCCGCCGGTCCCGGCGCGGGCTGGTCACGCTCGTCGTCGCCGTACTGGTCCTCTTCGGCGCCGGCACCGGGATCTGGTACATCAACTCCGGGCAGTTCACCAAGGTCCCGCCGCTGCTGTCGAAGACCGAGGCACAGGCCACCGCGCGGCTGAGGGAGGCCGGGCTCGACATCAAGAAGGTCGAGCACGCCTACAGCGACACGGTGAAGCGGGGCACGGTGATCAGCACCGACCCGGCGGCCGGCCGGCGCATCCGCAGCAACGACTCGGTGACGCTCACCGTCTCGGACGGCCCGGAGACGGTGAAGGTGCCGGACGTGCAGGGGCGGACGCAGGCGAGGGCCAGGGCGCTGCTGAGGGCGGCCGGGCTCGAACCGGGCATGGTGACACGGGAGTTCAGCGACAGCGTGCCCAAGGGGTCGGTCATCTCCAGCGATCCGGGGTCCGGGACCGAGCGGCACGCGGGGACGGCGATCGCGCTCGTCGTCAGCAAGGGTTCGCCGGTGGACGTCCCGGATGTCACCGGTGACGACCTGGACGACGCCCGGCAGGAGCTTCAGGAGGCCGGGCTGAAGGTGACCGTGTCGGCCACCGAGGTCACCTCCGAGTACGACCAGGGGCAGGTGGCCCGGCAGACCCCGGTGGGCGACGCGCAGGCCGCCGAGGGCGACACGGTGACGCTGACGCTGTCCAAGGGCCCGGAGATGGTCGAGGTGCCGAGCGTGGTCGGGGCCACGGTCGACGACGCGACCAAGCTCCTGGAGCAGTCCGGCTTCCAGGTCAAGGAGGACCGCGGGCTGCTCGGGCTGTTCGGCGACACCGTGAAGCGGCAGTCGGTGGCCGCCGGCGGGCAGGCGCCCAAGGGGTCGACGATCACGATCACCATCCGGTGACCGGGGCCGGCCCGCGGCGTGACACCCTGGACGGGTGAAGAGCCACCCGTCCCCTCCCCCAGGTCCCGCCAGAAACCCCGTGGGCGGTCATGTCCCGGTGGCCGGCGGCCTGCACTCCGTGGGGCTGTCGTACGCCCGTGAGCTGAAGGCCGAGACCGTGCAGGTCTTCGTCGCCAACCCGCGCGGCTGGGCCACCCCGGCGGGCAACCCGAAGCAGGACGAGGCGTTTCGGGCGGCCTGTGCGGAGGGATCGGTCCCGGCGTACGTGCACGCCCCCTACCTGATCAACTTCGGCTCGCACACCGAGGCGACCGTGGAGAAGTCGGTGGAGTCGCTGCGGCACTCGCTGCGGCGCGGGCGGGAGATCGGGGCGCTCGGGGTGGTCGTGCACACCGGGAGCGCGACCGGCGGCCGGGCCCGGGACGTGGCGCTGAAGCAGGTACGGGCGCATCTGCTGCCGCTGCTTGACGAGCTGACCCATGACGACGACCCGTTCCTGCTCCTGGAGTCCACCGCCGGGCAGGGCGCCTCGCTCTGCTCGCGGACCTGGGACTTCGGGCCGTACTTCGAGGCGCTGGACGCGCATCCCAAGCTGGGCGTGTGCCTGGACACCTGCCATGTGTTCGCCGCCGGGCACGACCTGACCGGGCCGAGCGGGATGCACCAGACGCTGGACCTGCTGGTGGACACCGTCGGCGAGGGGCGGCTGAAGCTGATCCACGCCAACGACTCCAAGGACGTCGTCGGCGCGCACAAGGACCGGCACGAGAACATCGGCGCCGGGCACATCGGCGAGGATCCGTTCCGTGCGCTGATGACCCACCCGGCGACCGCGGGCGTACCGCTGGTGATCGAGACGCCCGGCGGCAAGGAGGGGCACGCGGCGGACGTCGAGCGCCTCAAGCGGCTGCGCGACGGCTGACCGCGGCTGGGTCAGCCGACCGCCAGCGGCACCGCCGCCAGCAGCAGCCCCGCCCCGAGCAGCGCCATCGAGCGGCGCAGCCAGCGGTACTTCGCCGAGAGGATGACGCTGACGTCCTGGAACTGGGTGAGCAGCCAGCCCACCCGGTCCGCGCCGACCTCGGCGGCGGCGCGGCGCAGTGCCTCCTGGTCGGTGGCGGCGAGCGCGTCGGCGTAGAAGGTCGGGCCCGGTGCCGAGCGGAACGTACGGGTACGGGGCACGATCACCGCGAGCAGCAGCAGGGTGCCCGCCGCCCACAGCGCCGCGCCCGCCGCGAGGAACAGCACGGCGGGCCCGGAGACGCCGGGCGGCAGCCCGCGCCCGAGGGCCAGGGCGGGTACCGCCACGGCGCCGGACAGCAGGACGGACGCCTTCACGTCCGCCCTGCCCAGGTCCTCGCGCACGGTCAGCAGCAGCCGTTCGGCGACATAGTGCGCGGCGGCGTCGGGGTCGGCTGGGGTCATCGGCGCGCCTCGGGGCTGGAGTCGTCCTCCACCCCCGTGCCCTCTCCGGGGATGGTGTCGACCGGGGGTACCGGCGGCGCGGGCAGGACCGGCGGAGGCGCGTCGGCCGGGAGCATCGGCGGCGCGGGCGGCATCGGCGGTACCGGCAGCGAGGTCGGGGCCGGCGGCAGGCCGTTCGGGAAGACACCCGTGGAGACCGTGCGGCTGAAGTCGATGAGGGCCTGGACCTGGTCGTCGATCTGGTGGCGCTGCACCACGCCCTGGTTGATCAGGTTGGTCAGATAGTCCAGGGCGCCCTGGCGCTGTTCGCGGGCCTGCTGCTGGAGCACGCCGAGGATCTCGTGCGCCCGGCCCGGGTCCGAGGCGATCATATGGGCGTACTGGACGGTCTCGCCGGCCGTGATCAGTTTCTGCGCGTCGTCCATGTTGGAGGCGATCCGCGCCTTGTTGACGTTGTCCATGGCCTCCTGGACCACGCCGCCCTTCTCCACCGCGACCATCTGCGCCTGGTAGTCGGCGGCCGCCTGGCCGAGGTCGATACGGACGAACACCTGGGTGGCGAGGCCGAGGTCGGCCCCGAAGTCGCCCCACCGGCCGCTGGCCAGCTCGTCCTGGATCGCCTCGTCGACCTGCTGGGCCGAGTCCAGGCTGTAACGGCGGCTGAGTCCGCGCAGCCGGGCCTCCAGCGAGGGGCGCAGCATGCGCTCGACGTCGACCACACGCTTCTCGGCGGCCTGGTAGAAGTCGTGCACCTCCCAGTTGACGTCCGCGCCGGCCCGGAACCGGGAGCGGTCGCCGAAGGTCGGCAGCTCCAGCTGGAAGGAGACCTGGTGCTGGCCGCGGGCGATCCAGCACACCGAGGTGGGCTTGCCCATCAGCGGCTTGTTGTGGTGCTCGGCGCCGCGGACGGTGATGACGCTGTGCCCGCCGTTCTTGTAGTAGAGCACCGAGGCGACCTGGCTGTTGCGGTGCCGGTAGGTGGTCTGTGGGGCGAACTCGCGGACGAAGGGGCCTCTGAGGTCGTGCGGAAGGACGAACTCCTCGTCCTGGGGCGGCCACGGCTGCCCCCACTGGTTGTGCGTCATGGTGTACTCGCTCCCTGGACCGCGCCCCACAGGCGGCGGACCTGCTGATCGTTCAGTGGTTGGTCGGGGTCTTCGGTCAGTTCCTTGATCAGGCCGAGCAGCCGGTTGCGGTCGTCGTGGGTGTGCACGAGGAGCGGCAGGAACCGCTCCAGCCGGTCGGCCCAGGGCTGGTCGGCCGAGTCGCGCAGCCAGTCGGAGAGGGTCTCGATCGCCGCCTCGTACGACCGTGGGGTCTGGAGCGCGGTCCACAGGAGCCCGGCGAGTTCCGCGGCGAGGGCGGGCCGGACGGCGGCCAGGGCCAGCATCAGCGGCCAGTCGCCGTAACCCTCCAGGTCCTCGTGCTGGTTCCAGAGGTCGACGACGGGGACGGCGGCGAGATAGACCGTGCTCTGCAGGCCGAGGTCCTGCTGGGTCCGGCGTTCGTCGGAGAGCCAGGCGCGGATCCGGCGCAGGGTCTGGGCCTCGGGGTGGGCGCCGGCGAAGTGGGCGACCTGTACGGCCGCGTCGGCCCGCAGTTTGCCCTCGTCCCAGACGCCGATCCCGCCGATCAGGTCGAGCGACTCGCGGACGGTGTCCGTGGCCCGGCCCCGGCCGAGCACGGCCCCGGCGGTCCAGCGCAGCTGCTCGTCGCCGTACCGGGCCCAGGAGCCGGCCAGGGCGCGGACGGCGGTGCCGACCTCCGGGGAGCGCACGCCGACGTCGAGCACGGTCGCGGCGAAGAGCCGGCGGCGGGCCCGCTCGGACTGGGCCATGGGCTGGACCAGTTCGTGCACGGTGTGCGAGAGGTCGAGGCGGCACAGCTGGCCGGCCGCTACCGCGGCCCGTACCCAGACCTGGGGCCGGGTGTCCTCGCAGAGTCCGGCCAGCCAGCGCAGCACGGGTCCGCGCGCGTTGTGCCGGTGCTGCCACAGATGGCCGAGGACGGCCGGGGCGAGGGCCTCGCCGCCGAACCGGACGGTGCGGACCGGTACCTCCTCGGTGCCGACCTCCTCGGTGCCGAGTTCGGCGACCGCGCGGGCGGAGACCAGCCGGGCGTCGACGCCGTCGCTGAACAGCGGCCGGCCGGGGGTGGCCTCCGGGTCGACGGTGACGGCCAGTTCCCAGGCGAGCACCTCGGCTGCCTCGGCGACGGCGCTGAGCGAGGCGCCCTCCAGGACGGCGACGGCGATCCGGTAGGCCGCGTCCCGCAGCCGCTCGGGGGTCTCGGAGCGGATCCCGCCGGCGAACCATTCGGCGGCCTGGCTCTCGGCGAACTTCCGGCACTCGGCGAGGAGTTCGTCGTGGGTGAGCTCGTCCCTGGTGTGCCTGGCGAGGAGCCTCGCGAAGTGCGCGGCCTCCGCCGGCCGTAACTCGTCGAGTCCGCGCGCCTCCAGGACGTCGGGGTCCAGGGCGGTCGCCCGGGCCCGCTCGTACAGCTCGGGGCCCGCGGCCTCCAGTTCGAGGGCGAGATGGCCTTCGAGTACGGCGGTCTGGGCGGCCGGGGTGTGGACGCGGTAGTAGCGGCCGCCGCGGGAGAGGACGTCACCGGGTTCGGGGGTGGCCAGCAGGACGGCGTACGCCTCCTTCCTGCCGAGCAGTTCGCAGAGCCGGTCGAGACCGGTCTCGTCCGGCAGTCCGGTGGCGCTGGGTTCCAGGGCGTAGCCGTGGCCGTCGTGGATCTGGTCGTCGTCCAGCCGGTCCAGGTCGGTGCGCGGGTCGAGCCGGGAGACGTGGCCGCGGGTGAGGTCGTCGAGCAGGGACAGGGCGGTGTAGGCGCGGCCGGTGCCGGGCTGGCCGTACAGCACCAGGAGGCGGCCGCCGCACAGTTGCTCGCGGTGGTCGCCGTAGTCCGCCGGTTCCTTGAAGACCCGGCGCAGCCTGCGCAGTTCGTCCTCCGGGAGCGGGCCGGCCAGCAGGCGTTCCGCGGCCTGCGTCTGCCGGCTGTAGAAGTTCATCGTGCCGACGGATCCGGAGCTGATGAGGGTGCCGGATCCGTGCTGGTTCACGGCGGAGCGGTAGATCCGGGAGGCGGCGGCCGCGGCGCCGGGCAGGGCCTCCTCACCCAGCGGGTTGGCGGCGGAGCCGCCGATGACGTCGGCCTTCTCCGGCTCGGGTGCGCCGCCGGACTCGGCGCCGGGCGACTTGTCCGGCTCGGCCTTCTGCTGCGGCTGCGGTTGCTGCGGCTGCGGCTGCGGTTTCGGGCCGCCCTGGGGCGGCGGCGGGTTCTGCGCGTTCACCGGTCACCGCCGTCGGAGATGTTGATGGTGTCGATGGTGCCGCCGACCACGATCTTGCCGGGGCCGGTCTGGGTGATGGTCTGGACGACACCCCCGGTATCCCTGGGAGCCGGCGGCTGCGGCGGGCTGTCCCCCTCCGGTGCGGACGGCCCCGACGGCCCGCCCGGCCCGCCCGGCTCGTCCGGTCCGTTCGCCGAGTCCGGTCCCTGGTCTTCGGGCGGCTCGGGGGGCTCGGAGCATCCGGGCACCATGAACCAGGCGGTGGTGCGGCCTTCCTTGAGGTCCACGTCGTGCCGCCGGTAGTGCTTGGGGTCCACCCAGCGCCCGCCGGGCAGGATGAAGTCCTCGTGCACCCGGTCGGAGGCGGCGACCACCATGGGTGCGCCGTCCGCGGCCTTGAGGATCGCCTTCGCGACACCGCAGTCGGCCAGCCGGCAGGCGAGGTCGACGGCGCGTCCGGAACGGCCGTGGGCGTCGGCCGTGACCCGGCCGATGTGCAGGCCGACGCGCAGCCGCAGCGGTTTCCTGAGGTGCCGGTTGCTCTCCCGGAGGTTCTGGTGGAGGTGCTCCACCCATTCCCCGAGGACCCGGACGGGCGGCACGTCGGGCGCCAGTACGCCGAGGATGCCGTCGCCACGGTCTTCCTGGTAGAGCCGCGGCGGACGGATGCCGGCCTGTTCGAAGGCGGTGCCCGTGACGTCGTAGAGTCTGCGCCGCATCTCGGGTTTCTCGGTGTCGGACAGCAGGCCCGAGCCCTGTGCGTCCACGTTGACGATGAAGCCGTACGCGGCTTCCCCCTCCATCGTTTTCTCCTCCCTGCCGTCCCGCCGGGCCACCGGCGCCTCCGGTGCGATGCTCGCGGAGCCGGCCGGTCGCCGCTGTAGCCGTTTACACAGCGCGGGACTCGATGCTTGTCAGGTCTCCGTGCCGTGTGGTTGTCCGGCGGCGAGCAGGCGGAGCGGGTCCAGGTCGGCGACGGCCAGGGTGCCGGGGCCGGTGCGGACCAGACCCTGTTCGCGTAACAGGCGCAGGGCCTTGGCGACCGCCTCGCGGGTGGAGCCCACGGAGGCGGCCAGCTCGTGCTGGGCGAGGGGCAGCCGTATGGTCACGGCCTCGTTCTCCCGCAGGCCGGTGCGGTCGGCGAGTTCGACCAGGCGTTCGGCGAGCCGCTGGAGCACGGTCATGGAGGCCAGGGCCCGGCGCTCGTGGTCCGCGCTGCGCAGCCGCTCGGTGAGCTGGACCGTCATCAGCGCGTTGGCGTGCGGCCGGGCGGCCAGGAACCGCCGGAACCGCTCGCCGGGTATGACCAGGCCGGTGACCGGGCCCAGGGTGCTCACGGAGGCGCTGCGCGGGCGGCCGTCGAGCGCCGCCATGTCGCCGACGACCTCACCGGCCCGCCTCAGGGCCAGGATCAGCCGGCCGCCGCGTTCGGTGGGCGTCCACACCGTGCACCAGCCGTTGAGCAGGACCACCGCGAACGTGGTCCGGTCGCCTTCCGTGACGACCGTGTCGTACGGCGGGTACTCGTGCCGGGTGCCGAGTCCCGCCAGTGCTTCCCGGTCCCCCGGACCGAGCCCGCCCATGAAGGTATGCCGCTCTCCGAACAGCCCCACCGTCGTCCCCCGACCGCTCGCCCCCGAACCGGACCAAGCGGAACCCCAAGGGCCCCTTGGATCCGTCTCCGCCCGACGCGTCTCCCGCCAGGCAAGGATCTCAGCGTAGCGCTCTGGGCACGGAATGTGCCGACCGTTACCGGAACGAGCCCGAACCCTTCACTGGAATACCCCAGGGGGGTATACATGTTGGTGTCTCAAGAGGGATCCGCACCTGACACCGGGGATCAGCCATGGACCACGAGCACGCCCTTCACGAGCACCACGCCCAGCACACCCCTACGGAACAGCCTCACGCGCACCACGAAGCACACGGGGCGCAGGGCACACACGGCCCCGCCGGCGCCTCCTGGGCCATGGCCGTCCAGGCGACCCTGCACTGCCTCACCGGCTGCGCCATCGGCGAGGTGCTCGGCATGGTCGTCGGCACGGCCCTGAGCTGGGGGAACCTGCCGACCACGCTGCTGGCGATCGTGCTGGCGTTCTTCTTCGGCTACTCGCTCACCATGCGCGGGATACTGAAGGCGGGCGTCGACCTGCGCACCGCGCTGCGGGTGGCGCTGGCGGCGGACACCCTCTCGATCGCCGTGATGGAGCTGATCGACAACGGCACGATCCTGGTCTGGCCGGCCGCGATGGACGCCCAGCTGGGCGACGCGCTGTTCTGGATCTCGCTGGCCGTCTCGCTGGTGATCGCGTTCGTGGTGACGACCCCGGTCAACAAGTGGACGATCGGCCGGGGCAAGGGGCACGCGGTGGTGCACCAGTACCACCACTGAGGGCTCAGAGCTCCGGACCGTCCCCCGGCCCCTCCTGGTAGGAGTAGCGCTGCTCCTTCCAGGGGTCGCCGAGGTTGTGGTAGCCGCGCTCCTCCCAGAAGCCGCGGCGGTCGGCGGTCATGTACTCGATGCCGCGGACCCACTTGGGGCCCTTCCAGGCGTACAGCTGGGGGACGACCAGGCGCACCGGGAAGCCGTGCTCGGCGGTGAGGAGTTCGCCGTCCTTGTGGGTGGCGAAGATCGTGCGCTCGGCGGCGAAGTCCGTGAGGCGCAGGTTGGAGCTGAAGCCGTACTCCGCCCACACCATCACATGGGTGACATCGGGGGCGGGCGGAGCGAGCTCCAGGAGGGTCCACGCCGGGATCCCGCCCCACTCGGCGCCCAGCATGCTGAACTTCGTCACGCAGTGCAGATCGGCGACCACGGTGGCGTAGGGCAGGGCCGTGAACTGCTCGTGGTTCCAGGTGTGCGGGCCCGCGTCGGCGGTGGCGCCGAAGACCCTGAACTCCCAGCGCTCGGGCCGGAACTTGGGTACCGGGCCGTAGTGGGTGACCGGCCAGCCGCGCTGCAGCCGCTGTCCCGGTGGAAGCCCGGACTCCGCGGCTTCTCTCGACGCGCGCTCCACCGGATGACCCATGCCTTCCATCCTGACAGACCACGGGCGGTGCATCTGACCATACAGACAGCCCAAAGATCGCCAAACCGGTCAACTGGCGACAAGCATGGCCTTACTTACTAAGTACGCACTTACTGGACGATCTTCTATGCCGGTGCAATCATGCGCCGCAAACACCCAGTGCGTCTCCCACGCCACCGTCCCCCACGTAACCCATGCGGAAGGAGCCTCTGCGATGCAGGGCGACCCCGAGGTCATCGAATTCCTCAACGAGCAGCTCACGGGTGAGCTCACCGCGATCAACCAGTACTTCCTGCACGCGAAGATGCAGGAGAACTTCGGCTGGTACAAGCTCGCGAAGTACACCCGGCACGAGTCGTTCGACGAGATGAAGCACGCCGAGACGCTCACCGACCGGATTCTGTTCCTGGAGGGGCTGCCCAACTACCAGCGGCTCTTCCACGTGCGGGTGGGGCAGACCGTCAAGGAGATGTTCGAGGCGGACAGGCAGGTCGAGGTGGAGGCCATCGACCGCCTCAAGCGCGGGATCAAGGTGATGCGCGAGAAGGGCGACATCACGTCCGCGAACATCTTCGAGAGCATCCTGGAGGACGAGGAGCACCACATCGACTACCTCGACACCCAGCTGGACCTGGTGGAGAAGCTCGGCGAGGCGCTCTACATCTCGCAGATCATCAACCAGCCCGAGAGCAGCTGAACCGCGACAGCCGGCTCTAGGCCGCCTCGTCCAGCCCGTCGAGCGCGTCGACCTCGGCGAGCACCGGGCGGCCCTGGTCGGCCAGCTCACGGCGGGGGCAGGCGCCCCGGCCGAGGATCGCCTGGATCCGGCGGACGCACGAACCACAGTCCGTCCCCGCCTTGCAGGCGGACGCTATCTGGCGAGGGGTGCAGGCACCGTCCTCCGCGTGCTTCTTGACCTGCGCTTCGGTCACCCCGAAACAGCTGCAGACGTACACGCGGATTCACCTCCCGCCGGGATCGATCAGTGGTGCCGTCCCGATTGATCGGTGAGGCAAACCTAACCTTACCCATCCCTCGCAGCCCGCAAAAGTGGAGGAGGCGTGGATCGTATGTGATCCACGCCCCACTTCACGTCGCCGTAACAGCCGGACCCGTCGGCCCCGCGGTCACTGGTCCCGGTACATCTCCGCGACCAGGAAGGCCAGGTCGAGGGACTGGCTGCGGTTCAGGCGCGGGTCGCAGGCCGTCTCGTAGCGCTGGTGCAGGTCGTCGACGAAGATCTCGTCGCCGCCGCCCACGCACTCGGTGACATCGTCACCGGTGAGCTCGACATGGATGCCGCCCGGGTGGGTGCCGAGGGTCTTGTGGACCTCGAAGAAGCCCTTGACCTCGTCGAGCACGTCGTCGAAGCGGCGGGTCTTGTGGCCGGAGGCCGCCTCGAAGGTGTTGCCGTGCATCGGGTCGGTCACCCAGGCGACGGTGGCGCCCGAGGCGGTGACCTTCTCGACCAGCTCGGGAAGCTTGTCGCGGACCTTGTCCGCGCCCATCCGGACGACGAAGGTCAGCCGGCCGGGCTCGCGGTCCGGGTCGAGGCGGTCGACGTACTTCAGCGCCTCCTCGGCCGTCGTCGTCGGGCCGAGCTTGAGACCGATCGGGTTGCGGATCTTCGAGGCGAACTCGATGTGCGCCCCGTCCAGCTGCCGGGTGCGCTCACCGATCCACACCATGTGCGCCGAGACGTCGTACAGCTTGCCGGTGCGGGAGTCGACCCTGGTCAGGGCGGACTCGTAGTCCAGCAGCAGCGCCTCGTGCGAGGAGAAGAACTCGACCGTCTTGAACTCCTCGGGCTCCGCGCCGCAGGCCCGCATGAAGTTCAGCGCGTTGTCGATCTCGCGGGCGAGCTGCTCGTAGCGCTGGCCCGACGGGGAGGACTTCACGAAGTCCTGGTTCCAGGCGTGCACCTGGCGCAGGTCCGCGTAGCCGCCGGTGGTGAAGGCACGCACCAGGTTCAGCGTGGAGGCGGACGCGTTGTACATCCGCTTCAGCCGCTCGGGGTCCGGGATCCGGGAGGCCTCCTCGAAGGCGAAGCCGTTGACGGAGTCGCCCCGGTAGGTCGGCAGCGTCACCCCGTCACGGGTCTCGGTCGGCTTGGAGCGCGGCTTCGAGTACTGGCCGGCGATCCGGCCCACCTTCACCACCGGGACGGACGCGGCGTACGTCAGCACGGCGCCCATCTGGAGGAGGGTCTTGAGCTTGTTGCGGATCTGGTCGGCCGACACCGCGTCGAAGGCCTCGGCGCAGTCGCCGCCCTGGAGGAGGAACGCCTCTCCCTTGGCGACCGCCGCCATCCGGGCGCGCAGCTGGTCGCACTCGCCCGCGAAGACGAGCGGCGGATACGACTCCAGCTCCGCGACGACTGTGCGCAGAGCCTCGGGGTCGGGGTACTCGGGCTGCTGCGCCGCGGGCAGGTCTCGCCAGGTGTTGCCGGCGCTCGGGCCGGTCTTAGCGTTCACGGTCACCTCGTAAACATTACGGGGTCGTGTCGCCTGTTTTTTCCCTGGCTCGACTGGTGAGACGGAGTGATTGTCCTGTGGACGGAGGGAGGGGTGCGGTACGGTATGCGCATGTTCGCGCTTTCGAACCAGAACTGGTGGTGGACCGCTTCTCCGGCGGCCCACTGACTGCGCGTACGCAAGACTTCGCGAAGGCCGCCCGAGGGGCGGCCTTCGGCGTTTCCGGGGTCGTTCCTCTTCCACCTGTAGAGGACCGCAGAGGAATCATGGACCTGACCCAGCTGCTCCACGACGAGCGCCCGTTCGCCCTGCTCCGCCGCCGTACTCCCGGTCACGACGAGAGCACGGTGGAGGTGCTGCTCGGCCCGGTCACCACCTGTGACCGGCTGGCCGGCCTGCCCGAGGAGGGGCTCGCCCTGGTGCCCTTCCGCCAGATCCGCGAGCGCGGCTTCGACGTCCGTGACGACGGCACGCCCCTGCTGGTCCTCACCCCCGAGGAGACCCACACCCTGCCCCTGGCGGACGCCCTGGCGCAGCTGCCCGCGCACGCGGTGCGGGTCGAGGACGGGGGCTTCGACGTCGACGACGAGGAGTACGCGGAGATCGTCGGCCGCGTGCTGCGCGAGGAGATCGGCCGGGGCGAGGGCGCGAACTTCGTGATCCGGCGGACGTACCAGGGCCGGATCCCGGGCTTCGGCCGGGCCGACGCGCTCGCGCTGTTCCGGCGGCTCCTGGAGGGCGAGCGGGGCGCGTACTGGACGTTCGTGGTGCACACCGGGGACCGGACGCTGGTCGGCGCCAGTCCGGAGGTGCACGTCCGGATGTCCGGCGGCACGGTGGTCATGAACCCGATCAGCGGGACGTACCGCTATCCGGCCGTGGGGCCCACCCCGGAACATCTGCTCGGCTTCCTCGCCGACGGCAAGGAGATCGAGGAGCTCTCGATGGTCGTCGACGAGGAGCTCAAGATGATGTGCACGGTGGGCGACATGGGGGGCGTGGTGGTCGGACCCCGGCTCAAGGAGATGGCCCACCTCGCGCACACCGAGTACGAGCTGCGCGGCCGGTCCTCGCTGGATGTGCGGGAGGTCCTGAAGGAGACCATGTTCGCGGCGACCGTCACGGGCTCGCCGGTGCAGAACGCGTGCCGGGTGATCGAGCGCCACGAGGTCGGGGGACGCGGCTACTACGCGGGGGCGCTGGCCCTGCTCGGCCGGTCCGCGGGTGGCGGGCGGGAAGAATCTGTCGGCGCCCAGACCCTGGACTCCCCCATCCTGATCCGCACCGCGGACATCGACGCGGACGGCGGGCTGCGGGTCCCGGTCGGCGCCACGCTGGTGCGCGGCTCGGACCCGGCGGGCGAGGTCGCGGAGACGCACGCGAAGGCGGCGGGGGTCCTCGCGGCCCTCGGGGTACGACCCGCACGGCCGCGTGCGGAGGGGGCCCGGCCCCGGCTGGCCGACGACCCCCGGGTGCGGGCCGCGCTGGACGGGCGCCGGGCCGCGCTGGCGCCGTTCTGGCTGCGGATGCAGGAGCGGACCGGGGAGCTAGCCGGGCATGCGCTGGTGGTGGACGGCGAGGACACGTTCACGGCGATGCTCGCGCACGTGCTGCGGGCGGCCGGGCTCGACGTGACCGTCCGGCGCTACGACGAGCCGGGGCTGCGGGCGGCGGTGCTCGCGCACGAGGGGCCGGTGGTGCTGGGCCCGGGGCCCGGTGACCCGTCCGACCTGGACGATCCGAAGATGCGGTTCCTGCGGCAGCTCACGGCGGCCGTGCTCCGGGAGCACCGGCACGGGGTGCTGGGCGTCTGCCTGGGGCACGAGCTGATCGCGGCCGAGCTGGGCCTGGAGATCGTCCGGAAGGAGGTGCCCCACCAGGGGGCGCAGACGACCGTGGACCTGTTCGGGCGCCCGGAGACGGTCGGCTTCTACAACAGCTTCGTGGCCCGCTGCGACGAGGACGCGGCACGGGAGCTGGCGGCGCACGGCGTGCAGGTGAGCCGGGCGGCGAACGGCGAGGTGCACGCCGTACGCGGGCCAGGGTTCGGCGGGGTGCAGTTCCACCCCGAGTCGGTCCTCTCCCTGAACGGCGCGGCCGTGGTGCGGGAGCTGATCGGTCAGCTGCGCGGCACCGGCACGTTCTCCGAGGGGCGGCCGGCCCGGTAGTGCACGCCGCGGGGGGGGACGGGGAGCGGTGCCGCGCGGGGGCCCCCCGGAGGGTTTCCGGGGGCGTGACCCCCCCCAAACCCCCCCCCCCACCCCCCCCCCCCC
>NZ_JBHXSK010000055.1:30425-81871 GCF_042716195.1 Streptomyces sp. NPDC058683
GTGGGGGGGTTGTTGCGGGCTCTGCGGCGGGCCCCGGGCCGTTTCACCGGGGGCCGCCCGCCCGGGTAGTCCCCGCCGCGCGCGGCCACGGTTACCGTGCGGGCGCGCGGGCCGCGGAGAGGTGTCCGGCGGCCGTCAGCCGAAGAACACCCCGACCTCCTCGTACAGCTTCGGGTCGACGGTCTTCAGCTTGGCCGTGGCCTCCGCGATCGGCACCCGGACGATGTCGGTCCCGCGCAGCGCCACCATCTTGCCGAAGTCGCCGTCCCGGACGGCGTCGATGGCGTGCAGCCCGAAGCGGGTGGCCAGCCAGCGGTCGAAGGCGCTGGGCGTGCCGCCGCGCTGGATGTGCCCGAGGACGGTGGTCCGGGCCTCCTTGCCGGTGCGCCTCTCGATCTCCTTGGCCAGCCACTCGCCGACCCCGGACAGCCGGACGTGCCCGAAGGAGTCCAGCGACCCGTCCTTGAGGACCATCTCGCCGTCCTTCGGCATGGCGCCCTCGGCGACGACCACGATCGGGGCGTACGACGCCTTGAAGCGGGAGGTGACCCAGGCGCACACCTGGTCGACGTCGAAGCGCTGCTCGGGGATGAGGATGACGTTGGCGCCGCCGGCGAGGCCGGAGTGGATGGCGATCCAGCCGGCGTGCCGGCCCATCACCTCGCAGACCAGGACCCGCATGTGGGACTCGGCGGTGGTGTGCAGCCGGTCGATGGCCTCGGTGGCGATGCCGACCGCGGTGTCGAAGCCGAAGGTGTAGTCGGTGGCGGACAGGTCGTTGTCGATGGTCTTCGGTACGCCGACGACGGGCACGCCGTACTCGTCGGTGAGGCGGGCGGCGACGCCGAGGGTGTCCTCGCCGCCGATCGCGATGAGCGCCTCGACCTCCAGCTTGGCGAGGTTGTCCTTGATCCGGCGGATGCCGTCCTCCTGCTTCAGCGGATTGGTCCGCGAGGAGCCGAGGATGGTGCCGCCGCGGGGCAGGATGCCGCGCACGGCGGGGATGTCGAGACGGACGGTGTCGCCTTCGAGGGGTCCGCGCCAGCCGTCCCGGAAGCCGACGAAGTCGTAGCCGTACTCCTGCACGCCCTTGCGGACGATGCCCCGGATGACGGCGTTGAGCCCGGGGCAGTCGCCGCCTCCGGTCAGTACTCCGACCCGCATGGAAATGTCCCTTCGCCGCGGTTGCCTGGTGGGACTCACGCTAATGGTGATCCAGCTCACACAGGGATGGGCGCGGAAGGGCAATTCCGGTGAATTGTCGGGCGGTTGGTTTACGTTCGGGCCGCGAAGATCAGATCAGTCGCCTTCCGGGCCGTCGTCGAGACCGCGCTCGATCGCGTACCGGACCAGCTCCACCCGGTTGTGCAGCTGGAGCTTGCCGAGGGTGTTCTGGACGTGGTTCTGGACCGTGCGGTGCGAGATGACCAGGCGTTCGGCGATCTGCTTGTAGCTCAGGCCCTTGGCGACCAGCCGCAGCACCTCGGTCTCGCGGTCGGTGAGCCGGGGCGCGTCGGGCCCGCCGGCGTCCGATGCCGGCGCCGGCTCGGAGGCCAGCCGGCGGTACTCGCCGAGTACCAGACCGGCCAGGCCCGGCGTGAACACCGGGTCGCCGACCGCGGTACGGCGGACCGCGTCCAGCAGCTCCTCGGTCGAGGCCGACTTCAGGAGGTAGCCGGTCGCGCCGGACTTCACCGCCTCCAGGACGTCGGCGTGCTCCCCGCTCGCCGAGAGCACCAGCACGCGCAACGCCGGGTTGTGGCCGACGAGTTCCTTGCAGACCTGGACGCCGGGCTTGGCGGGCAGGTTGAGGTCCAGGACGAGGACGTCGGGCGCGGCGGCCCTGGCGCGGCGCACCGCCTGCTCGCCGTCCCCGGCGGTGGCGACCACCTCGAACCCGGACTCCGCCAGATCCCGGGCGACCGCGTCGCGCCACATGGGGTGGTCGTCGACCACCATGACCCTGATGCTCATCGCCGCTCCGCCTTCCCCAGGGAGACCTTCGGTACCTTCAGCTCTACTTCCGTGCCCTGCCCGGGAGTCGAGAACAGCTCGGCGCTGCCGCCGAGGTCGCGCAGCCGCCCCCGGATGGACTGCGCCACCCCGAGCCGTCCCTCCCCCTCGGCCTGGGCGAGCCGGCCCTCCGGGATCCCGGGGCCGTCGTCCCGTACGGACACCACGATCTCGCCGGGCTCGTCCTCGACCAGGATCCAGGCCCGCGCCTCGTCCCCCGCGTGACTGCGCACGTTGTCCAGGGCGGCACCGACGGCCGCGGCCAGCTCGCGTGCCGCACCCGGCGGCAGCTCCACCGGCGCACCGGGCTCGGCCAGGCTCACCCGGGCTCCGGCGTACGGCGCGAGCAGCGTGCGCAGGTCGACGGGACCGGAGTCGTCCGGCTCCTCGACGAGGCGTACGAGCGCACCCTCGGCCGTGTCCTCGGAGGCCCGCGAGAGCGGCACCAGACCGCCGGAGACCAGGGTGCGCAGCGCCACCTCCTGCTCCCCCGCCATCCGGCCCAGTGCGGCCGCCTCGCCGCCGAGGACCGCGCCCCGGCGCTGCACCATCGCCAGCACCTGGAGCACGCTGTCGTGGATGTCCCGGGCGAGCCGCTCCCGCTCCCGGGTCGCCGCCTCGATCTCCAGGGCGCGGGCGAGGGTGCGCTCGGAGGCGCGGGCCACCTCGACGACGTACCCGATGGCGATGGAGGCGACCCAGACCAGGATCACGTTGTGGACGGTGTCACGGGCCGGGTGGCCGCGCTCGACGAGGTTGGCGGCGGCGACCGGCGTGGAGGCGAACGCGGCCCAGCGCCAGCCGCCCTTGAGGGCGTAGGCGAGGACCGAGCCGGCGGTCCATATCGACGGCAGGGTCGGGCCGCCGCGGTCGATATGGCCCTGGGTGACCACCCAGGGGGTCAGCACGATGCCGGTGAGCGCGATCACGAGGTCGACGGCGAGGAAGCGCTTGGTGCAGGCGGCCGCGTTCTGGACGCGGGGCAGGGTCGCCAGCGTCCAGACGGTCAGGACGGCGTAGTAGGCGATGGCGACACCCGGACGGTCGTACTCGTCGTAGGCGGACGCGAACAGGCCGATCGCGTACAGCAGGGTCAGCAGGCGGTAGCCGGTCAGGGCACGCCACAGGGGCAGCTCGACCGACATCCGTATGACGCGTTCCCGCTTGGTCATCTCCCCCAGTCCCCCCTGGCCCCCTGGCCCCGGCCCCCCGTACCGCCGGTCTAGGACTCGACGGCCTTCTTCTCGGCCTTCGCCGCCTCTTTCTCGGCCTTGGCGGCCTCCGCGATCCGCCGTTTGGCCGCGGTCGCGTAGATGTCGACGTACTCCTGGCCGGAGAGCTTCATGATCTCGTACATGACCTCGTCGGTCACCGCGCGCAGCACGAACCGGTCGTGCTCCATGCCCTGGTAACGGCTGAAGTCCAGCGGCTTGCCGATCCGGATGCCCGGGCGCATCAGCTTGGGCATCACCTGCCCCGGCGGCTGGATCTTCTCCGTGTCGATCATGGCGACCGGGACGACCGGGGCGCCCGTCGCGAGCGCCACGCGCGCGAGGCCGCCCGGCTTGCCCCGGTAGAGGCGGCCGTCGGGCGAGCGGGTGCCCTCCGGGTAGATGCCGAACAGCTCGCCGCTCTCCAGCACGTCTATGCCGCTCTGCACCGCCGCCTCGCCGGCGCCGCGCGCGCCGGAACGGTCCACCGGGAGCTGGCCGACGCCCTTGAAGAAGGCGGCCGTGAGGCGGCCCTTCACGCCGGGCGTGGTGAAGTACTCGGCCTTCGCGATGAAGGTGACCTTGCGGTCCAGCACCGCGGGCAGGAAGAACGAGTCCGAGAAGGACAGGTGGTTACTCGCCAGGATCGCCGGGCCCTCGGCCGGGACGTTCTCCAGGCCCTCCACCCAGGGCCTGAAGGCGACCTTCAGCGGTCCCCCGATAGCGACCTTCATCGCGCCGTACAACAACCGAGTGCCTCCCGTTTCCGTCGATGAGACCTTAACCCGGAGCGCCGGGAATGGCCCCGACGACCCTGGTCGGTGTCAGTGCGGTCGCGTACGGTGAAACACATCCGAAGTCGTCGTTCGTGCCTCTCTCAGTTCCTGCCCCCTCTCATGAATTGGAGACCGAAGGTGCCGGTTCTCCCCGGAGCCGAGCCGTACCGCCATGACGGCGGAGAGACCGGTGTCCTGCTCTGTCACGGTTTCACCGGCTCGCCCCAGTCGCTGCGCCCCTGGGCGGAGCACCACGCGGCACACGGCCTGACCGTGTCCGTGCCCCTGCTGCCCGGGCACGGCACCCGCTGGGAGGACATGCAGGTCACCGGCTGGCCGGACTGGTACGCGGAGGTGGACCGCGAGCTGCGTCTGCTGCGCGAACGCTGCTCGCGGGTGTTCGTGGCGGGCCTGTCCATGGGCGGCACCCTGGCACTCAGGCTGGCCGCCAAGAACGGGACGGGTGTGGACGGCGTGGTGATCGTCAACCCGGCGAACAAGGTGCACGGCCTGTCTGCGTACGCCCTTCCGGTGGCCCGGCATCTGGTCCGCACGACCAGGGGCATCGCCAGCGACATCGCCAAGCCGGGCGCCGCGGAGGTGGGGTACGACCGGGTGCCGCTGCACGCCGCGCACTCGCTGCGGAACTTCTTCCGCCAGGTGGACGGCGAGCTTCCGCAGGTGACCCAGCCGCTGCTGCTCCTGCGCAGCACCCAGGACCATGTGGTTCCGGCGGTCGATTCGGCCCGGATCCTGAGCCGGGTGTCCTCCACGGACGTAACGGAGGTAGTGCTGGAACAGAGTTACCACGTGGCGACGTTGGACCACGATGCGGACCGGATCTTCGAGGGGAGCCTCGCCTTCATCGGCCGGCTCGCACCCAGTGTCGGCAAGGAAGGGACGGCCGCAGTTGGCTGAGCACGACTCCGACCGCGAGGACCGCGAGCCGGACGAGACAGGGGTGCCCTTCGACGAGGCGGCCGCCTGGGCGGCGATCGTCGCCGGGTACGGCGACGAGCCGCCGGACCCGCCGGGCGCGAAGCCCTACAAGCCGGTGGAGGACCTGGCGCTGCCGGCCACGGACGAGGACGCCGCCGAACCCGGGGCGCCCGAGGAGCAGCGGCCTGCGCAGCCCCTGGGCAGCTCCGTCTCCTTCGCCCCCGGGGTGGGCCCGCGTGACTACACGGCGCCGGAGCCGTCCGAGGACGACTTCGACGATGACGACGAGGGTCACTTCGTGCCGCCCGAGCCGCCGCCGCTGCCGGCCGCCGACACGACCGCCAGGTTCGCCTGGCTGGGCGTGGTGGGCGGGCCGATCCTGCTGCTGGTCGCGGTGCTGCTCGGCTGGGACATGACCTGGTGGCTGGCGACGGCGGGGATCGGCGGGTTCCTCGGCGGTTTCGTCACGCTGGTGACCCGGATGAAGACCGACGACGACGAGGACGGCGACCCCGGGCGGGGAGCCGTCGTCTGACCGATCCACGCCCGCCCGAGGGCCCGTCCGGAGTCGCTCCGGACGGGCCCTCGCGTTTCCGCGTGCGCCCCTGCGCCGAAAAGGGAACTCGGTTCGGCCGACCGGCGAAGGAGAGGTGAACCGCCAAACCCAAGCCTTCGAGGCGTTCGCACGAACGGAAAGGAGCCCCGATGACCGTAGGACCACCGGGCACCGGTACCCGCGACGAGGATCGTGAGGACAGCGACGCCCGGGTGATCGCGCGGTCCCGGGACGAGCCCGAGCAGTTCGCCATGCTCTTCGACCGGTACGCCGACGCCGTGCACCGTTACGCGGCCCGGCGGCTGGGTCCGGAGGCGGCGGAAGACCTGATGGCGGAGACCTTCATCACCGCCTTCCAGCGACGCCACACGTACGACCTCGCTCGCGCCGACGCCCGCCCGTGGCTGTTCGGCATCGCGACCAACCTCGTGGGCCGGCACCGCCGGGCCGAGGCACGCCGGTTCAAGGCGCTGTCCCGGCTGCCGGAGCCGGTGGTGCACGAGGAGCCGGTCGCGGACCGCGCGGTCGCCAGGGCCGGTGCCACGGGGGTGCGCCGGGAACTGGCGGCCGCGCTGGGCGGGTTGTCCGCCCGGCATCGCGATGTCGTGCTGCTGGTGGCGTGGGCGGACCTCGACTACGAGGAGGCCGCCGAGGCGCTCGGGGTGCCGGTCGGCACCATCAGATCACGACTGCACCGGGCTCGCGGCCGACTGCGCGAGGCACTGGGCGGAACCGATCCGACGGCTTTCCGGGAGGTGGACGCCCGTGCGTGACATCGACGAACTGCGCGAACTGAGGGACTTCGACATGGGGGCTCCCCCGCTCGACGACGCGACCAGGCAGCGGGCACGGGCCCGCCTGCGCGCGGCGATGGCCGGGCCCGCCCCGCGGGTGCGGCAGCGCCGCCCGGTCCTGCGCGTCGCCCTGACGGCCGGACTGGCCGCCGCGGTCGCCGCCGGCGTCCTGGTCGCCGTACGGGACGACGACGGCACCCGCACGCACCGCACGGCAAAGCCGCCGGCGACCAGTGCGCCCGCGATGCGGAACGTGAGTGCGCAGACGGTGCTCATGAGGGCCGCCGCATACGAGCGCAAGCACGAGCGGACGGTCAGCCCGCGCGACGACCAGTTCATCTACACCAAGGAGATCATCAAGGAGACGAACCAGAAGACCGGTGCGACGAGGAGCTACACCGACGAGAACTGGCGCTCGGTGGACGGCTCCAAGCGGGGCTGGACGATGGAGATCGGCAAGGGCTGGTGGTCGCCGCCGCTGCAGAAGGGCGAGAGCGTCTGGCCGCCGCAGGACTGGGGCAGGCTGCGGAAGCTGCCGACCGACCCCGAGCAGCTGATCCTGTCGATCACGAACGAGTTCGGCGGCCGGAAGACCTCGCTCGACGACCTCACCGACGAGGACTGGTCGCAGGTCCACTTCAGCCTCGCCGGGCTGCTGAAGCTGGTCCCGGTGGAGCCGGAGGGGCTGCGGCCCGCGGCGTACGAGGCGCTCGGCATGGTGCCGGGGGTGAGGGTCGTGCCGGGCCAGAAGGACGCGAAGGGGCGCACCGGGGTGGCCATCACGTACGACGACCCGACGCTCCCGAAGGGCTCGGTGGGCTTCGGCGGCTACTTCATCTTCGACCCCGTGACCTACGAGTTCCTCGGCTTCCGCGACGTGCGTACCTCGGGCGACGGCGCGGCCATGAAGACGTACACCCAGCTCTCGTATCTCGACAGCTGGGCCGTCGTGGACAAGGTGAAGCAGCGGCCGTAGACGGCCGGGCAGCGGCGGGGACCCCGAGGGCGGCCAGGACCGGGAGACGGTCGGTGGCCGCCCTCAGGGCGTGGCCCCCGACGGACTCGCTCCGGTGGCTCCGGTTCAGGCCGCGGGCACCCGGAGCACGGCCAGCACGGGCAGGTGGTCCGTCGCCCTGGCCAGGTCGGCCGCGGCCACGCCCGGCTGGTCCAGGGGCACGCCGCAGCCGAGCACCTCGATGCCCTTCGTCGCGAAGACCGCGTCGATGCGCTGATGGGGGTCGGTGGACCCGGAGGTGAACTCGCCGCCCCAGGGTGCGGTGGTACGGCAGTCCTGGAAGGCGTCGGCCAGGCGGCGGAAGGTGCGGCCGTCGGGGCGGTCGTTGAGGTCGCCGCCGGCGACGGCGTGCTCCACGCCCATGCCGGCGACCCGGTCGAGGAGCATGCCGCCCTGCTCGTAGCGCTCCTCCTGCTGGAGGCTGAGGTGGAAGCTGGTGACGCCGAGACGGACGCCGCCGAACCGGACGACGGCGGTCGCGAAGCCGCGGCGGTGCAGGCCGGGGGTGAGGGGCAGGAGGACGTCCTCGGTGCGCTCCACGGTGGCGCGGAGGTCGCAGAGGACGGCCGGGCCGGCCGCGGTCGCTCCGCCGGTGAGGATCACCAGGTCGGAGGCGGCGGCCAGGCGGGCGAGCTTCTTGCGCCAGCGGAAGAACCGGGGCGCTTCCTGGATCAGGACCAGGTCGGGGGCGCAGGCCTTGATGACACGGGCCAGGGCCTGGGTGTCGTCCCGCATGGAGCGGATGTTGTAGCTGAGGACGCGGATGACGGCGGAACCGTCGGGCTCTGTGTGGGAGTTGGGGAGCGGCGCCATGTGGATCAATGTACGCCGGACGAGGGGCCGGGCGCCTATGGGGGTGGGGCGCGAGGTGGATGTGCGACTGCCGGTGCGTGGTGGCTTGTCGCGCAGTTCCCCGCGCCCCTTGAAGGAAAGTGGGACCAGTGGGCGGCGCTTACATGATCGGGTCGGGCTCCCGTGCCAGGTCCGCCGCTCCGACCAGTCCGGCCTCGTTGCCCAGCTGGGCCGCGATGACCTCTGCCACCGGGCGCCAGTTGCCGCCTACCAGCCAGCGCTTGTAGGACTTGCGGATCGGGTCCAGGACCAGTTCGCCCTCGTCGGAGAGGCCGCCGCCGACGATGAAGGCGGAGGGGTCGAAGAGAGAGGCCAGGTCGGCGAGGCCGGCGCCGGCCCAGCGGGCGAGCTCGCGGTAGGAGTCGACGGCGACCGGGTCGCCCTGGCGGGCGGCCATGGAGATGTGCTTGCCCTCGATGCCCTCGGGGGTGCCGTCACCGAGGCCGAGCAGGATCTCGGCGTTCTCGGGGGTGGCGTTCGCGCGCTGCGTGGCGTAGCGGACGAGGGCGCGGCCGGAGGCGTACTGCTCCCAGCAGCCCTGCGAGCCGCAGCCGCACAGCAGCCCGTCCGGAACCATGCGGATGTGACCGAACTCGGCGGCGACGCCGAAGTGGCCGCGGCGCAGCTTGTTGCCGATGATGATGCCGCCGCCGAGGCCGGTGCCGAGCGTGATGCAGATGACGTTGCGGTGGCCCTTGCCGGCGCCGAACTTGTACTCGCCCCAGGCGGCGGCGTTGGCGTCGTTCTCCACGACCACGGGGAGGCCGACGCGGGCCTCGACCTTTTCCTTCAACGGCTCCTGGCGCCAGTCGATGTTGGGCGCGAAGTAGACCGTGGAGCGCTGCCGGTTCACATAGCCGGCGGCACCGATGCCCACGCCGACGATCTCGTGCCCGGCGCGCGCACCCTCTACGGCGGAGGCAATGGCGTCCACGATGCCCTCGGGCGTGCCCGGGGTCGGCACCTTGTGGGTCGAGAGGATGTTGCCTTCCTCATCGACCACGCCGGCCGCGATCTTCGTGCCGCCGATGTCGACGCCGATGGTGAGTCCCATGAATCCCTCAGTTTCGGTCGAGCCCCGCTACGGCCAACCGTACCCGAGGCCCTGCCATCGGGTTCCCGTCGTCCGCCCGCAGGGCGGGCCCGGCGGGGCCTGGTGCGTGCAGCTGCAAGGCGGAGGAGGGAGTCGACGCGGTGGGGGCACCCCCGGCCGAAGGCTGGGGGACGTCGGCGACCGACGACAACGCCGCTGGGGGTACCCCCTCTGGGGGAGTGCGTGCCAGGCCCCGCCGGGCAGGCGGGAACCCGATGGCAGGGCCTTCAGGGGGCTGTCAGTCGAGGTCGATGCGTTCGCCGGGGCCGGGGTCGTCGCCCTTGTCGTGGCCGCCGGAGGTCCAGCGGGTCTCCTGGGTCTGGACCGCGGAGCGGTAGGCGGCGAGCAGTTCGCCGCCGGCCGCGGCCAGGTGGTCGAAGACGTCGGGGTTGCGCTCTATGACGGGCTCGACCGCGTTCTTCGCCTGCTGCACGACCTGCCGGACCACCTGCGAGGCGGCGGGCCCGGCGACCGCCCCGAGGAGCGGGCTCTGGATACCGGAGAGCTTGTCGGCGACGGCGTCGACGAGCTTGCGCAGCTCCTCGGCGGCCGACCCCGGGGGCGGGCCGTACTGGGCGCGACGGCGGACCTTCTCCGCCGCCAGGTCCTCGGCACAGGCCGTGGCCCAGGCGTCGGCGTCGGTCGCCCGTACGTCGTCCGCGGCCTCGGAGGCGTCGGCTGTGGGGCGCTCTTCGCTCATGACGGACTCCTGACTACGGTTCGTCTCTACGACGTTACCCGAACGGGCGTACCGGATTCACCGTCAGCGCGGCCACAGATCCGGGTCCGGCGTGAAGCGCATCCGCAGCTCGCCGTCGCGCAGCGCGGCCCCGGCGACGGTGCAGCGGCGCAGGGCCGACGGCAGTGCCACGATCCGGCGGAAGCCGCCGACGGTGATCACGAGTTCGTCGCCGCGCCGGACGAGGTCGAGGCCGTCCCGTATCGCACCGGGCAGCGGGATGTGCCAGACGAGGACGCCGTCCTCCTCGATCCGGTCGGCGACGGGCCACTCGACCGGTGCGGGCGCGGTGTTGACGCCGGGCACGGCGAGCGCGGTGAGGTCCTCGGTGCCGCGCGGGTCGTGCCCGAGGTGGGGCACGGCGGTGACGTCGAACGTCTCCGACCAGTCGGCGAGGGCCTTGCGCTGCTGGGCGACGAGACCGTGCAGGGGGGTGTCCTCGGGCAGGACGCGGTTGGCGACGAGGGCCTCGGTGCGCAGGCCGCGCAGGGCGAGGCCGAGGCGGGTGGTACGGACCGCGTCGGCGCCGGCCGGGCCGGGCTCGGCGACCAGGCGTACGGCGGTGTGGCGGTCGGCGAGGACGGCCTCCACGGCGGCCAGCTCGACGTCCCAGCGGGCGGCCGTCTCGTAGAGCCAGTCGGCGGGCATGGGGACGCCGGCGAGCCGGCCGAGGACCGGGCGCAGGGCGCGGGCCGCCTGCCGCTCGGGCGGGAGCAGGCGGCGCAGGTAGCGGCGCAGCTCCTCGGGGAGGGCGAGCAGGTCGAGGGCGTGCGGGGCGGGCGGGAGGTCCACGACGAGCAGCTCGTACCGCTCGGAGAGGGCGGCGTCGCGCAGGGCGCGCAGGAGGGACAGCTCCTCGGCGCCGGGCAGCGGGGTGAGCTCCTCGGCGTCCAGGCGGGAGGCGCCCAGCAGGTCGAGGACGCTCGCGGCGCGGTTCTGGAAGGCGGTGAGGTCCTCGCGGAACCGGACGGCCGCGTCGGGGCGCCAGGCGGTGAGGGTGGGGGTGACCCGGGTCGGCGCCGGTCCTGTCGCCGTGCCCAGGGCCGCACCGAGGGTGTCCGTGCGGTCGGCGCCGAGCACGAGGGTCGGGATGCCCTCGCCCGCGGCGCGCAGAGCGGTGGCCGCGGCGACGGCCGTACGGCCACTGCCGCCTGGTCCGGTGATCAGGATGGTGCGCATGGGGGTGAACCGTAACTGACGCGGACGTCGCTCGAAGGTGCCCGGCGCTGGTGCCGGGGCGGGGGTGGGGTCGCTTACCGGCGCTTGCAGGGTGCCTCCCCCAGAGGGGGTACCCCCAGCGCCCACCCGTGCCGCCCCAGCGGCACGACTGCCCGCGGCTGAAGAGAAACGGCAGGCGAAGCGCCCCTTCAGGGGCGCGGGGAACTGCGCGACCAGCCACATCGCGCCCGCAGCCGAACGACTACGCGCCCGCCTCCACCCGCTTCTTCAGCCCCGCCAGAGCACGGTCGATGATGACCTTCTCGGCCTTGCGCTTGATCATCCCGAGCATCGGGATCTTCACGTCCACCGTCAGCGAGTACGTCACCTCGGTCGCCCCCGCCCCCGCCGGCTTCAGCAGGTAGGACCCGTCCAGCGACCGCAGCATCTGGGACTTCACCAGCGTCCAGGAGACCTCGTTGTCACCGGTCCAGGTGTACCCCAGCGTCTGGTCGTCCTTGATCGCACCCGCGTCCATGACGAGACGGACCTGCTCGGCCCGGCCCTTCGCGTCGGTCTTCAGCACCTCCGCCTCCTTCACCTCACCGGTCCAGTCCGGGTAACGGGTGAAGTCGGCGATCACCGCCATGACGTCGGCCGGGGCCGCCTCGATCGTGATGCTCGAGCTGGTGTGTTCCGCCATCGCCGTGGCTCCTCCAGATGCGGGCCGGTGAGACCAGTACTGAGACCAGTACAAGGGGTCTCCGTGCGCGAGCGTGCGCACGCGTGTGCAGCGTGAAGGCTACCGCGCGCCCGACCAGGCGACTTCACCCCCGTCCGGGGCCGTCGTCACCATTCCAGCGCCCAGGGCCGCCCGGTACCGGCGAAGTGCCCTACGTTCACGCACTCGGTGGCCCCGATCCGCATCCGCTTCACCAGCGGCTGGTGGACATGTCCGAAGAGCGAGTAACGCGGCCTGGTGCGCCGGATGGCGTCGAGCAGCGCCCGGCTGCCCCGTTCGAAACGGCGCGCCACCGTGTCGTACACCAACTCCGGCACCTCCGGCGGAATGTGCGTGCACAGCACGTCGACCTCGCCGAGCGCCTCGATCTTGGCCGCGTACTCCTCGTCGGAGACCTCGTAGGGGGTGCGCATGGGAGTGCGCAGCCCGCCGCCCACGAAGCCGAAGACCCGGCCCCCGATCTCCACCCGCTGCCCGTCGAGGATCGTGGTGCCCGGTCCCGCGTACTCCGGCCAGAGCGGTGGGATGTCGACATTGCCGTAGGTGGCGTACGTCGGGGTCGGGAACGCCGCGAACATCTCGGCGTACTGCTTGCGCACCGCCTTCTCGATGGCCGTCGCCCGGTCCATGCCGATCCCGCCCCACAGCCGGGCCCCGAGCTCCCGGGCCTCCTTGAAGCGGCGGGCGGTGCGGAGTTCGACGAGGCGGTCGGCGTTCTCGACGCCGAACAGGTCGGGGAAGATGCCGCGCGAGTGGTCGGCGTAGTCGAGGAAGAGGACCAGGTCGCCGAGGCAGATCAGGGCGTCCGCGCCGTCACCGGCGCTGGCCAGGTCACGGGCGTTGCCGTGCACGTCGCTGACCACGTGGACGCGGGTCGTTCGGTTGCCGGAGGGTGTGGCTGCCATGGTGATCAAGCGTAGGCCTGTGCGGCAAACGTGAACAGGCGATGGCCGGACCTGCGGTTACTGGTCAGTCACTAAAGCCGTGGACTACCGTACGCGAAGGAACACCAACCTGTGTGACGCACCGAACATCTCGCCGGGACCCCCTGTCGAAGAAGCCATACCGGCGGGTAACGTCCGGGCAGTCCAGTCGTGCTCAGGAATTCAACCAACGGATCTTCCGGCCCGTGGCGAAGCCCTGAGTACCTGCCCGAGCCTTGGACCGCACCGTCGCATCGCACAACGTCGTGGCGTCGGCGCCCTATGAGGAGCAGCAGTCTTGCGCGAGTTCAGCCTTCCGGCTTTGTACGAGGTCCCCGCGGACGGCAATCTGACCGACATCGTCCGCAGAAACGCCGCGCAGCATCCGGATGTCGCCGTCATGGCCCGCAAGGTCGGCGGTGTCTGGCAGGACGTGACCGCCACCACCTTCCTGACCGAGGTGCACGCGGCCGCCAAGGGTCTCATCGCCTCCGGCGTCCAGCCGGGCGACCGGGTCGGCCTGATGTCCCGCACCCGCTACGAGTGGACGCTCCTCGACTTCGCGATCTGGTGCGCCGGCGCGGTCACCGTGCCGGTGTACGAGACCAGCTCGCCGGAGCAGGTGCAGTGGATCCTCAGCGACTCCGGCGTGACCGCCTGCGTCGTCGAACTCGACACCCATGCGGCCGCCGTCGAGTCGGTGCGCGAGGCGCTGCCGGCGCTCAAGCACGTCTGGCAGATCGAGGCCGGCGGCCTGGAGGAGCTGGGCCGGCTCGGCCAGGGCGTCACGGACGCGACCGTCGAGGAGCGCAGCTCACAGGCGAAGGCGGACGACCCGGCGACCATCGTCTACACCTCGGGGACGACGGGCCGCCCCAAGGGCTGCGTCCTCACCCACCGCAACTTCTTCGCCGAGTGCGGCAACATCGTGGAGCGCCTGCGCCCGCTGTTCCGCACCGGCGAGTGCAGTGTCCTGCTCTTCCTGCCGCTCGCCCACGTCTTCGGCCGGCTCGTGCAGATCGCCCCGATGATGGCGCCGATCAAGCTGGGCTGCGTCCCGGACATCAAGAACCTCACCGACGAACTGGCCGCGTTCCGGCCGACGCTGGTCCTCGGCGTCCCGCGGGTCTTCGAGAAGGTCTACAACTCGGCGCGCGCCAAGGCGCAGGCGGACGGCAAGGGCAAGATCTTCGACAAGGCCGCGGACACCGCGATCGCGTACAGCAAGGCGCTGGACACGCCGTCGGGCGCGTCCCTCGGCCTGAAGATCAAACACAAGACCTTCGACAAACTCGTCTACAGCAAGCTGCGCGCGGTGCTCGGCGGCCGGGGCGAGTACGCCATCTCCGGCGGCGCCCCGCTCGGCGAGCGCCTGGGCCACTTCTTCCGCGGTATCGGCTTCACGGTCCTGGAGGGCTACGGCCTGACCGAGTCCTGTGCCGCCACCGCGTTCAACCCCTGGGACCGGCAGAAGATCGGCACGGTCGGCCAGCCGCTGCCCGGCTCGGTGATCCGGATCGCGGACGACGGCGAGGTGCTGCTGCACGGCGAGCACCTGTTCCGGGAGTACTGGAACAACCCCGGCGCGACCGCCGAGGCACTGGCCGACGGCTGGTTCCACACCGGCGACATCGGCACCCTGGACGAGGACGGCTACCTCAGGATCACCGGCCGCAAGAAGGAGATCATCGTCACCGCGGGCGGCAAGAACGTCGCCCCGGCCGTGATCGAGGACCGCATCCGCGCGCACGCGCTGGTCGCGGAGTGCATGGTGGTGGGCGACGGGCGGCCGTTCGTGGGCGCGCTGATCACCATCGACGAGGAGTTCCTGGGCCGCTGGGCGGCCGACCACGGCAAATCGGCGGGCTCCACCGCGGCGTCGCTGCGTGACGACCCGGATCTGATCGCGGCGATCCAGGACGCTGTGGACGACGGCAACGCCGCGGTGTCGAAGGCGGAATCGGTGCGGAAGTTCCGCATTCTGTCCTCCCAGTTCTCGGAGGAGTCGGGCCACCTGACGCCGTCCCTGAAGCTCAAGCGCAATGTGGTGGCGAAGGACTACGCGGACGAGATCGAGGCCCTCTACCAGAAGTAGACGGGCACTTGGCGGCTCAGAAGTCCTCGGCGAGAACCCGTTCCATCGTCCGCTCGGCGAGCGCGGTGATGGTCACGAACGGGTTCACGCCGATGTTCCCGGGCACCAGTGAGCCGTCCGTGACGTACAGCTTCGGATACCCCTTCACCCGGCCGTAGTCGTCGGTCGCCCTGCCGAGCACGCAGCCGCCCAGCGGGTGGTAGCAGAAGTCGTCCGCGAACACCTTGCTGCCCGACCCGAACAGGTCGTACCGGTAGATCGTCGCGTTGGCCGAGTTGATCCGGTCGAAGAGCTTCTTGGCCATGGCGACCGAGACCGCGCTCTGCGCCGCGGTCCAGCCCAGCTTCACCCCGTCGCTCGCGGCGTCGTAGGTGAAGGAGGCCCGTTGCGGGTTCTTGGTGATCGCCAGGTACAGGCTGATCCAGGTCTCGAACCCGATGGGCAGCGGGGCGATCTCCGCGAAGACCGGGTTGTCGGTGTTGGCCCAGTCGTCGATGCCCATCACCGGCATGGTCGCCTGGTTGGCGCCGGTGGTGTCCCAGATGTGGTTGGCGCGCCCGAGCATGGTGTTGCCGTTGGTGCTCCACCCGGCGCCGACACCGGAGTTGAGCGCGGGCAGCGCCCCGGTGTCCCGGGCCCGCACGAGCAGTTCGGTGGTCCCGAGACTCCCGCCGCCGAGGAACAGGTAGGTACAGCTGTACTGCTTGCTCTCCACGACGGCTCCGGTCACGTCGATCCGGTCGACGCCGAGCAGCCAGCTCCCGTCGCTCGCCCGGCTGACGGACCTCACCTTCTCCATGGTGTGGATGGTGAGGTTGCCGGTGCCGAGGGCGGCGGCGAGGTAGGTCTTGTCGAGGCTCTTCTTGCCGTAGTTGTTGCCGTAGATGACCTCCTGCGCGAGCGCGGATTTGGTGGCGGTGCCGGCGGCTTCCTTCTGCATGTACCCGAAGTCGTAGACGTTGGGTACGAAGGTGGTCTTGAGGCCGGTGTTGGCGGCGGCCTTCCTGGAGGTCCGGGTGAACTGGTACCACTCGGTCGACTCGAACCAGGTGGCGTCGACGGTGTTGACGCCGAGCATGGAGCGGGCGCGCGGGTAGTACGTGCTGTACATCGCGCTCGCGTCCACGGTCGGGAACTGCTCGCTGAAGTACGACTGGAGCGGGGTCACCGCCATGCCCCCGTTGACCAGCGAACCCCCGCCCACACCGCGCCCGACGTACACGGACATGTTGTCGTAGTGCACCCGGTCCAGGACGCCCGGATAGGGGGTGATGTCCTTGTTGACGACGTCCAGCCAGAGGAAGCTGGCGAGCGGGGCCTCCGTGCGGGACTTGAACCACATGGATCTCTGGTCCGGGGCGGCGGTGGAGCAGAAGATCTTGCCGTCGGAGCCGGCCGTGTTCCACAGCCGGCCCATCTCGATCATCAGGGTCCGCACGCCGGCCTGCCCGAGCCGGAGCGCGGCCACGGCGCCGCCGTACCCGGAACCGACCACGATCGCGGGCGCGTTGTCGACGGCGGCCGCCTCCTCGGCGGCCTGCGCCGACTGGAGTCCGACACGGGTGAGACCGGCCGCGGCGGCGGTCTGGAGGGCGATCATGCCCAGGATGTGACGTCTAGTCAGCTGACGCTGCATCAGTTTTGCTGTCATGCGCGCAGCATGTGCGGATTTTCCGGTTCCGCCTAGGGGTACGGCGCGCTTTGCCGCAACCCCTTGAACCTGCCTTTTACAGAAGCTCCTCGAGCCGCTCCGCCAGCAGGTCCCAGCGCCACTTCTCCTCGACCCACAACCGCCCCCGCTCCCCCATCCGCCGCCGCAGCTCCGCATCCCCCAGCAGCACGACGATCCGCTCGGCGGCCTCCTCCACCGAGCCACCCCGCACCACCCACCCGGTCTCTCCGTCCAGCACCGCGTCGGGCGCCCCGCCGGAGTCCCCCGCCACCACCGGCAGCCCGGTGGCCGAGGCCTCCAGGTACACGATCCCGAGCCCCTCCACGTCCAGCCCGCCCCGCCGCGTCCGGCAGGGCATCGCGAAGACGTCGCCCGCGCCGTAGTGCGCGGGCAGCTCGGACCACGGCACGGCCCCCGTGAACCGCACCGACGCCTCCACCCCCGTCTCCCGGACCAGCCGCCGCAGCTCCTTCTCGTACGGGCCGCCGCCGACGATCAGCAGGACCGCGTCCGGCTGGGCGGCCAGGATCAGCGGCATCGCGAGGATCAGCGTGTCCTGCCCCTTGCGCGGCACCAGCCGCGACACGCACACGACCACCGGCCGCTCGCTCAGCCCCAGCCGTGCCCGCACCTCGGCACCCCCGGACTCGGGGTGGAACGTCTTCTCGTCCACCCCCGGCGGCAGCTGCACCATCCGCCCGGCCGCGGCCGGGCTGAGCGCGGTGGCGATCCGGGACCGCGTGTACTCGCCGAGATAGGTGATGGTGTCGGTCGCCTCGCCGATCCGCCCGAGCAGCTGCCGGGCGGCGGGCAGCTGGGCCCAGCCGGCCTCGTGCCCGTGGGTGGTGGCGACCAGCCGCTGTGCCCCGGCCTTCCGCAGCGCCGGCGCCATCAGCCCGAGCGGAGCCGCGGCCCCGAACCACACCGACGTGCACCCGTGCTCCCGGAGCAGCCCGGCCGCGGTCCGGGTCGCCCCCGGCGTGGGCAGCAGCATCGTCGTACGGTCGCGTACGACGGTGAAGGGCTGCTCCGCGTCGAACGCGGCGGTGGCCAGGGCGCCCTCCCGGCCCCGCTTCCACGTGGACGCGTAGACCACGAGCCGCTCCGGGTCCAGCCGCAGGGCCATGTTGTGCAGAAAGGCCTGGATGCCGCCCGGCCGGGGCGGGAAGTCATTGGTCACGATGAGGGTCTTGTGCATCGCGGCCGACCCTACCCGCACAGTGTGTTCGGCCGTGCTTCATGGCCGTCGCACAGGGCGTCGGGAGATCATGTGGCGCACTCCCAGGCAGGGCGACGGACAGGGGCTCAGGTGGACAGGACGGGCGAGAGGCGTGCCCTGGCGTTGCTGCTGGTCGTCTGGGGTGCCACCCGGCTGGTGCTGCTGCTGTTCGTGCTGAAGGTGTTCGTGTTCCCGGGCGCGGACGTCACGACCGACGTGTCGGTGATCTACCAGGGCTGGTACGAGGTCCTCCGGCACGGAACGTTCCCTCTGGACGACGTCACCTGGCAGTACCCGCCCGCGGCCGCCCTGGCGATCCTCGCCCCCGGGCTGCTGCCCTTCCTGGACTACCCGACCGCCTTCTTCGTGCTGGCCCTCCTGGCCGACCTGCTGGTGCTCTCCCTCCTCCTCTACACGGGCCGGCGCCCCGGCCGCACCCTGCGCGGCGCCTGGATCTGGGTGCTCGGCGTGCCGCTCCTCGGCCCGACCGTCTACTCCCGCTACGACCTGATGGTCACCGCGGTCGCCGTCGCCGCGCTGCTCGCCGGGGCCCGGCACCCCCGGCTGATGGGCGCGCTGGCCGGCTTCGGCGCGATGGTCAAGGTGTGGCCGGCGCTGCTCCTCGTGGGTGCCGTACGGCGGCGGGCCTGGGCGTCGGCGGCGCTCACGGCGGGCGCGGTCGGGGCGCTGTTCGCGGTGGCCATGCCCGGCGCGTTCGCCTTCCTGACCTTCCAGCGGGACCGGGGCACCGAGGTGGAGTCGCTGGGCGCGCTGGTCCTGCACATCGCCCGGCACTACGGCTGGCAGGGCGAGGTGCTGCTCAACTACGGCTCGATCGAATTCCTCGGCCCGCAGGTGAAGACGGTGAGCGCGGCGGCCCTGGTGCTGACCGCGTGCGCCTTCGGCTGGCTGCTGCTGTGGCGGCTGTGCGCGGTCCGCTTCCGGTCCCACACGCTCGCGGACGCCGCCTTCACGGCCGTCCTGATGTTCACGGTCACCAGCCGGGTGATCAGCCCGCAGTACATGGTGTGGCTGGTGGGCCTGGCCGCCGTCTGCCTCTGCTACCGGGCCGACCGGATGACCCTGCCGGCGGTCCTGGTCCTCCTGGCCACCTTCGTGACGGTCCTGGAGTTCCCGGTCGGCTTCTCGCACATCGTGGTGAGCGACTGGTACGGCATCACCCTGCTGCTCCTGCGCAACGGCCTGCTGGTCGCGGCGACGGTCACGGCGGCCCGGCAGCTGTGGCGCTCCACGGCGCCCGAGGCCCCGGCCGCCCCGCTGCCCGCTCAGACCGCCCGCACGAAGGAGACCTCGGTCCCCTCCTGAGCGCGGGCCAGGAGCAGCCCGACGGCCGCGCACTGCACGGCCATCGCGAGGGCCAGCGCCAGACAGACCCCGGGCAGCCCGAGCCCCGACAGGCCGTACGCGAGGGACAGTTGGACGGCCGTGCCGAGGACGGTCACCCGCAGCAGCGCCGGCGCTCCCCCGCTGCCCTCGAAGACCCCGCCGAGCGCGATGCAGCCGGCCGTCAGCAGCAGATACGGCCCGGCGCAGCGCAGGAACAGCACGCCCTGGTGCGCGACGGCGGGCCCGGCGCCGAAGGCCGCCATCACCCAGGGCGCCGTCACGGCCAGCAGCACGGCGGCGGCCAGTCCGAGCGCCCCCGACACCAGCACGGCCTGCCGCCCGATCTCGTTGCGCGCGTCCCGTCCCTCGCCCCGGGTGTGCGCGGTGTGGATGGAGGCCGCCTGGCGCACCGCGTAGAAGGCCATCGTCGCCACGTACATGACCTTGTACGCGATCGCGTACGCGGCCACCGCCGGCACTCCGAGCCGGGCCACGATCGCCACCAGCACCAGCGCGCCGCCCTGCCGCACGGTGAAGTCGGCGGACATGGGCAGACCGGTGCGCAGGGTCCGGCGCAGGGCGGCGGGTACCGGTGCGGCGGGCTCCGCGGCGGCGGCCGTGCGCAGGAGGGTGTTGCGGCGCAGGGCGCGCAGGCCGGCCGCGAGGGCCACGGCGCGGCACAGCACGGTCGAGGCGGCGGCGCCCCGGACGCCGTACAGGTGGATGAGGAGCGGGTCGCAGACCAGGATCAGACCGTTGGCCAGGAGGGCCAGGCGCAGGGGGGTGCGGGTATCGCCGGCGCCCTTGAGGATGCCGTCGACCAGTTGCTGGACGAAGAAGACGGTCATGCCCGGCAGGGAGACCGCGAAGTAGGCGGTGGCCAGGTGCAGGGCGGGGCCAGGGCCGCCGAGCACCAGCCGGGCCAGGGGTTCGCGCAGCAGCAGCCCGGCCGCCACGACCACCGGAGTGACCAGCCCGCACAGCGCCCAGCCGCCACGTACGGCGGCCCGCACGGCCCCGGGATCCCGTGCTCCTCTGGCATGCGCGACCAGCACGGTCGTACCGGAGGCGAAGACCAGGGCGATGCCGAGCAGCACGTTCTCGGCGTTGGTCGCCACGGCCACGGCGGCCACGGCGGCGGAACCGAGCCGGGACACCCAGACGGTGTTGATGATCCCGGCGGCGACGGAGGCCAGCAGTGAGAAGTAGACGGGGTGGGCGAGCGAGATCAGCTCTGTGCGGTGTGCGTTCGTCCGGCGTTTCATCCGGTAGGTCCCCCTCTTATCGAGCTACCTCGATTAGAGGTAGCTCGATAAGAGCTAGCATGGGGATCCCGAGACCCGCAAGGAGGAAACCGGCGTGCTGGAACTGTCGATCCTGGGCTTTCTCGCCGAGGAGCCCTTGCACGGCTACGAGTTGAAGGAGCGCATCAAAGCGCTGCACGGGCATGTCCGCCCGGTCAGCGACGGCGCCCTCTACCCGGCGATCGCCCGGCTGGTCGCCGCCGGCAAACTCGACCAGCACACCGAGGACGGAGCGAGCGCGGCCCCGCGCCGGGTGCTGTCGCTCACCGAGAAGGGCCGGGCCGACCTGCTGGGCCGGCTGCGTGAACCCAAGCAGGCGGAGATCACCGACCAGGTCCGCTTCAACACGGTCCTGGCCTTTCTGCGCCATCTCGGCGAGCCGGTGGAGCAGGCGGCCGTACTGCGCCGCAGGCTGGACTTTCTGGAGACCCCGTCGAGCTTCTTCCACCGGGACGGCGAGCCCGTGCGGGCCGAGGAGAGCGGGGATCTCTTCCGGGAGGGCATGCTGCGGGTGGCGCGGGCGACCGGGACGGCCGAGCGGGCCTGGCTGAAGGAGGCGATCGAGCGGCTGACTCAGCCGCCGAGCAGATCCGTCAGGTAGTCGCGCCAGCGTGCGGTGAAGTCCGGCAGGGTGGTGCCGAGTTCCTTCCGCAGCGCGTCCTCGACGGCGCCCGTACGGCCCTGGTGGGCGCCGACGGCCCGGTAGAAGGCGCCGAGCCGCTCCTCGCCCCAGTGGGCGGCGATCATCCGGCAGGCCAGCCAGCCGCCCTCGTAGGCCTCGGCCAGCTTGGTGGGGTCGTCGGTGAAGCCGAAGTCCTTGTCCTCCGGAAGGTCCGCGGGAAGGTCCCCGTCCCGCACGGCGCGGGCCAGTTCCGGTGCGGCCTCGGTGGGCGTACGGCCGCTGTCCAGGTAGCCGATCCAGTCGGCGTACCCCTCGGAGAGCCAGAGCGGGGTGGCGGCCGAGGTGTGGGCGCGGGTGGCGACATGGGTCGTCTCATGGGTGAGGACCACCTGCTTGCCGACCGAGCCGAGGACGGCGTACGCCTCCGGGTTGAGGATGACCCGGTCCGCCGGGGCCTGGCCGGAGCCTCCCGCCTCGCCGGTGGTGACGGCGGCGATGCCCCGGTAGTTGGAGGCGGGGGCACCCAGCAGGCCCGCCATGCCGTTCAGCGACTGGGGTACGACCAGGACCACCCGCTGGGTCCAGTCCGTGCCCCAGGCCTTGGAGACCTCGGGGACGGCGGTGTCGGCGAGACCGGCGTAGTCCCGCAGGGTGTCCCGGGACTGGCCGACGCCGAGAACCAGGCTGTGCGCTCCCTTGACGGCCGTCACGGTGCCCTGGTCCCAGAGCTGCTGCCCCGACTTGCCGGCGGGCTTGTCGGCGGCCACGTACCAGTGGCCGTCGGCGGTGCGGCTGAGGGTCAGGGTGCGGTCGGTGGTGACCGGGGCCTTGTCGTAGCCCTCGATGCGGTAGCGGAGCTGGGCGTCGGCAGTGGCCTCGGCGCCGTCGGGGTGGAGGGCGGTCAGCCGGTAGCTCCACTCCGCGAGCGGTACGGCCCGCAGGTCGGCGTACGAGCTCCGGGTACCGGTCTCGGCGT
This sequence comes from Streptomyces sp. NPDC058683, assembly GCF_042716195.1. Classification (NCBI taxonomy): domain Bacteria; kingdom Bacillati; phylum Actinomycetota; class Actinomycetes; order Kitasatosporales; family Streptomycetaceae; genus Streptomyces; species Streptomyces sp. NPDC058683. Next base: position 52,472 of record NZ_JBHXSK010000055.1, read on the forward strand.
AGGCCCCCTCGTCATGGCCGAGGACGGCGGCCGCGCGCCGGTCCAGGACCTGCTGCACCTCGGCCATCGCCGACCCGGTCGCCGCCTGCCCGCCGCCGCATCCCGTCAGCGGCAGGAGCAGCAGACACAGCCCCGCCGCTCCTGAGCGCCACGCCCGCCTGCCACCAGCCACTTTCCGATCGTACGGGTCGGGGCCCGAAAGTCAGGGCCGGGTGACGGAGGAGATGGGCATCATCCCGACCGGGTCGTAGCGGACCGGGGCGCCCGGGTAGGGGGCGTGGATGACCTGTCCGTTGCCGACGTACATCCCCACATGGCTGGCGTCGGAGCGGTAGACGACCAGGTCACCGGGTTGCGCCTGGGAGAGCGGGACCTGGTGGCCGGCGTTGCGCTGCTCCTGCGAGGTGCGCGGCAGATGGATCCCGGCCTGCGCGTACGACCACTGCATCAGGCCCGAGCAGTCGAAGCCGGAGGGGCCGCTGGAGCCCCACACGTACGGCTTGCCGAGGGCGGCGCGGGCGGCGGCCACCGCGGCGGCGGCGCGGCCGTCGGGGGCGCCCACCCCGGAGAGGTCGGGGAGGTCGGCGCGGTCGTCGCCGCGGGAGGCGTGCTCGAAGGCGGCGCGGTCGGCGGCGGGCAGCGCGTTGAGCAGCCGCCGGGCCTTGGCGAGCTTCTTCTCCACGGTGGCCTTGTGGGAGGCGACCGCCTTGCGGCTGCGCTCCAGCTGGGTGAGTTTCCCGGCGGCCTCGCTGCGTTCCTGGGCGAGTTCGCGCATCGCCGCCTGGAGCTGCCTGAGCTGCCCGGCCTGGCGGACGTCGATGCGGTCGAGGAGGGAGGCCCGGTCGAGGTAGTCCTCGGGGTCGTCGGAGAACAGCAGGGCGACGGTGGGGTCGATGCCGCCGGAGCGGTACTGGGCGCCGGCGAGCGAACCGAGCGCCTCCCGCATGGCGTTGATGCGCTGCTGCTGGCGGGCGATGCGGTCCTGGGAGTCGTTCACCTCGTGACGCAGCGCGCCGGCCCGCTCGTCGGCCTTGTTGTAGGCCTCGGTCGCCTCCTCGGCCTGCCGGTACAGCCGGTCCACCTCGGCGCGGCTCCCGTGCGGGGCCGCGCTCGCGGGTACGGCGCCGAGCGCGGCTGCCGCGGCCGACAGCACACAGAGGGCGGCACCGGCGCCCCGGTTGAACCCGGACGGTGCGAGACGGCGATGAAACCCCACGGCGGTCCTTCTGCTGGCGGACAGGTACCGCTTCCTCCGGCGCCGGGGACGGGGATGCCCGGGCGCCGGAGGAAACGCGCCAGACAGTAGCCGTGCGAGCACACCCCGGCCAAAGACCTCGCCGGGCACATAACGTGACGCCCCGCCGCTGACGCAGGTCACCGGCGGGGCGTGGAGTCATCTTCGGTTGTCGCGATTCGCCCGTTCGGGCGCCACCCCGGGTTGATCTTGGGCCGTACGGGTGTCGCCGTAACCCGCTGGGGTCAGATCCGGACGCCGAACTCGAACGTCATGTTGCCGATCGCCTCGTAGCGCACCACGGCGCCGGTGTGCGGGGCGTGCAGTACCTGGCCGTTGCCCGCGTAGAGGCCGACGTGGTGGTAGTCGCCGTAGAAGATCACCAGGTCGCCGACCTTGAGGTCGCTCTGGCTGTAGATGCGGGTGCCGGCGTTGGCCTGGGCCTCGGAGGTGCGGGGGATGGTGACGCCGGCCTGGGCGTAGGCCCAGGAGGTCAGGCCCGAGCAGTCGAAGGAGGACGGTCCGGAGGCGCCGTAGACGTACGGCGAGCCGATCACGGACTGGGCGGCGGCGAAGGCGGAGGCGGCCCGGCCGGAGGCGGAGCCGGTGTTGCCGAGGTCCACGCGGGAGGAGGCGCGGCTGGCGGCCTGGGCCTGCTCGGCGTCCAGGGCGGCCTTCTCCTTGGCCGTCAGGGTGTTGAGGAGCTTCTGCGCGTCGGCGAGCTTGGACTGGACGGCGCTCTTCTGCTTGGCCAGCTCGGTGCGGGTGGCGGAGAGGTCCTTGAGCTTGTCCGTCGCCTCTGCCCGCTCCTGGGCGAGTTCGCGCTGTTTGTCCTGAATCTTCTTCAGGGCCTCGACCTGCTGGCCGCTCAACTGGTCGAGCGTGGACGCCTTGTCGAGGTAGTCGTCCGGGTCGGACGAGAGGAAGAGCTGGACCGACGGGTCTATGCCGCCGGAGCGGTACTGCGCGGTGGCCAGCGAACCGAGGCTGTCGCGCAGCTTGTTGAGGTCCTCCTGACCACGGGCCACATTGTCCTGGATCGTGGAGATTTCCTTCTGCAGCTTCTGCTGCTTCTCCTTGGCTCCGTCCAGCTTCTCGGTGGCCTGCTCGGCCTCCTCGTAGAGCTTGTCGACCTTCGCCTTGACCTCGTCCTTGGTCAGCTTCTCACTGGGCGCCGCGTTGGCGGCGTTGGCGCTGAGGACGACGGCAGCGGCGGCTGCGGTGGTCAGCACGGTCACGCGCGCGCGACTCGGCTGCTTGGGTCGACGATGGGACGCCACGGAGACGGGCTCCTTCGTTTGAGTGATCACCCGTGTGGAGGTTCGAGGCCCGACCCTAGTGACCTTCCTGTGATCAGTTCAAACCCAACAGCGAAAAAACTGGTCACGCAACGCACTCTTTGCACATAACTCACGTGCCGTAATGCTCGATTGACGCTACGTTGCGTGACGGTTCGGTCAATTCGGGCATTGCATATGTCCGTTGAACCTTCAGGACAGTCGCTTCAGAAGCATCGCAGAAGCCACCGGACGGGCACCCGCCTTGGCGACCCCGTCGGCGACCTCGCGGTCGGTCGAGGCGACGATCACCGGGCGGCCCGGCGGCTCGGCGCGCACCAGCTGGCGGATCAGTTCGTCCGCGGTGACACCGGGCTTGGAGAAGAGGACCCTGACCCCGCGCGGCGGGGCGAGCAGCACCGGCGCGGCCAGTTCGGCGCCGTCGAAGACGCAGGTGACCTCGGCGCCGGTCTGCGCGGCCAGCTGGGAGAGCTGGCCGAGCAGCCGCAGCCGCTGCTTCTCCAGCGGCATCTGCGGATAGCCGGTCTTGGTCACGTTGTAGCCGTCGACGACCAAGTGCGCCTGAGGCAGGGCGAGTAGCTGATTGAGAATGGCCGGGTCGTTCTCGGAGAGCGCCCGGGCCGCGATGTCCTTCGGGGTCATTCGTCCCGGTTCGACCGCATCCACGGTCTCGGCGGGCCGCACCGACACCGGCGGCAGCGCCAGTTCGCGGCGCAGGCCCTGGGCCGCGTCCAGGACGGTGTCGAGCAGCAGCCGTACTCGCATGTCCTCGACGCTGCGTCCCTCGCGGGCGGCCCGGCGGCTGGCCTCCAGGGCGGCCTCGACCTCACCGAGCCGGGCCTTGAGCCGCCGGCCCTCGCTCTCGGCGGCGGACACCTGGGCCTGCCCCTCGGTGCGCAGCGACTCCGTCTCGGCCTGCATCTTGCGCAGCGCGGCCTCACCGCGCTTGACGTCACTGAGGGCCGCGCGCAGCTTGCGGTGAAGCGATTCCGCTTCCCTCTTCGCCGAGTCCAGCTCGGCGCGCAGCCGCTCCGTCTCGGCACGGGTCTGTTCCCGGGCCCGGTCCAGCTCCTCGCGCAGCCGCTCCAGCTCGGCCCGGCTCTCCTCGTCGGCGCGTTCGGCGTCGGCCCGCTGGGCCTCCTCGCCGGCCGCCGCCACCAGCTTCACCCAGCCCGTGGGGCGCAGCACGTAGGCCGCGGCCGCCACGTCGAGCGGGTCCGCGGCCGGGGGCGGGGAGCCGGAGTCGAGGGCGCCGGCGAGTTCCGGCTGGGCCTCTCTGAGCTTCTCCCCGATCCGCTGCCGGAAGAGGGTGTCCGTCTCCAGCGCCGTCGCCATGGCGTTCCCGGCGAACTTGGCTCGACGATTCGGTGCGAAACGGGCGTACTGCCGCAGCTGGGCGGGCAGTTCGGCGACGGTCAGCCCGCCGAAGCCGTCCGACACGATCTGTACGACACGCCGTCGCACGCCGTCGGGCAGCGGACGGTCAAGCACCTCAGCGGTGCCGTCGCCCGGCCCCCCGCCTGCGGTCTCCACCATCCGTCACACCCCATCACCTGTGCGAGGCCGCCTCCCGGTCTCAGGAGTCGGCACCCGGCCTGTCCACGAGTTCCACCTGGTCCACCGCGTTGCACCAGCGGCAGCGCACCGACTCGATGGTCTCACTGACCACCTCGCGCTCCTCGACCTTGGGCTCACCGGCCAGGTCGAGGTGCACGTACTCCACGACCTTCGACGAGCGGGTCACGTCGAAGCGCGTGAGGTTGCCGCAGAGGGTGCAGCGCCACCGCGTCGTGGCGGTCGGCAGGGGAACCGTCATCGTGGCTGTTCGCTTCCTTCTAGTGTCCGTGACGCGCCGTCCCGACGCGTGTGGCTCGTTACCCTACGGCCTGGCGCGTACTCGACGCCGCCCTGTCCACGGCGGCGAGGCGATCCGCACCGGTGCATCCCGTTACGCCATGCTCTATGTCCATGATCGGCAACTGGAACACGACGGCCGTCCGGACCCTGCGGAGCCTGCGGAGCACGTCGGCACCCATGACGTACACCCTGATCGCCGTGTGCTGCCTGATCTTCGTGCTCGGCCCGGCGTCCGGCTTCACCCCGTCCTACGGCACCGGGGACGCCCTGGCGGCCGCCCAGCGCGCGTACTTCCGGCGCTGGGGGGTGGTTCCCGCCGACCTGTTCGACGGTCCGGCGCGGGAGGCGCTCACCCCGGCCACGGCGCTGTTCATCCACGGCAGCTGGGTGCACCTGCTCGGCAACATGCTCTTCCTCTTCGTCTTCGGGGCGATGACCGAGGAGCGGATGGGCCGCGTGGAGTTCACCCTCTTCTACCTCGGCTGCGGCTACCTCGCACTGCTCGGCTACGCGGCCGCCAACGCCTCGTCCCAGCAGTCGCTGGTGGGGGCGTCCGGGGCGATCTCGGCGGTCCTCGGAGCGTTCCTGTACCTGTTCCCCAGCGCCCGCGTGACCAGTCTTCTGCCGTTCCTCTTCTTCCTTCCGCTCCGGTTCCCGGCCTGGGTGGTGCTCCCCTTCTGGGCGGCCCTGCAGTGGCTCGCCCTGGACCAGGCCCCCTCCGGCCCCGGCGTGGCCTACCTCGCCCATCTGGTCGGCTTCGGACTCGGTCTCGGCTACGCGTGGGTGCGGTACGGCCGTGGGACTAAAGTGAAGGCCGCCCCAGCTCCGGCTCCCGAGGGAGAGAACCAGCCGTGATCACCGCGATCGTCCTCATCAAGACCAGCGTGGACCGGATCCCCGAGATCGCGGAACAGATCGCCGCGCTGGACAGCGTCAGCGAGGTCTTCTCCGTCACCGGTACGTACGACCTGATCGCCATGGTCCGGGTGCGCGAGCACGAGGACCTGGCCGAGGTGATCCCGGGGCGGATCAGCAAGATCCAGGGCGTGGAGGGCACGGACACGCACGTCGCGTTCCGCACGTACTCCCAGCACGACCTGGAGGCGGCGTTCGCCATCGGCCTGGACAGCTAGTCAGGCCTTGAGGGCGAGGACGGTGATGCCGTCGGCGGTCGCGACGTAGATCCGGCCGTCGCGGGCGACCGGGCTCTGGGTCCCGGTCGACGCCCCGCCCTCGACGCGCTTGCGCCAGGTGCGCCCGCCCCGGCGGTTCACGCCGAAGAGCGTCGAGCCCTGGCGTACGTAGAGGGTGCCGCCCGCGACCGTGGGATCGCTGTACTGGGTGCCCTCGCCGGTGAGCATGAGGTCCCACGCCTTCGATCCGTCGGCGGGGTCCAGGGCGACCAGCTCGTAACTGCTCGCGGTGACCGCCAGGCCGCCGAACGACACGCTCGTGAAGTAGCGGCCGCCGCTCGGCAGCTCGTTGCCGGACTTGTGCCAGAGCGCCTTGCCCGTCCGGCTGATGCCGTGCAGCATCTGCTCACCGCCCGACCCGGCCACCAGGACGTCCCCGATCAGCGCCGGGCGGCCGGTGTCACTGCCGGCCGCCGTCGCCCAGAGCCGCTTCCCGCTCTTCGCGTCCAGGGCCCGCACCTGATCCCCGAACGTGCCGACGTAGACCACCCCGTCCGCGACCATGGGCTCGCTGGTGGGCGCCGGCCCGGTCGGCGTGCTCCAGGCCACGCTGCCGTCGGGGGTGTACGCGCGCACCCCGCCCGCGTCCGTGGGGCCGTAGGACACCAGGACCAGGTCGCCCGCGGCCACCGGGACCTGGCTGTTCCCGGCGACCGGTCTGGTCCAGCGCACCCGGCCGCGCCGGTCGAGCGCGCAGAGCTTCGTGGAGCCCTCCCCGTTGTCGTACAGCAGGCAGTACACGCCGTCGGCGGTGGCGAGCGGGGGCATGACCGGGCCGCCCAGCGCGGTGCTCCAGACGGGGCGGCCGTTCGGCGTCACCGCGTGCAGCGAGCCGTCCGCCCCGCCGACGTACACCAGGTTCCCGTCGGCCGACACCGCCGCACACGGGCCGCGCTGCCCGCCCAGCCCCTGGACCGGGTACTGCCACCCCACCTGGGTCGCCGACGACGAGACCGTGCCGGTCCGCCCCTCCCGCACCGCCGGACCCGTGCCGGCCGAGGAGTCCCGCAGCCACAGCCACCCGCCGACGCCCCCGCCCGCCACGACCGCCGCACCGCCCGTCAGAGCCGCCAGCAGCCGCCGCCGTGAGGCCGGGGCGGCAGCCGGTGCGGCCACGGGCATGTCCGTGACTGTCGCGGGCGCCACGTACTCGACGCGGCTGTCCCGTTCCCCCGACCCGTGTTCCGGCACCCAGCGCTCATCGCTGTCCACGGTCCCCGATTCCGCCGTGGCGCGGCCGGCGTACCACCCCGCCCCGAGGCCTGCGCGGAGGGAACGCCCGGTGTGCCCCACCGCCGCGACCACGTCCGCGGGCGTCGGCCGCGCCCCGGGGTCGTCGCGCAGACAGGACTCCACGAGCTCCAGATGGTCCTTCGGTACGGCGGACAGGTCGACGTCCCCGGTCAGGATCCGCAGCAGGACGACCGAGTCCTGCCCCTCGCCGAAGGGTTCCCGTCCGCCCGCCGCGTACGCGAGGACCGCGCCCAGCGAGAAGACGTCACTGGCCGGTCCCACGTGGGCGCCGTTGCGGATCTGCTCGGGCGAGACATAGCCGACCGACCCGACGATCACCCCGGTCCGGGTCAGCGCGGTCCCTTCCAGGGCCCGGACGATCCCGAAGTCGATGACCCTCGGGCCGTCCGGCGCGAGCATGATGTTGGAGGGCTTCAGGTCCCGGTGCACCAGCCCCTTGGCGTGGATCGCGGCCAGCGCCTCGCCCAGCGCGGCCGCCAGCAGCCGTACCGCGCCGCCGGCCAGGGGACCGCCGTCGAGGATCGCGTCCCGCAGGTTCGGCCCGTCCACGTACTCGGTGGCCATCCACGGCCGTACGGCCTCGGTGTCCGCGTCCACGACGCGGGCGGTGTACGTCCCCGTGCCGCCGACGGTCTGCGCGGCCCGCACCTCGTGCCGGAACCGGGCCCTGAAGGTCCGGTCCTCCGCGTGTTCGGCGCGCACCACCTTCACGGCGAGCCGGAGACCACCGCGCGCCTCGGCGAGATACACCTCGCCCATGCCGCCGGATCCGAGTCTGCCCCGGACCTCGTAGGGACCGATGGTCCGAGGGTCCGTCTCGCGCAGCTCCTCCACCCCGTGCTCCCCCTGCCCTCCGTACAGCTGCCGAAGGAAGCGTATACGCGCGGCTGGACGTCAGTCCGTCAGACGGCCGGTACGCAACGGCCGTCCTCCGTACGGTAGTTCCACTTCGCGCCATCCCGGACCAGCTCCTTGACGGCATTCACGAACCGCTCCACATGCTCGTCCGGCGTCCCCGCCCCGAAGCTCACCCGGATCGCGTTCAGGGACTTCTCGCCCGGTGCCGCCTCCGGCGCCCCGCACTCGCCCTGGGTCTGGGGGTCGGAGCCCAGCAGGGTCCTGACCAGCGGGTGGGCGCAGAAGAGGCCGTCGCGGACGCCGATGCCGTACTCGGCGGAGAGGGCGGCGGCGAAGTGGGAGCTGTTCCAGCCGTCCACCACGAAGCTGATCACTCCGACCCGCGGGGCGTCGTCGCCGAAGAGGGAGAGGACCCGGACCTCGGGGACCTCGGCCAGCCCCGCCCGCACCTTCTCGATCAGGTACCGCTCGCGGGCGACCAGCGTGTCGAAGCCGGCCTCGGTCAGCGCCTTGCAGGCCGCGGCGATCGAGTAGGCGCCGATCACGTTCGGGGAGCCCGCCTCGTGGCGTGCGGCGCTCTCGTGCCACTCCACGGCCACTCCCCCGTCCTCGCGCCGGGTGACCTTGCGGCTGGCGCCGCCGCCGGCGAGGTACGGCTCGGCCGCCCGGAGCCAGTCGGCGCGGCCGGCCAGGACGCCGGAGCCGAAGGGGGCGTACAGCTTGTGGCCGGAGAAGGCGATCCAGTCGACGTCCAGCTCGCGGAGGCTCACCGGGTGGTGCGGGGCCAGCTGGGCCGCGTCCAGGACGATCCGGGCGCCGTGCGCATGGGCCGCCGCGGCCAGCTCCCGCACCGGCCACAGCTCGCCGGTGACGTTCGAGGCGCCGGTGACACAGACCAGGGCCGGGCCGTAGCCCCCTTCAATGGACACGGTGCGGTCGGCGAGGGCCTGCTCCAGGGTCTGGACGGCCTGGCGCGGGGTGCGCGGGGCGTCGAGGTAGGTGACCCGGGCGTCCTGCCAGGGCAGCAGGCTCGCGTGGTGTTCGGTCTCGAAGACGAAGACCTGGCAGTCGGCGGGGAGCGCGCGGGCCAGGAGGTTCAGGGAGTCCGTGGTCGAGCGGGTGAAGACCAGCTGGTCGTCGGGGCGGCAGTCGAGGAACTCGGCGACGGTCCGGCGGGCGTTCTCGAAGAGGTCCGTGGAGAGCTGGGAGAGGTAGCCGGCGCCGCGGTGGACGCTGCCGTAGTAGGGCGCGTAGGCGGCGACGTCGTCCCAGACCCGCTGGAGGGCGGGGGCGCTGGCCGCGTAGTCGAGGGCGGCGTAGGTGACCTCGCCGCCGGTGACGAGCGGGACGGTGACATCCTGGCCCAGAACGGGCAGGGGGGAACAAACCGACGGGGCGGAGACAGCGGTGGAGACGGACATGGCGGAACTCCCGTGAAAGGAAAGAAGAAAGTGAAAAGGGGTGCGCGGAAGTGGGGCTCGACGCCCTAGCGCATTCGCTTGCTCACGGGAGACTCCCTCGACGACCAGGATCCCTGGGCTGTGCTCATTCGGATGAGCGTGAGGGATCCGCGCTTGCCGCAGACCTCGCTGCCTGCGGCCTGGTCTTCACCCGGGGCACCCCGCCACGGACGGAGGGTTGCCGGACAGTCGGCCGGGGCCTCATGACTGTCACTCATGACCTGGATGGAAAAGTAGAGGAAGTGATCGCCGGCGCGCAACTTCTGTCCGGATGACGGACTGCCGAAGGCGCCGGCGTCACATGCTCCTGCGGCCCGGCGTCTACCGGTTGGTCGCCGCCGCCCAGCGCTCCAGCGTCCGCTTGGCCGCGCCCGAGTCGATCGACTCCGCCGCCTTGTCCATGCCGGCGCGGATCTGCTCGGCGAGCGTTCCGGTGCCCGGGTCCAGGGCCACCAGGGCCGCCGCCGAGTTCAGCAGGACCGCGTCGCGGACCGGGCCCGTCTCGCCGTCCAGGAGCCGGCGGGCGACCTCCGCGTTGTACGACGGGTCGCCGCCGCGCAGCGCCTCCACCGGGACCAGCTCGATTCCGGCGTCCCTCGGGTCGAAGGTCTCCTCGGTGACCTTGCCGTCGCGGACGATCCAGACGTGGGACGTGGCGGTGGTCGTCAGCTCGTCGAGGCCGTCGTCGCCGCGGAAGACCAGGGAGGAGTTGCCGCGTTCCGCGAAGACGCCCGCGACGACCGGTGCCATGCGCGGGTCCGCGACGCCGACCGCCTGGGCCCGCACCTGGGCGGGGTTGGTCAGCGGGCCGAGGATGTTGAACACCGTGCGGATGCCCAGCTGGCCGCGGGCCGCGCCCGCATGGCGCAGCGCCGGGTGGAACTTGACGGCGAAGCAGAAGGTGATGCCGGCCTCCTCGGCGACCTCGGCGACCCGCCGCGGGGTCAGGTCGAGGTTGACGCCGAGCTTCTCCAGCACGTCCGAGGCACCGGACGCGGAGGACGCCGCCCGGTTGCCGTGCTTGACGACCTTCGCCCCGGTGCCGGCCACCACCAGCGCCGACATCGTGGAGATGTTCACCGTCTTGGCGCCGTCACCGCCGGTGCCGACGATGTCGACCGTGCGGCCCGGTACCTCGATGACGTTGGCGTGCGCGTACATCGTGCGGACCAGGCCGTTGATCTCGTCGACCGTCTCGCCCTTCGCCCGCAGGGCGACGACGAAGCCGGCGATCTGGGCGTCGGTCGCCTGGCCGCGCATGATCTGGTCCATCGCCCAGGCCGTCGCGTCCGCGCTCTGGTCCTGGCCGTACAGCAGCGCGTTCAGCACCTCGGGCCAGGAACGGCCCGCCGCGGTGTCGCCTCCAGCGGGGGTCACAGCGCTCATAAGGCCGCTCCTGATGGTCGTACCGGCAAAACAACAGTGTCACGCCTACCCTATCCAGCCCCGGGCACGGCGAAGGGCCCCCATCCGTACACCGGACGGGGGCCCTTCGACCGTGGCGTGGCGACGCGGTCGATCAGTGGTGGCCGTGGCCGCTCGTGATCTCCTTGTACTCCTCGACGGTGGGCTTCGGGATCTGGTTGTCCTCGCCGTAATAGGCGCCGCTCAGCTTCGCGCGGAGCTTCTCGGATCCCTTGATCTTGCGCTCGACACCGTTCTCGTCCACCGCCGCGCCGACCTGGGCCGGCTCGTACTGGTGGTGGGCCGTGAGGGTGTGCAGCTGCTCCTGGCTGAGCGGCTCGTGCACCTCGATGAACTCACCGTGCGGCAGCCGCTTGATGATGCCGGTCTCACGACCGTGCAGCACCTTCTCGCGGTCCCGGCGCTGCAGGCCGAGGCAGATCCGCTTGGTGACGATGAACGCGATCACCGGTCCGGCGAAGAAGAAGATCCGGACGAACCAGGTCACGTCGTTGATCGACAGATGGAAGTGGGTGGCGATGAGGTCGTTGCCACCACCGATCAGGCCGACCATGTACACGGTCACCCAGGCGACACCGAACCCGGTACGGGTCGGGGCGTTGCGCGGGCGGTCCAGGATGTGGTGCTCGCTCTTGTCGCCGGTGACCCAGGACTCGATGAACGGGTAGAGCGCGATCGCGCCCAGCACCAGACCGAACAGGACCAGCGGGATGAAGACGCCCAGGACCAGGGTGTGGCCCCAGAAGTTGATCTCCCAGCCCGGCATGTAACGGATCAGACCCTCGGCGAAGCCCATGTACCAGTCGGGCTGGGCGCCAGTGGACACCTGGTCCGGACGGTAGGGGCCCATGGCCCAGATCGGGTTGATCTGGGTGGTCGCCGCGATGGCCGCGACGACACCGAAGACCAGGAAGAAGAAGCCTCCGGCCTTGGCCATGTAGACCGGCAGCAGCGGCATGCCGACGACGTTCTTCTCGGACTTTCCGGGACCCGCGAACTGCGTGTGCTTGTGGTAGAAGACCAGGATCAGGTGGCCCACCACCAGGCCGAGCATGATGCCCGGCAGCAGCAGGATGTGGATCGAGTAGAACCGCCCCACGAAGTCGTGGCCGGGGAACTCGCCGCCGAAGAGGAAGTACGAGATGTACGTGCCGACGATCGGCATCGACAGGATGGCGCCCTCGGTGAAGCGGACACCGGTGCCGGAGAGCAGGTCGTCCGGGAGCGAGTAACCGGTGAAGCCGGTGAACATGCCCAGGACGAACAGCAGGAAGCCGAAGAGCCAGTTGATCTCACGCGGCTTGCGGAACGCGCCGGTGAAGAACACGCGCATCATGTGCACGAACATGCCGGCGAGGAAGATCAGCGCGGCCCAGTGGTGGATCTGCCGGATGAGCAGACCACCGCGCACGTCGAAGGAGATGTGCAGGGTCGAGCTGAACGCCTCGGACATCAGCTGTCCCTGGAGCGGGACGTAGCTGCCGTGGTACACCACCTCGTTCATCGACGGGTGGAAGAACAGCGTCAGATACACACCCGTGAGGATGATGATGATGAAGCTGTACAGGCAGACCTCGCCCAACATGAACGACCAGTGGTCGGGGAAGATCTTGCGCATGTTGGACTTGGCCAGGGAGTAGATCCCGAGCCGTCCGTCGGCCCAGTCGGCGACACGCTCGCCGGCCGGGGCCTTCCCGCGCTCGTCGCGGCCCGCCGCGCCAGCGGCTGATGCCTGCGTGGAGTTCTCGTTAGTGCTCATCCGCGCTCCCAGAATGCAGGACCGACGGGCTCCTCGAAGTCGCCGAGCGCCTGGAGGTAGCCCTCCTCGCTCACACCGATGCGCAGCTGCGGCAGGGCGTGACCGGCCGGGCCGAAGATCACTCGGGCACCGTCGGAGAGGTCGAAGGTGGACTGGTGGCACGGGCAGAGCACGTGGTGGGTCTGCTGCTCGTACAGCGAGATCGGGCAGCCCACGTGGGTGCAGATCTTCGAGTAGGCCACGATGCCCTCGTGGGACCACTCCAGCTCGCGCTTGTCCTTGATGTTGTCCGGCTGCAGCCGGATGATCATCAGGGCCGCCTTCGCCATCACGTTCTGGAAGTCCTCCTGGGACTCCTCGACGCCCTCGGGCTTGGCGAAGGTCAGCGAGCCGACGGCGACGTCGGAGGGACGCAGCGGCTCGTTGGTGTTCATGTTGACGAGCAGCTTGCCCTTCGACCACGCCGTGTGGCGCAGCGAGGTGCCGGGCAGCGGGCCGAGGTCGCGCAGCAGCACGACACCGGAGAGCGGGACCAGGGTCAGCGCACCGAACATGGTGTTGCGGATCAGCTTGCGCCGGCCGAGCGCCGACTCCTTGGCACCCTCCTTGAAGTCGGCCAGGACCTTGGCCTTGACCTCCGGCGGGGCCGAGATGGCGTGCCGCTCGTCGGCGACCTCCACGTCGGACATCAGGGTGCGGGCCCAGTGGACCGCGCCCGCGCCGATGCAGAACAGCGCCACACCGAGGGTCAGACCCAGCGCGAAGTTCAGCGCGCTGATGTGACCGATCGGGAAGACGAAGATCGACTTGTCTTTCGGGATCGTCACATAGGAGGCGATGAAGCCGACGGTGGCCAGCATCGACACCGTGAACAGCAGGGCCACCACACGCTCGGACCGCTTGGCGGCCCGCTCGTCGATGTCCTGGATCCGGTGCTCGTGAGGCGGCAGACCGGGGTCCGCGAACGGGTTTTTCTCGTCCGCGATGCTCACGGCGCCGTGCGCGTGGCCCTGCTCAGCGGGCAGGTTCTCTTCTGGAATCTCTTGGCTACTCATGACTTCTTGGCCTTTGCGGTCCGAGCGGCGACCCAGACGGCGACCGCGATCAGGGCACCGAGACCGAAGATCCACGCGAACAGACCCTCGCTGACCGGCCCGAGGCCGCCCAGGTCGAGACCGCCGGGGTTCACCGTCTTGGGGCTGTTGACCGCGTCGAGGTACGCGATGATGTCCTTCTTGTTCTTCTCCGACAGCGTGGTGTCGGGGAAGGACGGCATGTTCTGCGGGCCGGTCTGCATGGCCTCGTACATGTGCTTCGGGGCGACGCCTTCCAGGCTCGGCGCGAACTTGCCCTTGGTCAGCGCGCCACCCGCACCCACGAAGTTGTGGCACTGCGCGCAGTTGGTGCGGAAGAGCTCGCCGCCCGCGGCGATGTCGGCACCGCCCGGGCCGTACTGCTCCTTGGTGGGCACCTCGGGACCGGCGCCCAGCGAGGCGATGTACGCCGCGAGCTGGTCGATCTGGGCCTGGGTGTAGATGTTCTTCTTCGCGACGACCTGCGGGCCCTGCGAGGTGGCGGCTGGCATACGGCCGGTGCCGACCTGGAAGTCGACGGCCGCGGCGCCCACGCCGACCAGGCTGGGACCGTCGGACGAACCCTGACCGCCGGTGCCGTGGCAGCTGGCACAGCCGACCGAGTAGAGCTTCTTGCCCTCCTCGATGGTCAGGGACTGGGAGGTTTCATCGGCCTGCGCCTGGCCCGCGGGCGCGAACGCGGCGTACAGCCCCCCAGTGGCCGCCAGCGCAAAGAGTAGGACGACGACCGCCGCCAGCGGATGGCGTCGTCGTGCGGAGAGCTTTTTCACGGATTACCCCGGTGTCAGGATCTTCTGCGTCGATGCTTCTGGGTTGTGCGCTTCTGCAGCGCGTGGAGCCGGCCTGGCTACTTGATCAGGTAGATCGTGGCGAAAAGGCCGATCCAGACGACATCGACGAAGTGCCAGTAGTAGGACACGACGATGGCCGCGGTCGCCTGCTCGTGCGTGAAGCGCTTCGCCGCGTAGGTGCGGCCGAGAACGAACAGGAAGGCGATGAGGCCGCCCGTCACGTGCATGCCGTGGAACCCGGTGGTCAGGTAGAACACCGAGCCGTACGGGTCGGAGGAGAGCGAGATCCCGTCCTCCTTCACCAGGCTGGTGTACTCGTAGATCTGACCGCCGATGAAGATCGCGCCCATCACGAAGGTGACGATGAACCAGCCCCGGAGCTTCTTCACGTCCCCGCGCTCGGCGGCGAACACGCCGAGCTGGCAGGTGAGGGAGGAGAGCACCAGGATCGTGGTGTTGGTCGCGGAGAACGGAATGTTGAGATGGCTCGCCATCTCCTTCCAGTGATCCGGACCGGTCACCGATCGCAGGGTGAAGTACATCGCGAAGAGGGCCGCGAAGAACATCAGCTCGGAACTCAGCCAGATGATGGTTCCGACGCTGGTGAGGTTCGGCCGATTGACCGACGGGTGCGCGTGCCCGGTTTCTACTGTCGTTGCTGTCGCCACGACCGACATTATGTCGGTCGCTTATCTCGCGCTCACTCCGGGGGGTGCCGTTCGGGGTGTCCGCAGCGTGTGTACTGCCCGGATGGCCCATCGAAGCGGTGTTCCAACAGGTGTTGACGAGGTGTCCGGGGGAGTAGCATCCGGCGCATCGGTCCTGTCCGTACGACGCTGACGTCTCGGAGGAACAATGCAGCCGACCGCCACGGTGCTGGTCTACAGCGACGATTCCAACACCCGCGAGCAGGTACGGCTGGCCGCCGGCCGGCGACCGGCTCCCGATGTGCCGTTCGTCGAGTTCCTGGAGTGCGCGACGCCTCAGGCGGTCGTCACCGAGCTGGACAAGGGCGGCATCGACGTGTGCGTGCTGGACGGCGAGGCCGTGCCGCTGGGGGGCATGGGGGTATGCCGGCAGATCAAGGACGAGGTGTTCAACTGCCCGCCGGTGCTGCTGCTCATCGGGCGGCCGCAGGACGCGTGGCTGGCCACGTGGAGCCGGGCGGACGCGGCTGTGACGCTGCCGGTGGATCCGGTGGAGTTCGCCTCGGCGCTGGCGTCTCTGCTGCGGCAGCAGAGGCTGCAGAGCGCCTAGGAGAGGGCGGGGCGCGGTGGGTTCGCGCGTGCGGGCCGCATGTGGCTGGTCGCGCCCGCGCGGCGGTAGCCGCATATCGACTACCGCCCCGCGCCCCTGGTTTCTCACACTGACGTCGGCTGCAAACGCACCGCGTCCTGGGGCTTCGGGCCGTCCGGGGTGCCGTTGACGAGGGCGCTGCCGTTGCGCCAGTCCTTCCAGGCGAGGTTCCAGTCGCCGAAGCCGTTGCCGAAGTTCTCCATCTCCTTGCCGTTGGAGTTGACCACCTTCACCACGTCACCCGGGTGGAACGTGTCGTAGAACCACTCGGCGTTCGAGGTGTTCATGCCGGTGCAGCCGTGGCTGACGTTCTCGTACCCCTGGGAGCCCACCGACCAGGGCGCGGCGTGCACGTACTCGCCCGACCAGGTCACCCGGGTGGCGTAGTAGACCGGGAGGTCGTACGAGTCCGAGGTGCCCTCGGCGATGCCGACCGTGGTGCCGCGCATGCGTACGAAGTACTGCTTCTCCAGGACGACCTTGACGCCGTTGCGGGTCTCGAAGCCCGCCTTGCCGGTGGTGATGGGGATCTGGTCGATCTCCTTGTCGTTCTTGTACACCGTCATCTGGTGGGCGGCGGCGTCCGTGACGGCGAGGAGCTTGTCGCCGATGGTGAGCTTCAGGGGCTTGGCCGCGCCGCCCCACAGCCGGTCGCTGATCTTGACGCCGTCCAGGTTGCTGTGCACCTGGAGGGTGGCGTGGGCCGGCCAGTAGTCCTTGGGCCGGTAGTGGAGTTCCTTGTCGCTCACCCAGTACCAGGCCCCCTCGACGGCGGGGACGGAGTCGACCCTGAGGGCACGCTCCACGACGGCGCGCTGGGCCTTGTCCTTGACCGCGTGGTCGAGTTGGGCGGTGACGGGCTGGCCGACGCCGTACTCGCCCCCCTTGGGGCCGAAGGTGACCTTCAGCCGCTGCTGGGTGGTGGGCATGCTGGTGTCGAAGGTGAGGACCTTGCGGCCGGGCGCGCCGTCCTCGTCCTCGGTGCTGACCTGGACCGTGTAGCGGGCGTTGGCGGCCAGCGGGGAGGTGCTGTGCCAGCGGCTGCCGTCGGCGTCGAGTTCGCCCGCCACATGGCGACCGGTGGCGTCCTCGGCCGTGACGTCCGTGATCCGGTCCTCGTCGTTCTTGACGACGACCTCCAGCGGCTTGTCGGGGTCGGCCCGCTTCCCGGCGCCGGTAGGGGTGTTGAAGGAGACCTGGTCCGCGGCGTCGTACGGCTTGTCCGACAGCGGGTTGCCGTCCGATCCGCAGGCGGTGACGCCCGCGCCGAGGGCGGTCACCAGCAGGGTGCAGCTGACGACGGTACGGGCGCACGGAGAGTGACTCATATGGTCACGCTATGAGAGGTTTTCCGGACCGGCACGCCAGGTACTCCGAACGGGGGACCCGCGCTGCGCCGAAGGCGGGAAGGGCCGTACGAGCGAGAGCCCGGACCCTCCTGACGGAGGGTCCGGGCTCTCGGTGCGCGTTCGGCGCGTGCTTACTGGGTGCGGCTCTCACCGCGGTAGTACTCGAACACCCAGCCGAAGAGGCCGATCATGATGATGGGCGCCGAGAAGTACAGCAGCCACCAGCCGACGGCGACACCGAGGAAGGCCAGCGCGCCACCGACACCGAGGGCGAGCGGCTGCCAGCTGTGCGGGCTGAAGAAGCCCACCTCGCCCGCCTCGTCCGCGACGTCGGCCTCCTTGTTGTCCTGGGCACCGGCGTCCACCCGCGAGGCCGTGAAGCCCAGGTAGAAGCCGATCATGATGCACAGGCCGAAGGCCATGAAGAGCGCCGTGGTACCGGCCGCCTCCTTCGACCACACGCCATAGACGATCGCCATGGCGAGGACGAAGACGGCAAGCCACACGAACATGCGGCCCTGGATCTTCACTTGCCGGCCTCCTTGCTGCCCGCGACAGCGGCGGCGACGTGACCGTGCTCCAGCTGCTCCAGGGCGGCGATCTCAGGGTGGTGCAGGTCGAACGCCGGGGATTCGCTGCGGATCCGCGGCAGGGTGACGAAGTTGTGCCGCGGCGGCGGGCAGGAGGTCGCCCACTCCAGCGAACGGCCGTAACCCCACGGGTCGTCGACCTCGACCTTCTTGCCGTACTTGGCCGTCTTCCACACGTTGTAGAGGAACGGCAGGATCGACAGGCCGAGCAGGAAGGAGCTGATCGACGAGATCGTGTTCAGGGTGGTGAAGCCGTCGGCCGCCAGGTAGTCGGCGTACCGGCGCGGCATGCCCTCGGCGCCCAGCCAGTGCTGGACCAGGAAGGTGCCGTGGAAGCCGATGAACAGCGTCCAGAAGGTGATCTTGCCGAGCCGTTCGTCGAGCATCTTGCCCGTCATCTTCGGCCACCAGAAGTGGAAGCCGGAGAACATCGCGAAGACGACCGTGCCGAAGACCACGTAGTGGAAGTGGGCCACCACGAAGTACGAGTCGGAGACGTGGAAGTCCATCGGCGGCGAGGCCAGGATGACACCGGTCAGACCACCGAAGGTGAAGGTGATCAGGAAGCCGGTGGCCCAGAGCATCGGGGTCTCGAAACTCAGTGACCCCTTCCACATCGTTCCGATCCAGTTGAAGAACTTCACACCGGTCGGGACCGCGATGAGGAACGTCATGAAGGAGAAGAACGGCAGCAGCACACCGCCGGTGACGTACATGTGGTGCGCCCACACCGTCACGGACAGACCCGCGATCGAGATGGTCGCCGCGATCAGACCCATGTAGCCGAACATCGGCTTGCGGGAGAAGACCGGGATGACCTCGGAGATGATGCCGAAGAACGGCAGGGCGATGATGTACACCTCTGGATGGCCGAAGAACCAGAAGAGGTGTTGCCAGAGCAACGCTCCGCCGTTTGCAGCGTCGAAGACATGTGCCCCGAATTTCCGATCCGCCTCCAGCGCGAACAGCGCGGCGGCGAGGACCGGGAAGGCGAGCAGGACCAGGACGGCGGTCAGCAGCACGTTCCACACGAAGATCGGCATCCGGAACATGGTCATGCCGGGCGCACGCATGCAGATGATCGTGGTGATGAAGTTGACCGCGCCGAGGATGGTGCCGAAGCCGGAGAAGGCCAGACCCATGATCCACATGTCGGCGCCGATACCCGGCGAGCGGACCGCGTCCGACAGCGGGCTGTAGGCGAACCAGCCGAAGTCGGCCGCGCCCTGCGGAGTGAGGAAGCCGCCGACGGCGATGGTCGAGCCGAACAGGTAGAGCCAGTAGGCGAACATGTTCAGCCGCGGGAACGCGACGTCGGGAGCGCCGATCTGGAGCGGCATGATCCAGTTCGTGAAGCCGGCGAACAGCGGCGTCGCGAACATCAGCAGCATGATCGTGCCGTGCATCGTGAACGCCTGGTTGAACTGCTCGTTCGACATGATCTGCAGACCGGGGCGAGCGAGCTCGGCGCGCATCAGCAGCGCCATCACACCGCCGATCAGGAAGAACACGAACGACGTGACCAGATAGAGCGTTCCGATGGTCTTGTGGTCGGTGGTCGTCAGCCACTTCACCACGACATTGCCGGGCTGCTTGCGCCTGACCGGCAGCTCGTCAGCGTACGAGCCTTCAGCCGCGGCACCCTGGGGTTCGTTGAGGATGCTCACAGGTTGTTCGTCTCCCGGTTCTTCTCGTGGCTCGTCTGCGCGATGCCGGCGGGAATGTAACCGGTCTGCCCCTTCTTGACGAGGTCCTTGAGGTGCTGCTGGTAACGCTCAGGCGAGACGACCTTCACGTTGAACAGCATCCGGGAGTGGTCGACGCCGCAGAGCTCGGCGCACTTGCCGAGGAAGGTGCCCTCCTGATTGGGAGTCACCTGGAACGCGTTGGTGTGGCCCGGGATGACGTCCAGCTTCATCAGGAACGGCACCACCCAGAAGGAGTGGATGACGTCACGCGAGGTGAGGACGAAGCGGACGGTCTCACCCTTGGGCAGCCAGAGCGTCGGACCGGGGTTGCCGGTCTGCGGGTTCTTGGTGCCCGGCGTACCGACGTCGTAGACGCCACCGGCGCCGGCCGGGAATTCCTTCTTGAACCGGTCCGGAATGGCGTCCAGGTTCGCGTCGGTCTTCGCGTCGCCGGTGACACCGTCGACGGGCGTGATGTAGTTGAAGCCCCAGCTCCACTGGAAGCCGACCACGTTGACCGTGACGTCGGGCTTCTTGTCGGTGAGGCTGAGAAGCTTTGTCTCGTCACGCGCGGTGAAGTAGAACAACACCGAGACGATGATGAGCGGAACCACCGTGTACAGCGCCTCGATCGGCATGTTGTACCGGGTCTGGGCCGGAACCTCGATCTTGGTGCGGCTGCGCCGGTGGAAGATGGCGCTCCAGATGATCAGACCCCACACCAGCACGCCGACGGCGAGCGCGGCGGCCCAGGAGCCCTGCCACAGGGAGAGGATCCGCGGAGCCTCTTCCGTGGTCGGGGTGGGCATACCAAGGCGGGGGAAGTCCTTGTATGTGCAACCGGTAGCGGTCGCAAGGACCAGGCCCGCGGTCATTGCCTGCAGCAGCTTCCGCCGCATCGGGCGCCGCGGCGAGCGGTCGGAGCCGTTGGGACTCACGTAGCGCCTTCCCGAGAGTCTCGCCCGCGCGGTTCGGCTGCGGCCTTCTCGCTGGTCGGTCGCCGCCCTGCGTCGGGCAGGGGTTTGGATGTTTATGCGGACCAAACCCTAGCCGACGCGATTCGGGGGTTCGCGGGGAGGGGGGCATACGCGCCGCGGGTCACTCCCTAGGGGTGGGAAAGCGCGCCCAATAGCTCGGGTTGTCGCGGTTTGTGTTGCGAGTGCGAGTGCGATGTGGCTTGTCGCGCCACGCGGCGGAGCCGCATATCGGTACGGCCCCGCCCCCTGGGTTCGCTGCACTTGAGGACGCTTTAACGTTGCCGTGTGTCCTACTTTGACGCTGCGTCCGCTGCCCCCCTCCATACTGTGGCCCGCCAGGCGTTGTTGGCCGCACTCGAAGACGGGTGGGCCGACCCTTCCCGTCTCTACCGCGAGGGGCGGAAGGCGCGCATGCTGCTGGACGCCGCCCGGGAGGCGGCTGCCGAAGCCGTCGGATGCCGTCCGGACGAACTGACTTTCACCCCGTCCGGAACCCGCTCCGTCCATACGGGTGTCGCGGGGGCTTTGGCCGGTCGCCGTCGCACCGGACGTCACCTGATCGTGTCAGCCGTCGAACACTCCTCGGTACTCCATTCGGCCGAGGTGTTCGAGGCCGAGGGCGGAGAGGTGACGCAGGTGCCGGTGCGGCGGAGCGGCGCGGTGGACGCCGAGTCGTACGCCGCCGTCCTCCGCCCCGACACCGCGCTCGCCTGCCTCCAGTCGGCCAACCACGAAGTGGGGACCGTGCAGCCGGTGGCGGCGGTGGCCGAGGTGTGCCGGGCGGCCGGGGTGCCGTTGCTGGTGGACGCGGCGCAGTCGCTCGGGTGGGGGCGGGTGGAGGGCGACTGGTCGTTGCTGACGGCGAGTGCGCACAAGTGGGGTGGGCCGAGCGGGGTCGGGCTGCTCGTCGTACGCAAGGGGGTGCGGTTCGCCGTCCAAGGGGCCTCGGACGAACGGGAGTCGGGGCGGGCGCCCGGCTTCGAGAACCTGCCGGCGATCGTCGCGGCGGCCGCCTCGCTGCGGGCCGTACGGGCGGAGGCCGAGCGGGAGGCCGTACGGCTGCGGGAGCTGACGGCGCGGATCCGGGCGCGGGTACCGGAGTTGGTCCCGGACGTGGAGGTGGTGGGGGACGCGGAGCGGCGGCTGCCGGGCATCGTCACCTTCTCCTGTCTCTATGTCGACGGAGAGACCCTGCTCCACGAACTCGACCGCGAGGGCTTCTCCGTGTCGTCCGGATCGTCCTGCACGAGCAGCACGCTGACGCCCAGCCATGTGCTGAAGGCGATGGGCGTCCTGAGCGAAGGGAACGTGCGGGTGTCCCTGCCGACGGGAGCCGCCGAGGCGGACGTCGACCGCTTCCTGGAGGTGCTGCCGGGGGTGGTGGCCGGGGTGCGGGAGAAGCTGGGGGCGCCGGTGCCGGTGGCGGCCGTCCAGGAGGACGTACTCGTCGTGGACGCCTTGGGCAAGCGGTGCCCGATCCCCGTGATCGAATTGGCGAAGGTCATCGGGACAGTGCCGGTGGGCGGCAGGGTGCGGGTCCTGTCCGACGACGAGGCGGCCCGTCTGGACATCCCGGCGTGGTGCGAGATGCGGAATCAGGAATACATCGGTGAGGAACCGGCGGAGCAAGGAACGGCGTACTTGGTCCGCCGGACCACCTGAACTGCCTCGGGGCGCGGGGCTGTGTCGATTTGCGGCTGCCGCCGCGTGTGCGCGACCAGCCCCCACGCCGCCGCACCCGAAACTCAGACCAGGTACCCGCGAACCTCTTCCGCGGCCTCGTCCCCGTACGCCTTCGTGAACCGCTCCATGAAGTGCCCACGGCGCAGCTGGTACTCCTGCGTCCCCACCGTCTCGATGACGAGGGTCGCCAGCATGCAGCCCACCTGGGCCGCCCGCTCCAGCGAGACCCCCCACGCCAGGCCCGAAAGGAACCCCGCGCGGAACGCGTCGCCGACGCCCGTCGGGTCGGCCTTGCGCTCCTCGTCGGGGCAGCCGACCTCGATGGCCTCCTCGCCGGCCTTCTCGATCCGCACCCCGCGGGCGCCCAGCGTGGTGACCCGGTGGCCGACCTTCCCGAGGATCTCCTCGTCGCTCCAGCCGGTCTTGGTCTCGATCAGCCCCTTCTCGTACTCGTTGGAGAAGAGGTACGTCGCGCCGTCCAGCAGTATCCGGATCTCGTCGCCGTTCATCCGGGCGATCTGCTGGGAGAAGTCGGCGGCGAAGGGGATGTCGCGGGCGCGGCACTCCTCCGTGTGGCGGAGCATGCCCTCGGGGTCGTCCGCGCCGATCAGGACCAGGTCGAGGCCGCCCACGCGGTCGGCGACGGTCTTCAGCTCGATCAGGCGGGCCTCGCTCATCGCGCCCGTGTAGAAGGAGCCGATCTGGTTGTGGTCGGCGTCGGTCGTGCACACGAAACGCGCGGTGTGCAGGGTCTCGGAGATGCGGACGGAGTCCGTGTCGACGCCGTGCCGGCCGAGCCAGGCCCGGTACTCGTCGAAGTCGAAGCCCGCCGCGCCCACCAGGACCGGCCGGGTGCCGAGCTGTCCCATGCCGAACGCGATGTTCGCGCCGACGCCGCCCCGGCGTACGTCCAGGTTGTCGACCAGGAAGGACAGCGAGACCGTGTGCAACTGGTCCGCGACGAGCTGGTCGGCGAAGCGGCCGGGGAAGGTCATGAGGTGGTCGGTGGCGATGGAGCCGGTGACTGCGATGCGCACGGCTGGGACTCTCCTGAGGGGGAGGCGTAATTGACAGTTAACGCTACCGGGTCGGCGGGCGCGCCCTGAAGGTGCCAAAACTACCCGATAGTAGATCTTTCTTCGCGGCGCCCGACGTGCATACCGTTCGGTCATGACGAACCTCAAGGTCCACGCCCCCGCTCCGGCCGACCTCGACGGCGACCTGGCGTCGCTGCGCGGTGACTGCGCGCGGATGGCCCCGCACTGGGCGGTTCCCGATCACAGCGATGCCCGGCCGGTGCCGCCGTCACTCATCCACGGGGTGACCGTGCCGAAGAAGTCCGCCAGGCTGCTGGACGCGATGTCCGACTACGGCGACTGAGCCGCCCGGCGCGTTTCAGGGAACCGCGCGCTCCCCTCCCGCGTCCCATCGCCGTCCCCCGTGAAGGGGAGGCGGGATACGACGTGCGGCAAGGAGCGATGCGGTGAAGAGCGAGCGACCCGAGAACGACGACGGCGCGGCCGCGGGCAGCACCGGGGAGTCCCCCGAGGCCCAGCAGACCACGGAGTCGCCGAAGGCGGCCGAGCCCGACGCCCGGCCCAGCGCGGAGCCCGCCGAGAGCACCGCAGGCCCGGACCGGGACGGGGCCACGGCGGAGCCGGAAACCGCCCCGGCCTCCGAAGAAGCCCCGGAGCCGGCAGCGCCGCCTGCCGCAGAGACGGACCCCGAGCCCACGGCGGGCTCCGAGCCGACCGCGAGCCCCGAGCCGACCGCGGCCCGCGCCACGGCCGAGACCGAGGCTCCCGAGCCGGATGAGGCCGAGGCTCCCGAGCCGGACACGGCCCCGGAGTCGCAGGAAACCCCCGGCCCCGAGACGGATCCCGAGTCCGAGGTGGCCTCGCTCTCCGGTGTCGACGCGGTCTTCGGGGACGACGCCGGTCATCCCGCCCGGCGGCGGTCCCCCGCTGTCATCGCCTCCGTGGCCGCCGCCGTGCTGCTGATCGGTGGCGGTGGGGCCTATCTCGCCGCGAGCGGCGGCTCCGGCTCCGGCGGCGGTACCGGGACAGGGACCGCCGCCTCCGGTGGTTCCACTCCCCCGCCGCTCGCCCTGGACGGTTACTCTTCCGGGGGCAACGGCATAGCCGCGGGCGAGCCCAACCCCTACGGCATGACCTACAAGGCAGCCGGAACGCTCCCCGACGGGCCCGGCTCGGCCGCCGTGTACCGGCCCGGCGAGGTCTCCAAGGACCGGGTGGCCGCGCTGGCGAAGGCGCTCGGGGTCGACGGGACGCCGGTCGCCGAGGACGAAATGTGGAAGGTCGGCACCGACAACGACGGCTCCGGCGGGAGCCTGCAGGTGAACAGGACCGCCCCGGGCATCTGGACGTACAGCCGCTACGCCCCCGGCACCGACAACTGCAAGAGCGACCTGGTCTGCGCCCAGGATCCGGTGGCACCGGCCGGGGACCCGGTGAGCGTCTCCGTCGCGGAGAAGGCGGCGGCGCCGGTTCTCAAGGCGCTCGGCCAGGACGACGCGAAGCTCGACACGAGCCAGGTCATGGGCGCCCAGCGCGCGGTGAACGCCGATCCCGTGGTGGGCGGGCTGCCGACGTACGGCTGGACGACCGGGCTGACCGTCAGCAAGCAGGGCGAGGTCGTCGGCGGCAACGGAATGCTGGCGACGCCGGACAAGGGCGACACGTATCCGGTGCTGAGCGCCGAGAAGACGCTGGGCCTGATGAACGCGGCGCCCCGCTCCGACCACCGGATGGGCATCGGCGGCTGCGCCAGTTCCGTACCGCTGAAGGACCGGCTGGAGCAGCCGTGCTCCGCCTCGACGTCGTCCGCTTCCCCGGCCGCCTCGGCCGTGATCGACAACGCGGTGTTCGGGCTGGCCGCGCAGTCCGTCGGCGGCCGGCAGGCGCTGGTGCCGTCCTGGCTGTTCCAGGTGCGCGGCGCGGCGGACTCGTACACCGTCACCTATCCGGCGGTGGACCCGAAGTACCTGGGCTCCGCCGCCTCGCCGACGCCGAGTTCCTCGCCGGGGACCCCGAAAAGCGTGAAGGTGGACGGCTACACGGCCGACGGCAGCGAGCTGACCGTGGCCTTCACCGGCGGGGTGTGCGCCGACTACAAGGCCTCCGCGGACGAGGGCTCGGAGCAGGTGGTGGTCAAGGTGACCGAGACTCCCTGGCCGGACAAGGTGTGCATCCTGATCGCCAAGCAGTACCACCAGACGGTGCATCTCGACGCGCCGCTGGACGGCCGGAAGGTGGTCGGCACGGACGGCACCGCGGTCCCGAAGGAGAAGGCGACCACCCTCGACCCGCAGGTGGGCTGAGGACACACGAAGGCGGCGGCCCCTGAGTGAGGGACCGCCGCCTTCGCTCTGCCGTGCCGGGCCGGCTCAGCTGAAGGAGTCGCCGCAGGCGCAGGAGCCGGTGGCGTTCGGGTTGTCGATCGTGAAGCCCTGCTTCTCGATGGTGTCGACGAAGTCGACCGACGCGCCGCCCAGGTAGGGAGCGCTCATGCGGTCGGTGACCACCTTGACACCGCCGAAGTCCTTGACCACGTCTCCGTCGAGGGAACGCTCGTCGAAGAACAGCTGGTAGCGCAGGCCGGAGCAGCCACCGGGCTGGACGGCGACGCGCAGGGCGAGGTCGTCACGGCCTTCCTGGTCGAGCAGGGCCTTGACCTTGGCCGCGGCGGCGTCACTGAGGATGATGCCGTCGGTGACGGTGCTGGTCTCGTCCGATACGGACATCTACATCTCTCCCGGGTTGTACGGAGACTGCTTGCCGACGAGTGCAACCGGCGGGTCCGCTGTTTCATTCCGGGCCGGCGTTCGCGTTCCCGCGTTCTCGCGTTTTCGCGCCTTCGTCTACGTCTCCATGCTCGCACATGCCCGAAGTCACGCACAGCGGCCTGTTGACCACCCCACCACCACTCCAGGGTCACCCTCCCGCAACCCTCCCGTATGGCTCCGGGATTCACGTCACATCGACACAATGGGCATCGTCAAAGTGACGTGAAGCGGTTATGATAGATAACGTCAGAACGACGAAAAGTAGAAAGGGTGCGTGTCGTGACCACCGCCCAGACCACGGAGCTCGACGTACAGCCGAGTCCGCTCGCCCTGCTGCTGCTCGGCCGTGAGGCCGACCCGAAGAGCGAGCGGGGCGTCGAGTGTCCCGGCGACCTGCCCTCGCCGTCCGACCCGGACCTGGTCGCGCGCGCCCGCGCGGCCAAGGAGAAGCTCGGCGACAAGGTCTTCGTGCTCGGCCACCACTACCAGCGCGACGAGGTCATCCAGTTCGCCGACGTCACGGGCGACTCCTTCAAGCTGGCCCGGGACGCGGCCGCCCGCCCGGAGGCCGAGTACATCGTCTTCTGCGGTGTGCACTTCATGGCCGAGTCCGCCGACATCCTGACCTCGGACGACCAGAAGGTGGTCCTTCCCGACCTGGCGGCCGGCTGCTCGATGGCCGACATGGCGACGGCCGAACAGGTCGCCGAGTGCTGGGACGTGCTGACGGAGGCCGGGATAGCCGAGCAGGTCGTCCCCGTCTCGTACATGAACTCGTCCGCGGACATCAAGGCGTTCACGGGCAAGCACGGCGGCACCATCTGTACCTCGTCCAACGCCCAGCGGGCCCTGGAGTGGGCCTTTGAGCAGGGTGAGAAGGTCCTCTTCCTCCCCGACCAGCACCTCGGACGCAACACCGCCGTCCGCGACATGGGGATGAGCCTGGAGGACTGCGTCCTCTACAACCCCCACAAGCCGAACGGCGGCCTCACCCCGGAGCAGCTGCGCGACGCCAAGATGATCCTGTGGCGCGGCCACTGCTCGGTCCACGGCCGCTTCTCGCTGGACTCGGTGAACGACGTCCGCGAGCGCATCCCCGGCGTGAACGTCCTCGTCCACCCCGAGTGCAGGCACGAGGTCGTGTCGGCGGCGGACTACGTCGGTTCGACCGAGTACATCATCAAGGCCCTGGAGGCGGCCCCGGCCGGTTCCAAGTGGGCGATCGGCACGGAGCTGAACCTGGTCCGCCGGCTGGCGAACCGTTTCGCTCCCGAGGGCAAGGAGATCGTCTTCCTCGACAAGACCGTCTGCTTCTGCTCGACGATGAACCGCATCGACCTCCCCCACCTGGTCTGGACCCTGGAGTCGCTGGCCGAGGGGAACCTGGTCAACCGGATCGAGGTCGACAAGGAGACGGAGGCGTTCGCCAAGCTGGCGCTGGAGCGGATGCTGGCGCTGCCGTAGCCGTACGGCCCCTGTGTCACCCCGAGCCGACGGGTTTCCGCTCGGGGTGCGCGGGGTCGAGGGTGAAGATGGTGCCGTCGGAGGTCGAGAGGACCAGGGCGCCCCGGTTGAACCACACGGTCGGCAGCAGACCGCTGTTGCCGAGCACCTGGGCACGTGCGGAGGACTCCCACAGCAGGGTGCCCTTGGCCGCGTCGAGCGCGACCACCCGCCCGCTCGCGCCGGCCGTGTACACCGTGCGCCCGCTCGCGTCCACCGAGGCCTCGCCCGGCGACTCGAGGTTCGTGTGGCTGTCCCACAGCCGGGCCCCCGTCATGGGCGAGAAGGCGGTGACCAGGCCGCTGGAGGTGGCCAGGTACAACGTGCCGTGGGCCAGCGTGGGCAGTCCGCCCCGGTAGTGCTCGGGCAGGGGCGTCAGGATGCGTCTGCCGGAGTCGGGGTCGATGCGCACGATGCGGGTGTAGATCAGGTCGGGGCCGTTGTCGACATCCTGGTCGTCCGTCTCCAGGAAGACCAGCTGTCCGGAGAGCACGCCCACGAAGCTGGCCTGCTGGGCGGGGGACGAGAGCGTGCGGACCGACCCGTCGGGGTCGACGAGATAGAACTTCGTGGCGTGCGAGCCGTCCTCCTGGTCGGCGCACTCCACGTAGGGAAGGCCGTCGGCGGCCATCGCCGAGCAGAGGTAACCGATGGGCACGGGGATCGTGCGGCGTACGGTGCCGTCCTGTGCCGAGCGGACGGTCACCGCGCTGCCGTCGCCCTCCTCGGTCAGGGTCACCCCGTCGGCGTAGGCCGATCCCAGGCTGTCCGTGCGTACCGCGTGGGACCAGAGCTCGGCGCCGGTCTCCCGGTCGAGCCCGAGGACGGACTGGGCCTTTCCCAGGCCGCTGTCGTCGGTGATCTGCAGTTCGACGAGGACCTTGTCGCCGTCCACGCCGAGGACGGTCGTGATGTAGCGGTCCGCCGGCACCCCGGTGGGTGCGATGTCCGCGCGCCACAGGGTCCGGCCGGTGCCGGCGTCGACCCGGGTCGGGAGGAGCGCGGTGCCGCCGCAGTAGACGGAGCCGCCGTCCGACACACAGGTGGGCGAGGTGTCGCCTTCGTAGCCCGGCGCCTTCTTCACCCCGCGCTGGGCGGGCGCGGACACGGTGGTCTG
This sequence comes from Streptomyces sp. NPDC058683, assembly GCF_042716195.1. Classification (NCBI taxonomy): domain Bacteria; kingdom Bacillati; phylum Actinomycetota; class Actinomycetes; order Kitasatosporales; family Streptomycetaceae; genus Streptomyces; species Streptomyces sp. NPDC058683. Next base: position 80,703 of record NZ_JBHXSK010000055.1, read on the forward strand.
CCAGGGCTTCCAGCCGGTGGGGAGGGTGCCCCAGCGGGAGGCCGAGGACCCGGTGGCACCGGTGCGGGCCTCGCCGTCGCCGTGCCACGGGTCCAGCAGGAGGAAGCCGGTCAGGGTCGCGGTGAGGGCGGCGGCCAGGACAGCGGACAGCACGAGCAGGGCCCGCCGGTGCGGGCGGCGGGTGACCGGCCGGACGGTGGTGCCGACGGCCGGGGCGCCGGGGCGGGCCGCGGAGGGCAGGCGCAGGGTCAGCGTCTCCGGTTCGCCGGGCGCCGGCTCCGGCAGGACCCGCTCGAACTCCGCCGCCAGTTCGTCGAGTCCGGGCCGGTCGGCGGGTGCCTTGGCCAGGCAGCGCTCCAGGACCGCGCGCAGCGGCCCGGTCACCCCGTCCAGGACCGGCGCGTTGTGGACCACCCGGTAGCCGGTCAGATAGGGGCTGTCGGCGTCGAAGGGGCCGCGTCCGGTGACGCAGTACACCAGCAGCGCGCCGAGCGAGAAGACGTCCGAGGCGGGGCCGACCGTACGGGCGTCGGTGAACTGCTCCGGGGACATGAACGGCGGGGTGCCGACCAGCTGCCCGGTCTCGGTGAGGGTGTTGTGGTTCTCGGCCGCCCGGGAGATGCCGAAGTCGATGACGCGGGGGCCGTCCTCGGCGATCAGGACGTTGGCCGGTTTCAGGTCGCGGTGCACGACCCCGGCCCGGTGGATGTCCCGGAGTGCCTCCACCAGGCCCAGCGCCAGGGGCCGCAGGTCGGTGACGCGCAGGGCGCCGTGGTCGCGGATGCGGGCGGCGAGCGACTTCCCGGGCACGTACTGGGTGGCCATCCAGGGCGGTTCGGCCTCCGGGTCGGCGTCCACCACGGCCGCGGTGAAGGCACCGCTCACCCGGCGGGCGGCCTCGACCTCCTGCCGGAACCGGGCCCGGAAGACCGGGTCCTGGGCGTACTGGGCGTGCACCACCTTGACGGCGACCTCGCGCCCGGAGCGGGACCTGGCCCGGTAGACGACGCCCATGCCGCCGGCTCCGAGCCGGTCGACGAGTCTGTGGCCGCCGATCGACCTCGGGTCGTCCTTGTGCAGCGGCACCAGAAACTCCCCTTCGCCGCATGGCAGTTCGAGCCGACAGCATACGGAACCGACAACACGCCGACGGCCGGTTCCCGGCGGGT
>NZ_JBHXSK010000056.1:0-77235 GCF_042716195.1 Streptomyces sp. NPDC058683
CGGCCGGGTCGTCCCAGGCGCGGAGGACGCCCGGCCCCCGCCGCCAGGGGACGCCCGGCCGCCGCCGACGGGGATCACGCCTCGGTACGGCGCCTGCGCATCGCGTACACCACGCCCGCGCCCGCCGCCACGGTGACCGCGGCCGCCGTGCCGAGGGCGGCGGCCGGGAGGGCCGAGCCGGTGGAGGCGAGGCTGCCGCCGGTGCCGCCGGTGGTCGAGCCGGTGACGCCGCCGCTCGCCGTGCCGGAGGTGTCCGAGGCGGTGGCGGTCGGGGTGGCGGTGGAGTCGCCGTCCCCGGAGGGGAGTTGGGCGTCGTCGGTGAGGGCGACGGAGAGGTCGACCGGGTCGAGTTCGGTGCCCGCGGTGTAGTAGCCGCTGAACGCCTTCGCGCCGGCCTCGGTCAGGGTGGCGGTGACGTCGTCGAGGGTGATCACGTCGTCCTCGGGCGTCAGGTCGGCGGAGTCGGCCTCGAGGCCGGCCAGCTCCACGTTCTTCGTGGTGGTGCCGAGGCTCGTCACGTCGGCGGTCAGTTCGCCCTTGCCGCCGTCGACCGTCGCCCGGATGTTGCCGAGGGTGAGGTCGAGGCCGTACGTGCCGTTGCTCTCGTGGCCCTTGAAGTTGACCGCGCCCTCGAAGGCGGCGGAGAGGGTGCCGGCGTCGGTGTCGTAGCTGCCGGTCGCGTCGGCGAAGGTGAACACGCCGTTGCCGGTGGCCTGGGTCGCCCCGTCGGAGGCGGTGATGCTGCCCTGGGCGACGCTGCCGACCACGTAGGTACGGAAGGACTCCTTGACGCCCCAGGTGAGGGTGCCGTCGGCGATGTCGCCCTCGGCGGGGGTCTGCTCGGACTCCGACGCGGAGGGCGACGGGGAGGCGGACGTGGACGCGCTGGTGGAGGGAGACGCCGAGGCCGACGCGGACGCCGAGGCCGACGGACTCGCGCTCGCGGACGTGGAGGCGGAGGGGGAGGGCGACGGGGACGTCGGCTCGGTCGTCTTCTGGACGACGGTGAGCGGGTCGCCTGCCGCGCCCGCGTAACCGGCGCTGCCGAAGACGTCCGCCGCCTGCTGGGTGAGCGTGGTCGTCATGCCCGTCATCTCGCGGGTGACGGTGACCGTGGCGAGCGGCACGTCGTCCGTGGTCGTGCCGTTCCTGGTCACGTCCGCGGTGATCTCCGCCGCCCCGCTGTCGAACTTCACGTCGGACAGCGTCAGGTCGAAGCCGTGCGGCTGGGAGACGATGTGCAGGCTGCCCTGGAAGCCGAGGTCCACGGTGTGGGCGTCGGAGTCGTAACTGCCGCTGCCCCCGGTGAAGGTGAAGGCGCCGTTGTCGGCGGCCTGGGTCGCGCCGTCCGCCGCGGTGAAGGTGCCGGCCGCGTAGGTGGTGACGTAGGTGCGGTACGACTGCTTGATGCCCCACGTCAACTCGTAGCCGCTGAGCGGCACTTCGGCGGCGGACGCGGTGGTCGCCGCGGTGAGGGCGCCGGCCCCCAGGGTGACCGCGACGGCGGCGGCGAGGGCGAGCTTTCTGGGGGTGGTGGCGCGTGTGGTGGTGCGTGTGGTGGCGGGCATGTGGCTCCTCATGGATGGTCCGGGGATCCCGGGAATCCCGGGATCCCCGGGGGCTGGTCCTCGTCGGCGGGGGCGGGCCCGGCCGCCGTCCGGGTGCGGCGCCTGCGGACGGCGACCGCGAAGAGCGCGGCGGCGGCCAGCAGGGCACCCGTGGCGAGGACGATGGGCAGGACGGGGGTGCCGTCGTCGCCGGCGGCGGTGTCGCTCGCCACCGGCTGGGCCGAGGTGGGGCTCGGTGACGGGGTCTCCGTCTCGTCGGCCGCGCTGCCCAGGTCGGGCAGGGCGGGAAGCGTGGCGTCGGCGGTGAGGGCGACGGAGAGGGAGACCGGGTCCATGGCCGTACCGGCCGGATACATTCCGGCGAAGGCCTTGGCGCCCTGGGCGGTGAGTTTCGCGGGGGCCTCGGAGACCTCGGCGAGCCCCTTCTTCGCGGTGAAGTCGCCGGCCGTGAAGGTGACCAGCGGGACCTTGTCGCCGGTGAAGCCGTCGCTGTCGACGTCGGCGTAGAGGGTGCCCCGGCCGTCCTCGACGGTGGCCCTGACCCCGCTCAGCCTCAGGTCGAGGCCGTGGTCGCCGGTGAAGCGGACGGCGCCCGCGAAGCTCGCCGTCAACTCGCCCTTCGCGTACGTCCCTTCGCCCTTGGGGAAGCGGAAGAGGGCACCGCCGTCCTCGGCGCCGCCGGTCAGCGTCCATCTGCCGCGGGCGATGTCACCGGTGACGTACTCCCGGAAGGTGCGGCGCACGCCCCAGTCGACGGCTCCGTCCTCGATGGAGTCGTCCTTCGCAGTGGCCTTCTTCGTGGGCGACTGCTTGGGCGTGGGGGTGGGCGTGGTCGCCGCCTTGACGTCCGCCGCCAGGCTCACCGGGTCCAGGGCGGTACCGGCGGTGTAGTAGCCGGCGAAGGACGTGGCGCCCTGGGCGGTGAGGGTGGCGGGCACGTTGTCGAGCACGACGGCCGTGCCGCCGCCCTTCATGCTGATACCGCCCAGGGCGAGGGAGGCGAAGGGCACCTGCGAGGACGTCGTGACCGTTCCGGTGCCCTTCGCCTTGCTGACGACGTCCAGGTAGAGCGTGCCGGACGAGCCGGAGATGCGGACGGTGGGGCGGCTCAGGGTGAGGTCCAGCTGGTAGGTGCCGTCGCTCTCCTTGTGTCCGACGAAGTGCACCCCGCCGGCGAAGGACGCGGTGAACGCGCCGGTGTCGCCGTCGTAGCTGCCGGTCGCCGACGGGAAGCGGAACTGGCTGCTGCCCACGGTCCCGGCACCGCCGGTCAGGGAGTAACTCCCCTTGGCGATCGGCCCGGTGACATAGCTCTGGAAGGACGATTTGACGCCCCAGTCGAGCCGGCCGCCCTGCACGGTACGGCTCGCGGCGTGCGCGGGGGCCGCCGGGAGCAGCAGGGCCGCGGCTCCCAGGACCGCCGTGGACAGTGCCGTACAGAGCGCGGTGACCAGGGCTCTAGGGCGCGCGGGCATGGAGGGTCCTCCGGGGACGACGGGTACGACGGCCGGTAGCGAATGAAGGTAAGGCTAACCTAAGCTTCACTCCGGGTCACCGTAGCGGCGGCCTGCATCGAGCCGAGAGGACGGACGGGACCGTGCGACGCTTGCGCACTCGACTGGCGGGAGCACTGGTCTCCGTGCTCGCCCTGACGCTCACCGCGACGGCCTGCGGGGGGCCGGCGAAGACCTCGGCCACGGCGTCGGTGGCGGCCCCCGCCAACCGGGTCGAGCCGCTGACCGACCCCCCGGCGCCGAAGCTCCCGGTGACCGTCGCCTCCGCCGACGGCAGGAAGGTGACGGTCCGGCAGGCCCGGCGGATCGTGCCGCTCTCCGGCAGCCTCAGCGAGATCGTGTTCACGCTCGGGCTCGGGGACCGGGTGGTCGCCCGGGACATCACCGCGACCTTCCGGCAGGCGGCGAAGCTCCCGGTGGTCACCCGCAACCATGACGTCTCCGCCGAGAGCGTGCTCTCGCTGAAGCCGGACCTGGTCCTCGCCGAGACGACGACGGGGCCCGACGAAGCCATGGACCAGATCCGCGAGGCCGGCATCCCGGTGCTGGTCGTGGACCCGGCCCAGGGCCTGGACGACGTCGGCCCGCGCATCCGGGCGGTGGCCGACGCGCTCGGCGTGCCGTCGGCGGGCCAGGAGCTGACCGAGCGGTCGGAAGCGCGGATCACCGCCGTGCGCAAGGACGTTCCGCGGGAGAACGAGAAGCCGCGGGTCGCCTTCCTCTACCTGCGCGGCTCGGCGTCCGTGTATCTGATCGGCGGGCAGGGATCGGGCGCGACCTCTCTGCTGGAGGCGGCCGGGGCCGTGGACGCGGGGGCCGGGTCCGGGCTGAAGAAGGACTTCACGGCCATCACCACCGAGGCTCTCGCCCAGGCCGCGCCGGACGCGATTCTCGTCATGACCAAGGGACTCGAGTCCGTCGGCGGCATCGACGGACTGGTGAAGATCCCGGGGGTCGCGCAGACGCCGGCCGGGATGGACCGGCGGGTCGTCTCGATCGAGGACGGGGTGCTGCTCAACTACGGGCCGCGCACCGACCAGGTGCTCAGGTCCGTGGTGGCGCAGTTGTACGGGGAGGACGCGAAGTGACGGTCCTGGCGGCGCGGTTGCGCCGGAAGCCGTCGGCGGCGTGGCTGCTCACGGTGGGGCTGGCGGTGGCACTCCTGGTCCTGGTCCCGGTGGCGGCCGGTCTCGGCGCGTACCCGATCCCGACCGCCGACGTCCTCGGTTCGGTCCTGCACCGGACGGGTCTCGGCGGTACGGCGCTGGACCGGGTTCCCGAGTCCGTCCTCTGGAACGTCCGCTTCCCGCGGATCGTGCTGGCGCTGCTCGTCGGTGCGTCGCTGGGCTGCGCGGGAGCCTTGATGCAGGGCGTGTTCGGCAACCCGCTCGCCGAGCCGGGGGTCATCGGGGTCTCCTCGGGGGCGGCGGTGGGGGCGGTGGCCGCGATCGCCTTCGGGCTCGACTTCCTGGGCAACTGGACGGTGACGGCGTTCGCGTTCGTGGCGGGGCTGGCGACGGTGCTGCTGGTGTACGTGATGTCCCGTTCCGGGGGCCGTACGGAGGTGGTCACGCTGATCCTGACGGGGATCGCGCTGAACGCGTTCGCGGGGGCGCTGATCGGGCTGTTCCTCTTCTTCGCGGACACGGCGGCGGTCAGTCAGATCACCTTCTGGCAGCTGGGTTCGCTCTCCCAGGCGACGTGGCCGAAGGTGCTGGCGGTCCTGCCGTGTGCGGTACTGGGCCTCGCGACCGCCCCCCTGTACGCCCGCCGTCTCGACCTCCTCTCCCTCGGCGAACGCCCGGCCCGGCATCTGGGCGTCGACGTCGAACGTCTGCGTCTCACCCTGGTCCTGGTCATCGCCCTCCTCACGGCGGCGGCGGTGAGCGTCTCGGGGATCATCGGTTTCGTGGGCCTGGTCGTGCCGCACCTGCTGCGGATGGCGGCGGGGCCGGGGCACCGGTTCCTCATTCCCGGCAGTGCCCTGCTGGGAGCGGTGGTCCTGCTCACCGCCGACCTGGCGGCCCGCACGCTCGCGGCCCCCGCCGAACTCCCCCTGGGCGTCCTGACGGCCCTGCTGGGAAGCCCGTTCTTCTTCTGGCTCCTCCGGAGAACCCGGCGCCGGCAGGGAGGTTGGGCATGAGCCACCCGACCGACCGACTCCGGCCGCTGCGCGGGCAGGTGCGGCGCCGCCATGGCCGGTCGCGCAGTTCCGCGCGCCCCCTAGACACCTCGCCGCACCCTCCTTGGCCCTCCGACCGGAATCCCTTGCCTCATGAGACTCCTGCGTTCGTATCCCGTCCCTCCGTCTCCCCCCTCCCCCGGTGACGTCCTCGTCGAGGCTGAGGGGGTGTGCGTTCGGCTCGGTGCGCGGTCTGTTCTCGTCGGTGTCGACCTGGTTGCCCGGGCCGGGGAGGTGGTCGCGCTGGTCGGGCCCAACGGGGCCGGTAAGTCGACTCTGCTGGGGGCGCTCGCCGTTGACATACCGGCCGGTGACGGGGTCGTGCGGGTCTTCGGGCGGCCTGCCGAGGAGTGGTCCGCGAGTGAGCTCGCCCTGCGGCGGGCCGTGCTGCCCCAGGCGGCCGCCCTGTCCTTCCCGTTCACCGTGGCGGACGTCGTCCGGATGGGACGGGCGCCGCATGTCACCGCCACCCCGGAGGAGGACGAACTCGCGGTCGCCGGGGCGATGTCGGCCGCCGAGGTGACGGAATTCGCCGCACGGCCGTTCTCCGCGCTGAGCGGCGGGGAGCGGGCGCGGGTCGCGCTCGCCCGGGTGCTGGCCCAGCACGCGCCACTCCTGCTGCTCGACGAACCCACCGCCGCGCTCGACCTCAAACACCAGGAACTGGTGCTGCGGCTCTGCCGGGAACGGGCGGCCGCCGGAGACGCGGTCGTCGTCGTGCTGCACGACCTCGCCCTCGCCGCCGCCTACGCGCACCGCGTCGCGATCCTGCGGGCCGGCCGGATCGTCGCCGACGGCCCTCCCGCCGAAGTGTTCGAGGAGCGGCTGTTGTCGGAGGTGTACGGCCACCCGGTCGAGGTGTTCCCGCATCCGCGGACGGGCGCGGTCGTCGTTGGCCCGAAGCGGCTTCCTTGACCCTTCCTTGACCATCTCTTGGTGCCAGTTTTTGGCCGCCGATATCAAGCCGTATCTGTGATCTTTCTGTGTCTGGTCAATCCCGACCCGGACGGGTATCAGTGAGGTAAGCCTCATGTAAGTTAGGCCAGCCTCACCACACCTCCCCCGCTTGGAGCCTGCATGCGTGCCGTCCGACTCACCGTCACCGCCGCCGCCACCGCGGCCGCTCTGACCGCCCTCTCGGCCTGCACGGCGAAGAGCGACGCCAAGGGGAGTGACGCGATCCAGGTCACCGCCGCCGACGCCAAGTGCGAGACGTCGACCAAGTCCGTGCCGGCCGGTCACGTCACGCTCGCCATCGAGAACAAGGGCTCCAAGGCCACCGAGGTCGAGATCCTCTTCCCGGACGACCGGATCGTCTCGGAGAAGGAGAACATCGGCCCGGGGACCAAGTACACGCTCACCGCCGAGGTGAAGCAGGGGTCGTACGAAATCGCCTGCCGGCCGGGGATGAAGGGGCACGGGGTCCGGCAGAAGCTGACCGTCACCGGCTCCGGCGCGGTCGCCAAGCGCAACCCGACGCTCGACAAGGCCGTCGCCGACTACCGCGAGTACGCGCAGGAGCAGGCCGACGCGACGCTCCCGAAGGTGGAGACGTTCGTCAACGCCATCAAGGCGGGGAACATAGAAGCCGCCAAGAACGCCTACGCCCCCTCCCGCGTCGGCTGGGAGACCACCGAGCCGATCGCCGAGTCCTTCGGGGACATCGACCCCAAGACGGACACCCGCGCCGACGGCCTGGAGAAGGGCCAGAAGTGGACCGGCTGGCACGCGCTGGAGAAGGCGCTGTGGCAGGACAAGAAGATCGGCGCCGAGCAGAAGACCCTCGCCGACGAGCTGCTCACCGACCTGAAGGACTGGCAGAAGCGGGTCGGCAAGGCCGAGATCACCCCGACCTCCATGGCCAACGGCGCCAAGGAACTCCTGGACGAGGTCGCCACCGGCAAGGTCACCGGTGAGGAGGACCGTTACTCCCACACCGACCTCAGCGACTTCAAGGCCAACGTCGACGGCGCGCAGAAGGCGTACGAGCTGCTGAAGCCGGTCGCCCAGAAGAACGACGCGGCCCTGACCACCGAGCTGGACAAGCAGTTCACCGCGCTGAACACGCTGCTCGACAAGTACCGCACGACCTCGACCTCGGACGGCTTCGTGTCGTACGACAAGGTCACCAAGGCCCAGCGCAAGGAGCTGTCCGACGCCGTCAACGCCCTCGCGGAGCCGCTGTCCAAGCTCGCCGCGACCGTCGTCAAGTAGGGGGCAGGTCATGGCAGAGAAAGCCAATCCGTCACGTCGCGCGCTCATCGGCTGGGGCGGGGCCGGGCTCGCGCTCGGCGCCGCCGTGGCCGGGGGCGCGGTGGCGATGGCCGAGGCGGGCGACGACATGGACCCGGCCGCCGCCGACGCCGGTGGCGCGGTCGAGTTCCACGGCGCCCACCAGGCCGGTGTCGCCACCGCCGTCCAGGACCGGCTGCACTTCGCCGCGTTCGACGTGAAGACCGAGGACCGGGCCGAGTTCGTCCAGTTGCTGAAGGACTGGACGGCCGCGGCCCGGCGGCTGACCGCCGGGAAGGCGATCGGCGACGGCGCCTACGGCGGGCTCGCCGAGGCGCCCCCGGACGACACCGGCGAGGCGCTCGGGCTGAAGCCGTCCCGGCTGACGCTGACGATCGGCTTCGGGCCCTCGTTCTTCGAGAAGTTCGGGCTGGCGGACAGCCGCCCGGCCGCCCTGGTCGATCTGCCGCAGTTCCCGGGCGACAACTTCGACTCCGCCCGCACCGGCGGCGACCTGTGCGTCCAGGCCTGCGCCGACGACCCCCAGGTCGCCGTGCACGCCATCCGCAACCTCGCCCGGATCGGCTTCGGCAAGGTCGCCATCCGCTGGTCCCAGCTCGGCTTCGGCAAGACGTCCTCGACCACGCCGGACGCCCAGACCCCGCGCAATCTCATGGGGTTCAAGGACGGCACCCGCAACATCGCGGGCACCGAGACCGACCGGCTGAAGAAGTTCGTGTGGGTGGGCGACGGCGACGGTCCGGCGTGGATGAGCGGGGGGTCGTATCTCGTCGCCCGGCGCATCCGGATGAACATCGAGACCTGGGACCGGACCTCGCTCCAGGAGCAGGAGGACGTCTTCGGGCGGGACAAGGGCGAGGGCGCCCCGGTCGGCAAGGCCAAGGAGCACGACGCGCCGTTCCTGAAGGCGATGAAGCCGGACGCCCATGTGCGGCTCGCGCACCCCGACTCCAACGACGGGATCACCATCCTGCGGCGGGGCTATTCGTTCACCGACGGCACGGACGGGCTCGGCCGGCTCGACGCGGGGCTGTTCTTCCTGGCCTACCAGCGTGACGTGCGCAAGGGGTTCATCCCCCTGCAGCGCAGGCTGTCGGCGTCCGACGCGCTCAACGAGTACATCCAGCACGTGGGTTCGGCGGTCTTCGCGGTCCCGCCCGGCGTCCGGGACAAGGACGACTGGTGGGGCCGGACGCTGTTCTCCGAGTCCGCCAAGGGGGCGTGATCCGTGTTCTCCAACTACCTGATCGGGCTGCGCGAAGGCCTTGAGGCGTCGCTCGTCGTCTGCATCCTCATCGCCTACCTGGTCAAGACCGAGCGCAGGGACGCCCTGCGGCCGATCTGGATCGGCATCGCCGTGGCGGTGCTGATCGCCATGGGCTTCGGCTGCGCGCTCGAATTCGGCTCCCAGGAGCTGACGTTCCAGGCCCAGGAGGCGCTCGGCGGGTCCCTGTCCATCGTCGCGGTCGGTCTGGTGACGTGGATGGTGTTCTGGATGCGGCGCACCGCCCGGCACCTCAAGGCGGAGCTGCACGGCAGACTGGACGCGGCCCTCGCGATGGGCACGGGTGCGCTGGTCGCCACCGCGTTCCTGGCCGTGGGCCGAGAGGGCCTGGAGACCGCCCTGTTCGTGTGGGCGTCCGTGCACGCGGCCAGCGACGGCACCCCGCGCCCCCTGGTCGGCGTCGCCCTCGGCCTCGCCACCGCGGTCCTGCTCGGCTGGCTCTTCTACCGCGGCGCCCTGCGGATCAACCTCGCCAAGTTCTTCACCTGGACCGGCGGCATGCTGGTCGTGGTCGCCGCCGGCGTGCTGGCATACGGCTTCCACGACCTCCAGGAGGCCGACTGGATCCCGGGCCTGACCAACCAGGCCTTCGACATCAGCGGCACCATCCCGCCGGACAGCTGGTACGGCACCCTCCTCAAGGGCGTCTTCAACTTCCAGCCCGACCCGACCGTGCTCCAGGTCACGGTGTGGCTGCTGTACCTGGTCCCGACACTCGTACTCTTCTTCGCCCCGGTAGGGTTCGGCTCCGGGAAGGGGAAGGTGAAGGCACCTGATGACGCACCTGACGACCAGGGATCGCGGCCCTCGGCGGCTCCGCACACTCCGCAGGCGTGATCGGAACGCGCTCATGGCGGTCTCGCTGACCGCCCTGTCGCTGACGGCGAGCGGATGCGTGGTGGTGCACGGGGAGCGCGAGGTGCTCCCCACCACCACCCGCGCCGAGGCCGCCAAGGCGCTGAAGCAGTTCACGGACGCCTACAACAAGGCCGACGAGGCCTACGACGGCTCCCTGGACGCCGACTACACGACCGGTGCCCTCGCCGACATCGACTCCGCGCGCCTGAAGGCCGGGCACGTCAACAGCCCGAGCGGCAACTCCGGCCACTCGCCACTGGAGTTCGACGACGTCACGTACACCATCCCCAAGAAGGCCGGCTGGCCGCGCTGGTTCCTCGCCGACGCGCACGGCAACAAGGGGGGCGACGACCGCTGGCTGCTGGTCTTCACCCGCGACAGCCTCTCCGAGCCGTTCCAGGTGGCGTATCTGACGCTGGTCGCGCCGGACGACGTACCGAAGTTCACGACCGACAAGGACGGCTGGGCCGAGGCGGTCCCGCCGAACAGCGCCCAACTGGCCGCCAGTCCAGCCGACTTGAGCCAGGACTACGCCACGTACCTGAAGAGCGGCGGCGCCGTCTTCGCGAACGGCGCGCACACCAGCGGCTGGCGCACGGACCGCAAGAAGTCGACCAAGCCGGGCCTGGCGACCCAGTACATCGACGAGCCGCTGACCAACGGCGACTACGCGCCGCTCGCCCTGCGCACCACCGAGGGCGGCGCGATGGTGTTCTTCACCACCCGCTACTACGCCAAGGAGACCGCGGCCGCGGGCACGTCCGTGCCGGCGCCGAACCAGGACGTGAAGGCCCTCACCAAGGGCGAGATCAAGCAGTCGCTGACCATGGAGTTCGTCTCCAACCAGGTCGCCCTGGACCCGGCGGGCACCGGAAAGGTCTCGGTCCTGGGCCGCATCCAGGGCCTGACCTCCGCGGAGGGTTCCTAACCGCGGGCCGGCCAGGCGGCGCCCACCTGGTCGGGCTCCTCGCCGGCGTGCCGGGCGCCGGCGTCGGTGAGGATCTCCAGGAGGGTCAGCGGGTCGGGCAGCGGGTGCTCGGGGCCGCGCACCCAGTGCACCCGCCGGTCACCGTCACCGGGCAGCCGGGCGGGCGGTACGAGGACGTACGACCCCCGGCAGTGCCAGCGCAGGCCGGGGTGCTCGTCCATGGTCTCGGGGTGGCAGTCCAGCTCGCACGGCCACCACTCGTCCTCGTCCTCCGGGGTGCCGCGGGTGAGGGTGAAGAACAGCATGCGGCCGTCGTCGCTCTCGGCGACCGGACCGACCTCGACGCCGTTCGCGAGCAGCCGCTCCAGCGCCGGCCGGCCGGCCTCCAGGGGGACGTCCAGGACGTCGTGTGTCGTCCCGGTCGCGGTGATGAAGTTGGCCTGCGGCTGGTGCCGGGCCCAGCGCTCGATCTGGGCGCGGTCGGTGGTGGACTGCGTCTGCCACGCGAACGACACCGGGTGCCGGGCCGGGGTGGGGCAGCCGACGCGGTCGCAGGAGCAGCCGTAGCCGGGGGCGGGGTGCGCGGCGGGGGCCAGCGGGAGGCCCGCCTCGGCGGCCGCGAGCAGCAGGGCCGCACGGCCGTCGTCGTCGGTGGCGGCGGCTTCCTTGGGCCGCCGTCCGAGCAGCCACTGGGAGAGTCTGCCCTGCCGGCCACTCCGGCCGCCGAACGTCCCGCTCATGTATCGCCTCGCCTCACTGTGGTCCGGCCAGCATGCCTTATTGTCCCATCTGGGCGTGAAGGGGGGTACGCGCGGGTCGCGGACGCAGGCAGGACAAGGGGCGGAAGGTCTCACTGGGGCGACGGGGGGTTACGGGGGTTACACCCTCACACTGGGGCGATAAGGGCTCATGGGAGTTACATACCCTCACTGGGGTGATAAGGACTCGCGGGAGTTACGCCCTCGAACCGGGCGGTGGCCATTCGTCGCCCCAGTCCGCGTCCCGCGCCGCCTTGTACAGGTCGCCGTGCCGCTTGGTGACCGTCGTGCGGCGCAGCTGTTCGTCGGCCTCGCACAGGTCGAGGATGACCTGGCCCTTGCGGATCTGCGGCCGCCGGACGACCCGGGCCGGCGCCGGGGCGGCCGGGAGCCGGGTGGCAGCCACATAGCTGAACTTCTCGTCCTCGTAGGGCAGTGATCCGCCCTTGACCTGGCGGTGCAGGGAGGAGCGGCTGACCCGGGCCGAGAAGTGGCACCAGTCCGTGCCGGGGGCGATCGGGCAGGCGGCGCTGTGCGGGCAGGGCGCGGCGACCCGGAAGCCGGCGGCGATCAGGCGGTCGCGGGCCTCGATGACCCGGGCGTAGCCCGCCGGGGTGCCGGGCTCCACGATGACGACGGCCTGCGCGGCGGCCGCGGCGGCGTCGACGAGGGCGGCGCGGGCGGCCTCGTCGAGCTCGTTGAGGACGTACGACACCGTGACCAGATCAGTGCTCTCGATGGTGAGCGCCGCTCCGATCCGAGAGCGCTGCCACACCGCCTCCCGCAACTCCGGGTTGGCCGTGGCGATCTCCCGGCCGAGGGCCAGTGCCGGCTCGGCCCAGTCGAGGACCGTCACCGGCCGCGTCCCGGCCCAGGTGTCGGTCACCGCCCAGGTCGCCGCGCCCGTCCCGCCGCCGACGTCCACATGGCTCCCCGGCACCCAGCCCTCCGGCACCGCGTCGGCGAAGGCCGCCAGCGCCGCCCGTACCGCCTCGAAGGTCGCCGGCATCCGGTACGCCGCGTAGGCCACCACGTCCGCCCGGTCCCGCAGGATCGGCGCGTCGGTCGGGGTGGCCCCCCGATAGCTGGCGATCAGCCGCTCGACGGCCCCGGCGGCCTGCTTCGGAGGAAGGCCGTCGAGAAGGTCGGAGAGCGTGGCACGGAGCCGGTCGGCCGGGGATGCGGGGTGGTTCACCCGGCGATTGTAGGGGCGGCCGCCCCGCACCCTCACCTCCCCGGCTGGCCCGCCCTCACACCCCCGACGGGCTGAGGAACACCGCCCTCGCCAGGCGGGTCGCCGCCGCCGCTCTCGGGGCGCTGTCGCCCGGCCGCCGCCGTGGATGGACGGTGTTGGCCAGCAGGACCAGGAACGTGTCCGTCGCCCGGTCCAGCACCAGGCTCGTCCCCGTGAACCCGGTGTGCCCGGCCGCGCCCCGTCCCGCCAGTTCGCCCATGAACCACGGCTGGTCCACCAGGAACCCCAGACCGGGCGGGGCCAGCAGCAGGTCCACGAAGTCGGGGCCGAGGATGCGCGCCGGACCGTACGCGCCGCCCGCCAGCAGCGTCCGGCAGAAGACGGCCAGGTCCCGGGCCGTGGAGAACAGGCCCGCGTGCCCGGCCACCCCGCCCAGCGCCCAGGCGTTCTCGTCGTGCACGACACCCCGCAGCATGCCCCGGTCCGCCTTGGCCCACGGCCGCCGCTGGTCCTCGGTGGCCGCCGCGCCGGGGCAGGGGCCGAAGTCGGTGGCGGCCATCCCGAGCGGGCGGGTGATGCCCTCGCGGACCAGGACGTCGAGGGTGCGGCCGGTGATCCGCTCCAGGACGTGCTGGAGGAGGAGCATGTTGAGGTCCGAGTAGCGGTAGGCGCCGGGTGCGCTGCTCGGGGCCTCGGCGCGGAGCAGGTCGAGGCGGGCCGCGTCGTCGGGGCAGTCGTGGAGCGGGAGTTCGGGGCGCAGGCCGGAGGTGTGGGTGAGGAGCTGGCGGACGGTGATGCGGTGGACGGCGGCCGCCCGGAAGTCGGGGAGGTAGGCGCCGACCTGGGCGTCGATGCCGAGGGTGCCGCGTTCCAGTTGCTGCACGGCGGCGACCGCGGTGAAGAGTTTGGTCAGGGAGGCCAGGTCGAAGGGGGTGTCGACGGTCATCGGGACCCGCGCGGCGGGCGGCAGTGCGACACCGGCGTCGGCCTCGGCATCGTACGCCGACCAGCGCATCGCCCAGCCGGCCGCCTGCTGCACGGCGATCACGGGACCGCGTCCGGCGACCACCACGGCCCCGGCCGCCCAGGGCCGCTCACCGGTGGTGAGGGCACGCACTTCGCGCACGAGGTGCCTGAGTTCCGCGGGGTCGAGCCCGGCCCGTTCCGGTGTCTCGACGCGCAGTCTCGGTACGCTCAGCTCCCTTCCCCCTTTCTCGACTTCGCTCGAATGGGGGCACCCCCATTCTCCAACACCGCACGTGTGTTCCCACGCGCTGTCCAGGGACGGCACAGTCCCACGAAGCAGGCCAGCGCCACCAGTGTCCCCGCCAGTTGGACGATCGCCATGGGCACGGCGGTTCTCTCCCCGGCGATCCCGACCAGCGGCGAGGCGACCGCACCCACCAGGAACGAGGAGGTGCCGAGCAGCGCGGACGCCGATCCGGCGGTGTGCCGGGTGCGCAGCAGGGCGAGGGACTGGGCGTTGGGAAGGGCGAAGCCCATCGCGGACATCAGCACGAACAGGGCGGTGGCGACGGGGGCGAGGCCGACCGGGCCGAAGACCCCGGTCGTCATGAGGAGCAGGGCGGTCGAGGCGAGCACGGTCACGGCCAGCCCCGCGCCCAGCACCTTGTCCAGGCCGACCCGGCCGACCAGCACCTTGCCGTTGATCTGCCCGGCGATCACCAGCCCGACCGAGTTGAGCCCGAAGAGCAGGCTGAAGGTCTGCGGGGAGGCGCCGTAGATCTCCTGGATCACGAAAGGCGAGGCACTGATGTACGCGAAGAGCGCGGCGAAGGCGAAGCCGCCCGCCAGCATGTAGCCGGTGAAGGGGAGGTCGGCGAGCAGGGCGCGCATGGCGCGTACGGCGGCGGCCGCTCCCCCGGCGTGCCGGTCGGCGGCCGGCAGGGTCTCCGGGAGCTTCGCCCACACCACCGCGGCGAGGACGGCGCCGACGACCGTCAGGACGACGAACACGCCCCGCCAGTCCGTCACCCGCAGGATCTGCCCGCCGATCAGCGGGGCGACGATCGGGGCCACCCCGGAGACCAGCATCAGGGTGGAGAAGAAGCGGGCCATGGCGACCCCGTCGTAGAGGTCGCGTACGACGGCGCGGGCGATGACTATGCCGGCCGCGCCCGCGAGGCCCTGGGCGAGGCGGAAGGCGACCAGGGTCTCGACGTTCGGCGCGAGGGCGCACAGGGCGGTGGCGGCGACGTAGACGGCGAGGCCGGCCAGCAGCGGGCGGCGGCGGCCCCAGCGGTCGCTCATCGGGCCGACGACCAGCTGGCCGAGGGCCATGCCGGCGAGGCAGGCGGTGAGGGTGAGCTGGACGGTCGCGGCGGGGGCGTGCAGGGAGCGGGTGACCTCCGGCAGCGACGGGAGGTACATGTCCATCGCCAGCGGGGGCGTCGCGGTGAGCGCGCCGAGGACCAGCACCAGCAGCAGACCGGCCCGGCGGGCGGCGGGGGTGGAGGCAGGGGCGGGGGCGGGGGTGCCGGGCCCATGGGGTGCGGGTGCGGGTGCGGGTACGACTGCGGGTGCGGGTACGGGTACGACTGTGGGTGCGGGTCCGGCGGTGTCCTGGGTGTCCGATGTCGGCGGTGCCGGCTGCTCGGGCATGTGCCCCCTCGCTCTCTCCTGAAGTCGCGCGTTCGCCGAGTCCCTGCCTTGGTGGACCCCGATGTCCGCCGCCTATGCTCTCAGCTCGTAGGGACTGCCTGGAAACACATGAGCGAGGGTGGGGCGGCCGGGATGGCTGAGCAGAGTGTGCGGTGGGGGATCCTGGCGACCGGCGGGATCGCGGCCGCGTTCGCGGCGGACCTGGTGGATCTGCCGGACGCGGAGATCGCGGCGGTGGCCTCGCGGTCCCCGGAGTCCGCGGAGGCGTTCGCGGAGCGGTTCGGGATCGGGCGGGCGTACGGCGACTGGGAGTCGCTGGCCCGCGATGAGGACATCGATGTCGTGTACGTCGCCACTCCGCACTCGGCGCACCGGGCGGCCGCCGGGCTGTGCCTGGAGGCGGGGCGGAACGTGCTGTGCGAGAAGGCGTTCACGATCGACGCCCGCGAGGCCGGGGAACTGGTCGCGCTGGCCAAGGAGCACGACCGCTTCCTGATGGAGGCGATGTGGATGTACTGCAACCCGCTGGTGCGGCGGCTGAAGGCGCTGGTCGGGGACGGTGCGATCGGCGAGGTGCGGACCGTGCAGGCGGACTTCGGCCTCGAGGGGCCGTTCCCGCCGGCGCACCGGCTGCGGGACCCGGCGCTGGGCGGGGGCGCGCTGCTGGACCTGGGCGTGTACCCGGTGTCGTTCGCGCATCTGCTGCTCGGCGAGCCGGACGGACTGTCGGCGCGAGCGGTGCTCTCGGACGAGGGCGTCGATCTCCAGACGGGTGCGCTGCTCTCCTGGGAGAGCGGTGCTCTCGCGGCGGTGCACTGCTCCATCGTGGGCGGCACCGGCACCACCGCCTCGGTCACCGGCTCCCGGGGCCGGATCGACATCCCGGACGGCTTCTTCAACCCCGAACGCTTCGTCCTGCACCGCGACGGCCGCGACCCCGAGGAGTTCGCCCTGGACCCGGCCGACGGCCCCCGCAACACCCTGCGCCACGAGGCCCGGGAGGTCATGCGCGCCCTGCGGGCCGGCGAGAAGGAGTCCCCCCTGGTCCCGCTCGACGGCACCCTGGCGGTCATGCGCACCCTGGACACCCTCCGGGAGCTGATCGGCGTCCGCTACGCGGGCTAAGCGCCCCGAAGGGGCGCGGGGCGGTATCCGACATGCGGCTCCGCCACGTGGGCGCGCCCAGCCACGACGCAGCCGCAGCCGCAGCCGCAGCCAACGACCCAACACGGCCCTCCCCAGCGGAGCGCCTACGCTGCTGGCCCATGGATGCCAAGCAATCGAAGATCGCGGTGGTCACCGGCGCCGGTTCCGGTGTGGGGCGGGCCGTCGCCGTGGAGCTGCTGCGGGCCGGCTGGTCGGTGGCGCTGGCCGGGCGGCGGCCCCGGACGCTGGAGGAGACGGCGGGACTGGTGCCCGAGGGCGCCTGCCTCGTCGTACGCACGGACGTGGCGCAACCGGAGGACGTGGCCGGGCTGTTCGCGGCGGTCGTGGCGCGGTTCGGGCGGGTGGACCTGCTGTTCAACAACGCGGGGACGTTCGGGCCCGGCGGGGTGCCCGTGGAGGATCTCGCCTACGAGGCGTGGCGGCATGTCGTGGACACCAACCTCAACGGGGCGTTCCTGTGCGCGCAGGCGGCGTTCCGGCAGATGAAGGAGCAGGAGCCGCAGGGCGGCCGGATCATCAACAACGGGTCCATCTCGGCGCACACGCCCCGCCCGAACTCCGCCCCCTACACCGCGACCAAGCACGCGCTGACCGGCCTCACCAAGTCGCTGTCCCTGGACGGGCGGCCGTACGGCATCGCGGTCGGGCAGATCGACATCGGCAACGCGGCCACGGACATGACGGCCCGGATGCAGACCGGCGCCCTGCAGGCGAACGGGGAGATCGCCCCGGAACCCGTGATGGACGTGGCCGATGTGGCGCGTACCGTCCGGCACATGGCCGAGCTGCCGCTGGCGGCGAACGTGCAGTTCGCGACGGTGCTGGCGACGGCGATGCCGTACGTGGGACGGGGCTGAACCACCGTTCAGCCCGGACCTTCGCAACGTGCACAAACGGAATTCAAACGTCCGCGGTATTGCGGCCGGTAACGCGCCTATGCTCAACTTTCCTCCACCAGAACTTCACAGTTGAGGCTCTGGTGTTCCGCCGACCACACCGAGGGGGGAGGCGGCAGCCGTCCCACCGGACCGGGTGGGGGTGGACCCGTGCGGGACCGCGGGTACGCACCGGTGGGCGGGACGGCTGCCGCGTGACGTCAACTCACCGGTGTGCCGTCCGAGCCGGCGCCGGCTCCGGCCGCCCGGCGACGCCGGCGCAGCGCCCAGGCCCCCGCGCCCAGCAGCGCGAGCGTTCCCGCGCCGCCCTCCGCGAGCCGCCACGGCGACGGCCCGGACGACCCCGAGCCGGCCGCGGCCCCTGTCCCGGCCGCTCCCGCGGCGCCCTTGGCCGTCGTCGGCGACGGGCTCGCGCTCGCGCCGCCCTCGCTCAGCGGATCGACCAGCATGCCCACCGCCTGCGCCGAACTCCCCTTCCCGAAGCCCCAGTCGAGCAGCGCGGCGGTCTCCTCGTAGACGGCGTTGCTGCCGCTGTCGGGGTGCATCACGGTGACCAGCAGGGTGCGGCCGCCGCGGGTGGCGCCGCCGGTGAAGGTGTTGCCGGCGTGGCTGGTGTAGCCGTTCTTGACGCCGAACAGGCCCTTGTAGACGCCGAGTCCCCAGGAGCCGGTGAGCAGGCGGTCGGTGTTCTGGATCTGGAAGGTCTTCTTGCCGCCGGCCGGGAAGTTCGCGGTCCTGGTCCCGCAGTAGCCCCGGAAGTCGTCGTCCTTCAGCCCGTGCCGGGCGAAGAGGGTCAGGTCGTAGGCGGAGGACAGCTGGCCGGGGTGGTCGAAGCCGTCGGGGCTGACCACTCGGGTGTCGAGGGCCTGGAGGTCGGCCGCCTTGGCCTGCATCTCGGCGACGGTCTTCGCGATGCCGCCGTTCATGTGGGCGAGGACGTGCACGGCGTCGTTGCCGGAGCGCAGGAAGACGCCCTGCCACAGCTGCTCGACGGTGTAGGTGATGCCGGGCTTGATGCCGACCAGGCTGGAGCCGGCCGGGACGTCGGAGATGTCGGCGTCCTTGACCCTGTAGCGCTCGGTCCGCTCGAACTTCTTCAGCACGGTGTCCGCGAACAGCATCTTCAGGGTGGACGCGGGCGCCAGACGCCGGTGCGCGTCGAAGGAGGCCAGCACCTCCCCGCTCTCGCAGTCGGCGAGCAGCCAGGCGTGGGCGGTGATCTTCTTGGGAAGACCGGTGGCACCGCGCACCTGGACGCCGCCGCGGGCGAGGCGCTCGCCGCCTATGACGGTGGCGGCGGAGGCAGGGGTCGCCATGGAAAGGGGGGAAAGGGGAAGAGCGGCGGCCGTCAGTCCGAGGACGGCACGCCTGGTCAGCCGAGAGGAATCGCGCACCCCGGGACCGTACACCGCATCGAACAGCGGTTTCCTGGGAGGCCCCCCGCCTCGATAGGAATTTGCTGTCTTATGAAAGTTTGATAAGACTACGAGCTTTCTCAGCTCTGACACATCTTTTACCCAGTGTGACTCAAAGGTTTCTCCCTAGCTTGAGCTCGCGTCCACAGCGGGCGCCAAGAACCTTCGAGGAACGGGATGTTTGGCATCTATCTCAAGCGCGAACTGGGCCGCAGAAAGAAGGCGGCCCTGGTCATCGCACTGGGTCTGGCGCTCGGAATCGCGCTGGTCATCACGGTCAACTCCGTGTCGGCCGGTATGACCCAGGCGCAGGACAAGGTCCTCAAGTCGCTTTACGGCCTCGGTACCGACATGACGGTCACCAAGGCCCGTACGGCACCCACCTCGGGCAGCTCTGGCGGTCCGAACTTCAAGTTCGACGCCAAGTCCAGCAGCAGCTCCACGCAGAGTTCGGACCGGGTGCAGACGCAGGGAGGTCAGGCCCTGAAGTCGACCCTGGTCACCAAGGTCGCCGCGCAGAAGGGCGTGGAGAGCGCGGTCGGAGCGCTCTCCCTGAACGTCACCAAGGTCGACGGCTCCTTCACCCAGGGCAAGGCGCAGAGCTCCAGCGGCAGCAGCAGCAACAGCGGCGGCGGTGGCCAGGGCCAGCCGGGCGCCGGCACCTCCACCGGCCAGCCCCAGGTCCAGGGCGGCGGCGCCAACTTCAACGTCAACAGCTACTCCGTGGCCGGCGTCGACGTGGCCCACCAGGGCCTCGGCCCGCTGTCCACGATGAAGATCACCTCGGGCAAGACCTTCACCTCGGCGCAGACCAGTGCCAAGGTCGCGGTCATCAGCAAGTCGTACGCCAAGGAGAAGAAGTACAAGGTCGGCTCGACCTTCAAGATCTCCGGCACCAAGTTCACGGTCATCGGCATCGCGACCCCGGACAGCAGCGAGTCCGACACCGACGTCTACATCCCGCTGAAGCCGGCGCAGACCCTCGCCGACGCCAAGAACCAGGTCACCACGATCTACGTCAAGGCGACCGACTCCAAGCAGATCTCCACCGTGAAGAAGGAGATCACGTCCAACATCTCCGGCACGACGGTCACCACCTCCGCCGACCTGGCGTCCACCGTCTCCGGTTCCCTCTCCACCGCCTCCAGCCTGGCGACCAGCGTCGGCAAGTGGCTGTCCATCGCGGTGCTGGTGGCGGCCTTCCTGGTGGCGGCGCTGCTGACCTCCTCCGCGGTGTCCCGCCGGGTGCGTGAGTTCGGCACCCTGAAGGCGCTGGGCTGGCCCTCCCGCAACGTCACCCGGCAGGTCGTCGGCGAGTCCATGGTCAACGGCCTGATCGGCGGCGCCCTCGGCATCGCCTTCGGCGTCGGCGCGGCCTACGTGGTCACCGCGATCAGCCCGAAGCTCACTGCCCAGGTGGGCAGCACCACCGGCGGCGGTGGCGGCATGGGCGGCGGCCCGGGCGGCGGCGGCCCCGGCCAGCAGGCCTCCCAGAACACCCTGGAGATCGCGCTGACCGCGCCGGTCTCCGTCACCACCATCGCGCTCGCGGTCGGCCTCGCGGTCACCGGCGGTCTGATCGCCGGCGCGATGGGCGGCTGGCGCGCCTCCCGGATGCGCCCGGCCGACGCCCTGCGCAGCGTCTCCTAACACCGCCGGCCCCTGAACCGGGGCGCCGCGCCACCACTCCCCCCGGGACGCGGCGCCCCACCCCCTTACCACCTTGTGGAGAACCCATGTACAGACTCACCGGAGTCGCCAAGCGCTACACCCGGGGCAAGGAGACGGTCGAGGCGCTGCGCGGCATCGACCTGACCATCGAGGACGGCGACCAGCTCGTCATCCAGGGCCCGACCGGCGGCGGCAAGTCGACCCTGCTCCAGATGATCGGCGGCCTGGACCGTCCGACCGAGGGCAGTGTCGAGCTGGACGGCGTCGACCTCGCGCGCATCAGCGAGGCGAAGCTGACCCGACTGCGGGCCGAGAAGATCGGCATCATCTTCCAGTCGTTCAACCTGATCCCGACGCTCACCGCGCAGGAGAACGTCGAGACGGCCCTGGTGCCGCTCGGCGTGAAGCCGGCCGAGCGGCGCGAGCGGGCGGCGGAGGCGCTGCGCTCGGTGGGCCTGGGCGAACGCCTCACCCACGCCCCCGCGGAGCTCTCCGGCGGCCAGCAGCAGCGGGTCGCCATCGCCCGTGCGCTGGTGAAGAAGCCGAAGGTGCTGCTCGCCGACGAGCCCACCGGCAACCTCGACGAGGGCACCCGGGACGACATCATGGGCCTGCTGGAGGGCCTGTGGCACGAGTACCGGCTGACCTTCATCATGGTCACCCACGACTCCTCCATCGCCCGCCGCGCCCCACGCCTGGCCACCATCAAGGCCGGCCAGATCACCCTCACCGAGCAGGGCCGCGGACAGCAGTACGCACAGCAGGCGGCCGGCTACGACGGCCCGCAGCAGCAGGGCTACGGCCAGCAGCCGTACGTGCAGCAGCAGTACGGCGGCGGACAGGGCTACTGACCTCCCCGCAGGGGCCGTTCAGCGCCCGAGCAGCCGGTCGATCTCGGCCAGCTGCCCGGCGGTGAGCGGCCCCTTCGCCATCGCGCCGGCGTTGTCCTCGGCCTGTGCGACGGACCGGAAGCCGGGGATGGGGACCGTCCGCGGGCTGCGGGCCCAGATCCAGGCGAGGGCGCCCTGCGCGAGGGTACGGCCGCCGCTGGTGAGGACGGCCCGCAGCGCGTCGATCCGCGCGACCCACTCGGGATCGGGCCCGGACCCGTCCCCGAACCCGGGCAGCCAGGCCGGCGGCGTGCTGCGGATGTCCCCGGCGCCGGTCCCGCCGCGCCGGCCGGCGAGCAGCCCCATGGCGAGCGGGCCGCGGTTGACGGCGGCGAGGTCCAGGTCCGCCGCCACCTGGAGGAGCTCAGGCGCGTCCTGGAGCACGTTGAGGGTGTGCTGGACGGCCGCGCAGTGCGGCCCCTTGGCGAAGACGGCGGCGCGGGCCGGGTCGTCGGTGCTCCAGCCGTACGCCCTGATCAGCCCCTCCGCCACCAACTCCTCGCAGACATCGCGGAGTTCGGCGGCGCGGGCCGGGTCGGCGTCGCCGAGGTGCAGCTGGTAGAGGTCGACGTGGTCGGTGCCGAGGCGGCGCAGCGAGGCGGTGAGGGCGCGGCGGACGTACGCCGGGGAGTCGTCGCTGCCGGTGAGCGTGCGGGTCTCCTCGTCGAAGACGTTGCCCCACTTGGTGGCGACGACCACCTCGTCCCGGCGCCTGCCGAGGGCACGGCCGAGGACGCGCTCGCTGTGTCCGGTGCCGTAGGTGTCGGCGGTGTCGAAGAAGGTGACGCCGAGGTCGAGGGCGCGGTGGACCGCCCGTACGGACTCCTCGTCGTCGACCTTGCCCCAGCCGAGCGGCTGCCCGGTGCCGTCCTGCCACTCGCCGCCGATGGCCCAGCAGCCGAAGCCGAGCGCGCTGATCTCGATGCCGGAACGTCCCAGGGTCCTGGTGGTGCGGTAGCTGTCCATGCCCGAGACGCTAGGAGTTGAAGCGCACACGAAGACAAGGGGGCGGACAGCGGAGTTGTCAGGCCTGCCCGGTCTCGAAGCGGGAGATACGGCCGTCGTCCTCGACGGTGAAGGACCACTTGGTGCGCATCTCGCCCCAGGTGTCGTTGCGGTAGCCGGCGACCAGGGAGCGGCCGTCGCGGGACTCGCTGTCGACGTCCAGGTGACCGTGGGAGGAGAAGATCTCGCGGTCGATCCAGTCGGCGAGGTCGCGGTCGGAGCCGTCGTCGGCCATGGTCGCGTCCGGGGTGAGGAGCCCCAGGAGGCTCGCGCGGTCACCGGCGTTGACGGCGCCGACGAAGGCGCGGACGGCCGGGTCGCTGAGTCGGTCGGTGTGAATCGTCATGTCAGTCAGCGTCACACCGCGGCCGGGGGCCCGCCACCCTAACGGCGCCGCGGACGGGCCGGCCGGGTGTCCCGGTGCGACGGTGGAGACCTGATCGCACCCCCGGCCGGAGGAGCCACCGTGACCTGCTACGACCGACGTGATGTGGGCCTGCTGCTGCTCCGGCTGGGGACCGGCGGGGTACTGGTGGCACACGGCGCGCAGAAGCTGTTCGGCTGGTTCGGCGGCGGCGGGATCGAGGGCACGGGCCAGTTCATGGAGTCGGTGGGGTACGCGCCCGGACGGCAGAGCGCGCTGGCGGCGGGGCTGGCGGAGACGGGCGGCGGCACGCTGCTGGCGCTGGGCCTGGCGACCCCGGCGGCGGGGGCCGCGGCGGCCGGCGCGATGGCGGGCGCGGCCGCGCTGCACATGCCGAACGGCTTCTTCGCGGCGGAGGGCGGCTACGAGTACGCGGCGAGCCTGGGCCTGGCCGCCACCGGCCTGGCGGTCTCGGGTCCCGGCCGGCTCTCCCTGGACCACACGTTCGGGCATGTCTTCGACCGGGGCTGGATGGTCCCGGTGGCGCTGGGGGTGACGGCGGCGGTCACGGCGGCGGTGATCGGGGCCCGGAACCAGCGGTTGCAGCGGGAGCGGGAGGGCGAGCAGGAAGCCCTGTTCGAGGAGTAGCCGACGGGCGGGGCGGGGCAGGCTTCCCGCCATGACGCCTGCCGAGACCGCCGGGGAGGTGTTCTCGTCCCCGCCTCACCCCGCCAGCATCTTCAGTTCGCGCCGGTGCCACACCACCGGACTCCGGTCGTCGTCGGTCATCATGGCGAGGACGCGGAGCACGATGATGTCGTGGTCGCCGGCCGGGTAGGTGTGCTCGACGGTGCACTCCAGCCAGATCGGGGCGCCCTCCAGGAAGATGGCGCCCGCTGCCGTCTCCAGGGTGCCGAGGCCCACGAGGCGGCCCTCCTTGCTGCGGGACGCGAGCTGACGGGCCTTGCCGCTGTGTTCCTCGCCGAGGACGGAGACGCCGATCGTCCGTGCGCGGGCGAGCGTCGGCCAGGTCGTCGAGGTGCGCTGGATGGCGAAGGAGACCATGGGCGGGCGGTGGGAGACGCCGACGGCGAACGACGACACGATCATGACGGTCGGTTCGCCGTGGACGCGCGCGGAGAGGGCGGCGATGCCGGAAGGGAATCCGGAGAACGCCCTCTGTATGTCGCCGGGATCCGAGGTGAAGCCCTCCGGCGTCGTCATCGTGCGGTCCTCGCCTTCGCCGTGTCGAGTGCGGCCGGTCCCCACCGGCCCGTCCGGCGGGCCGGGGAGTCGTCCGTGGTGCAGGTGCCCTTGCAGGTGGGACAGGCCGCGATCACGACGCCGGCGGTCCGTACCCGCTCGACGGCGTCGCGGGCGCGTGCGGCGGCCTGGGGGTTTCCGACGACGGCGGCAGCCTTCATCAGGCGACTCCTGTGGGTAGTCGGGGGGTTGCGGCGGTCGTCCCGGGAGGTCCCGCCCCGGGGTGGTGGCCGGTCCGCAGGAGCACGGAGGCGAGGAGAGTGAGCAGTCCTACGGCGGCGAGCGAGCCCAGGGTGGCCGCGTAGCCGAACCCGGCCAGCAGCACGGCGCAGACCGCGCTGCCCAGGACCGCGCCGAGTTGTTTCATGGCGTTGAAGGTGCCCGACGCCGCCCCGACCTCGTCCGGGGCGACCGTGGTCACGGCGGCGATGGAGAAGGGCGACCAGACGAACGAGTTGGCGACCCCGTACACCGCGAAGACGGCGGTCAGGACGGGGATCGGCGCGTCCGTGGCGACCAGCGCCGCCGAGGCTCCGACGGACAGGACGAGGGCGGACGAGCCGACGACGGCCACGGCACGTGTCCCGATCCCGTTGTTGAGGCGGGCCGAGACCGGGGCCCCGAGCACGCACACCACGCCCATCGGTACGAGGGTCAGTGCCGCCGCGCCGGGGCTGAGCCCGCGCTCCCGCTGGAGGTAGAGCATCAGCGGGATCATCGCCGAGCCCGAGCAGAAGGAGGCCGCGGCGGCGCCCCAGGCCGCGGTGACGAACCCGCGGCTGCGCAGTACGGCGATCGGCACCAACGCCCGCTTCCCCGACCGGCGTTGCAGCCAGACGACCAGGACGACGAGCAGCGCGCCGACGGCGGCGAGCAGACCGCGCGGGATGCCCCGGACGTCGGCGCGCGCCGCGTCCGTGCCCTGGACGCCGAGGACGAGTGCTCCGGCACCGGCCGCGTTCAGGCACATCGCCCAGACCGGGATGGCGGCCTCCTGACGGGGCAGCGCGGGTACGAACGCGGCCACGGCGGCCATCACCGCGATACCGATGGGCACGTTGACCCAGAACACCGCGGGCCAGCCGCCGACGGCGACGAGCAGGCCGCCGACCAGCGGCCCCGCGGCCACCGCCGCCCCGCCGACCGCGCCCCAGGTGCCGAGCGCGACGGCGAGGCGGGGCGGCTGGAACAGCGCCTTGATGACGGTGAGGCACTGCGGGGTCATCAGCGCGGCGCCGATGCCCTGGACCACCCGCCAGGCGACGAGGGCCTCGACGGTCGGGGCCAGCGCGCACAGCAGCGAGCCGAACGTGAAGGCCGCGAGGCCGGCGAGCAGGACGCGCCGGTGGCCGTAGCGGTCGCCCAGCCGGCCCGCGATGATCAAAGGGACGGCGCAGGCGATGAGGTAGCCGCTGTTGACCCAGATCGCGAGGGTCTCGGTGGTGTGCAGGCCGCTGATCAGCGCGGGCAGCGCGACCGAGGTGACGGTGCTGTCCAGCAGCAGCATGAAGAACCCCGCGCACAGGCTGGCGAGGGCGAGCCAGTCGCGCCGCTCGCTTCCTGCGGTCATCTCACACCGCCAGGTTCTCGCGGAGCGTGGTGCCGGGGTAGGCCGGGGCGAGGCTGTCACGGCGGCGCAGCTCGGGGAGGAGCAGTTCGGAGATGTCGGCGAAGCCGGAGGGCATGGCCAGCGGGCTGGAGAACATGAATCCGCCGCGCGATCCGGTCGCCGCGAAGTTCTCCTCCAGTGCGTCGGCGACGGCGGCGGGGTCCCCGACGATGCCGTGGTCGAGCCCGGTCGCCCTGCTGCGGGCGTGCGCGAAGAACTCCTCGCGGCTCATCGGGCGCTCGGTGCCGAACTCCGCGACGAGCGAACCGACGAGACCGGCCGGGCTGGCGTTGGCCGCGACGATCTCGTCCCGCAGCTCGCCGAGACGGAACGACTCCGGGAGCGTGGAGAGGTCGTAGCCCATGTTGTGGGAGAGGTGGGTGGCGACGGTCTCCTCGTTCCAGAAGGCGAGTGCCGCGTCGCGGCGGGCCCGCGCCTCTGCCGTCGTACGGCCGACGATGACCTGGGTGGCCCACAGGATGCCCACGCCGGCCGGGTCGCGGCCCTCGGCGAGAAGCGCCTCGTCGAGCAGCTTGCGGTGCCGCTGCTGGGCGGCGAGGTTGCCGCCGAAGCCGAAGATCAGGTCGGCGAAGCGAGCGGAGGCGGCGATGCCACGGGGCGAGTTGCCGGCCTGGACGACGAGCGGGTGGTACTGGGGGCTGGGCACGGAGGCGAGCGGGCCCTTCACGGTGAAGAAGCGGCCCTTGTGGTCGATCGGGTGCACCTTGGCCGGGTCGGCGAAGCGGCCCGTGTCCCGGTCGCGGACGATGGCGTCGGGTGCCACCGAGTCCCACAGGGCACGGCAGACCGCGACGAACTCCTCCATCCGCTCGTAGCGCAGGTCGTGGTCCATCAGCTCGCCGAAACCGTAGTTCGCCGCGTCCGCGCCGCGCGTGGAGGCGACCACGTTGAAGGCGATACGGCCGCCGGTGACATGGTCGAGCGAGTTCAGCAGCCGGGCGACGTAGAACGGGTGCATGAAAGTGGACGAGTAGGTCAGTCCGAAGCCGATCCGCTCGGTGACCGTGGACATCGCCGCTATGACCGGGGACATGTCGTGGCGCGGCCACTGGATGCCCCACTCCACGGCCGGTTCGATGCTCCCGCGCCAGGTGCTGGGAATGCCGCTGCCGTCGCCGAAGAACAGCAGGCCGACGCCGGCGCGTTCGGCGGTCCGGGCCAGTTCCATGTACATGCGGACGTCGGGGAAGTCCGTCCCGGTCCAGGAGCCGGGCCGGGCCCAGGCGCCCTCGGTGTGGGTGAAGGAGAGGTCGAAGCCGATGTGCATGCCGTTCACCGGACGCCCCGCTTCCACAGGCCGACGACCTCGTCGGCGTCGCTGAGCACGGCAACGTTCAGGCCCAGTTGCACCAGGGCGGCGGCGTTGACGTCGAGGTCGTAGGCGGCGGTGGCGTCCCGCGGGACGACGGCCGGCCAGTCCAGCTGTACGGCGTCCTGCGCGGTCGCGTACACACAGCACTCGCTGGTCAGGCCCACGACGGTCAGCCAGCCGCAGCCCGCCGCGCGCAGCCGCGCGTCGAGGTCGGTGCCGAGGAACCCGCTGTAGCCGCGCTTGACGACCCGCAACTCGCCTTCGGCGGGCCGCACCCGGTACCACTGCGCGCCCGCCGTGCCGAGGACGCACGGCTCGTCCGGGCCCATGGGGGCGTCGTGGTCGCCGCCGCGCAGCCAGTTGCTCGCGCCCCAGGGGCGCGCCGGATCGCTTCCCAACTCGACCCAGAAGACCGGCACTTCGGCCTCGCGGGCGGCGGTGACGAGGAGTTCGATGCGGGAGACGGCCAGGTCGACGGCCGAAAGACAGTCATCCGTCAGGCCGTAGGCCGCCAGGCGGTCCGGTTCGGCGAAGTCGCGCTGTACGTCGACCACGACCAGCGCGGGCCCGCTGCCGGGCCGGGTGAGGTGGGCGAGTTGTCTCTCCCGCAGGCTCGGTCGTGTCTCCCGCAAGTCGGTGCCGGGCATCAGGCGGTCACCTCGTCCCGGGCCCGCAGTTCGGGCAGCACGGTCTCGCCGAACAGCAGCATGTCCTCGTCGTACTCCGGGAAGATCAGCATGAGTCCGTCCAGGTCGGCCTCGCGCACGATGTACTCGATGTGGTCGGTGACGGTGCTCGCCGATCCCGCGACGTACGGGGTCTGGAACGCCGCCTCCCCGTCCGCCCCGTCGGCCCAGGCGCGGGCCTGTTCCTCGGGGATGCCCCAGGTGCTGCGCATACGGGCGAGCGCCTCCCGGTCGAGGCCGGCACCCCACTCCTTCACCTTCTTGGCGGCCAGTTCGTCGGTCTCGTCCTGGACGACGGTGAGCATCGAGTAGGTCCGGCAGACGCGGCCGGCCGCCGCGGCCCGCTCGTGGACGTCCGCCGACAGCATGCGCATCTCGTCGAGGCTCTCGGCGGCGAGGAAGGCGCCGTCGGCGTACCGGGCCTGGAAACGGCGGGCGTCCTCGGAGCGCCCCGCGTTGATGAGGGTCGGGCGGACCGCCGGACGCGGGCGGGACTCGCAGTCGACCAGGTCGAAGTACGGCGTGTGCATGGTGACGGAGTCCTCGGCCCACAGGCGGGTGACCGCCTCCGTCCACAGCTCCGTCATCCGGTAGCGGTCCTCGTGGCCGAGTTCCGGGTCCCACTGGCCGAACTGCTCGAACTCGCCCGCGTAGGAGCCGTTGACGATGTTCATGCCGGCGCGGCCGCCGGAGATGTCCTGGAGGGTGGCGAACATCTTCGCGGCGACGGCGGGGTTGTGGACGTTCGCGTGCAGGGTCGCCCAGATCCTGACCCGGCTGGTCGCCTCGGCGAGGGCAGCCATCATGGTCATCGATTCGAGCGAGCGTCCCCAGTGGTCGGTGCTGCCGCCGAAGCCGCGCCACTTCGCCATCGACATCACGAAGTCGAGGCCGATGGTCTCCGCGTGCACGGCGGCGCGCTTGTTCCAGGCGTAGCTCGCCTCGGGGTGGGGTGCGGTGGTGGACAGCATCCAGCCGCCGTTCCCGATGGGGAGGAAGATTCCGTACTCTTTCGTGGGCACGTTGCGGGCCTTTCCGTCGGGGTGGTGCGAGCGCTACGGAGCCGGCCAGACGAGCTTGTCGTCGGCGTAGATGTTCTTGACGTACGACGTGTCGAACCAGGTCGCGGCCTTGTCGGCGGTCACGTCGGCGGGCACGATCGCGAACTGGTGCAGCATGGCGACGAGCGCTGTGACGTTCTTCGGGTCGAGGCCGCCGAGCGGCTGTCCGGGTGTCGGGTTGTCCTTGACGACCTGGGTCTCGGTCTTCCAGATGGTCGCGTTGAGTTTCTTGTCGTACGTCGGTCCCGACAGGTCGGCCGCGTAGCCGACGCACTCAGTGATGTGGGCGGCGCTCGCCGCGCAGTAGTCGTAGGCGTGCAGGGCGGCGCGCAGGATGTCCTCGACGGCGTGCGGGTGGGCCTTGGCGAAGGCCGGGTTGACCGCCATCGCGCCCAGCGAGCTGGGGACGCCGTAGTCGACCGGCTTCCAGACGGTGACGTCGTGGCCGGCCGCCTTGAGCTGGTTGGGCTCGTTGGAGACGAATCCGGTGAGCGCTTCGAGGCCGCCCTGCTTGCGGGGCAGTACGGAGGGGTCGTAGCCCTCCTTGACCAGTTGGAGCGAGTCCCACTTCACTCCGGCCTTGACCAGCATCGCCCGGACCGCGGCGGGCACATAGCCCTTGTGCCCGACGACCTTGCCGTCGAGCTGCGTCAGCTTCGTGATGTCCTTGTCGGTCATCAGGATGTCCAGGCCGGCGTCGGAGTACGAGGAGACGCCGGTGATGTCGATGCCGTTGGCGCGGGCCTGGACGACGTCCTGCTCGGCGACGGGGCTCACGGTGGCCTGTCCGCTGGCGAGCAGCTTGGTGTTCTGCGAGGTGTCGCCGGTGCCGGGCTTGAGGGTGACGTTCAGGCAGAGGTCCTTGAAGTAGCCGAGTTTGCTCGCGGCGATGTATTCGAGGATCGACGCCGACGACTGGTACTGGTAGCCGGACAGGTAGGTGATCCTGCCCGCGGCCTTGTTCTCGGCACAGCGCTCGGCGGAGATCGCGGATCCCTCCGAGCCCTTCGACGTGGTGGTGTCGGATCCCGAGCCGCATCCCGCGACGACGGCCGTCAGGGCGACGGCGGCGAGGCAGGCGAGACCGGATCTGGCGAGGCGCGACTGCATGGGTGACTCCAGACTGGCGGTGTCCGCCGGGCGTTGGGGCGTGCGGTGGTGGACGTGGGGCGGGTGAGGGCATGGGTCGTATGCGCCCCGGCCGTCGCGGACCTCGGGCGGAACCGTCCGTGCTGGGGCTCGGTCAGTTGTGGGTGTCGTCGTGCCAGTGCAGGACGCGGCGTTCGACCAGGGTCACGGCGAGCAGCAGCAGGACGCCCATGACGGCGAGGACGAGGATCGAGGCGTACACGACCGGGAGTTGGTTCATCGACGAGGCCACGCTGATCACGGTGCCGAGGCCGCGGGTCGATCCGGCCGCCGACATCTCGGCCACGACGGCACCGATGATCGACAGCGGGAAGACGATGCGCAGCGCCGCGAACAGGAAGGGCAGCGCGTGGGGGACGCGTACGTACCAGAGCAGTTCGACGCGTCCGGCGTCCATCGTCCGGTACACCTGGAGCACCTGCCGGGGCACCGACCGCAGCCCTGCCGCGGTGTTGATGAGGATCGGGAAGAAGCAGATCAGGGCCGCGATGAGGAGTTTGGGCAGCGGGCCGAAGCCGAAGGCGACGACCAGGGCGGGCGCGATCGCCACCAGCGGGGTCACGTTGAGGACGACCGCGATCGGCATGACCGCCCGCCGCAGCAGCGGGAGTTCACTCGTCAGCACCGCGAGGACGAACGCGGCGGCGAATCCCATCCCCAGACCGGCCGTCGCCTCGCCCAGGGTGACCAGGGCGTTGTCGACGTAGTAGCCGAACTCGGAGGTGAGCGAGGCGCCGATCTTCGGCAACGGGGGCAGGAGGTAGGGCAGTTCGTCGGCGCCCCACTGCCACAGGACCGCGAGCAGGGCCAGCATCACGAGGAGCGGCGCCCAGACGGCGGGGCGGATCCAGGCGATCCGGGACTTCGGGTGCCGCAGGCTGTAGCGGGACGGTTCGGCGGGCGGCCGGGCGCCGGTGGCGGGCGCGGTGCGTTCGTCGGCGACGGTCATCGGTCTCGTCCCCTCACGCCGCTTCGCCGTGCCAGGCGCGGCGCAGTCGGTCCCGGATCAGGTCCTCGTACTCGTGGAAGCGGCGCTGCCCGAAGAGACGGTCGCCCCGGGGCCGGTCCAGGTCGATCTCGATGGTGTCGACGATGCGGCCGGGGTGCGGGGCCATGACGACCACGGTGTCGGAGAGCCGGACGGCCTCGGACACGGAGTGCGTGACGAACAGGACGGTCGTCTTCAGCTCGTCCCAGAGGTCGAGAAGCTGGTCCTGCAGACTCTCGCGGGTGAACTCGTCGAGCGCCGAGAAGGGCTCGTCCATGAGGAGGACGTCGGGCCGCAGACCGAAGGCGCGGACGATCGCGGCCCGTTGCCGCATACCGCCGGAGAGCTCGGCGGGGAGCTTGTGCATGGCCTCGCCGAGGCCGGCCTTGACCAGGAGTTCCCGCATGTCGGGACCACCGGTCACCGCCCGCTCCGCATAGCCCGCGATCCGCTCCCGGCGCCGCGCCGCACCCTTGTTGATCTTCTGCGGCAGGGTGACGTTCCGCAGCACCGACAGCCACGGCAGCAGGGCCGGGCTCTGCGGCACAAGGCCGATCATCTTGGCGGCGCACGCCTCGGCCGGCGGGACGCCGTGCACCCGTACGGTGCCGTGATCGGGTTCCTCCAGACCGGCCGCGAGCCGCAGCAGCGTCGACTTGCCGCAGCCGCTGGGCCCGATCAGGCTGACGAAGCGGCCCACCGGTACCGGCAGGTGAACGTCGTCGAGGGCGGTCGTCGCGGACGGCCCGAATCCGTAGACCCGGCGCACCGACCGCAGGTCGATCGCTGGCGTACCAGTCACCTTCACGCTCCCATCCATGTCGCGAGCACGAAGGCCCGATCCTGGAAGTCGGAGAGCGTGCGTGGCGAGTGCGGAACTGCCACGCGGAAATCCGCTTAGGTGCCTCCGACCCTAGGAACCCTGTGTTTCATCCAGCCGCCGCGGTCCGTTTCATCGGCTTTACGTCCGGCGCGGCAGTGTGACGACGGTGTCGCCGTCGAACACGTAGACCTCGACGCCGAGATCCGCGGCGGCACGTGCCACCCAGCCGCCCAGCGCCTGCACGATCACCTCGGTGACGAGGAGGACCGTGCGCTCGGCGGTCGGCACCGAGTTCCTCAGCCACAGCAGCTTGAACATGTCCGCCATGACCTTGTTGCGGTAGGCGGGCTTGTAGGCGCCCTGGTTGCTCACGAGTTGGACGAGGACGCGGCCGGAGGCGTCGATCCCCTCCACCTCGACACGGCTGCCGTCGGGCAGCATGAGCGGCCTCGGGCGCAGCGCGGTGCCGAGCCGGTCCCCGAGGGCGACCAGCATGCGGCGTTCGACGGAGCCCTCGGCGAACCGGCTCCACTCGGTGGGGGCGTCAAGCACTGTCAGTCGCACGCCCCGGAGTCTAGGAACGTCCCGTTTCGTAGGTGTTTCCGGGCGGGGCAGGGCAGGCTCACCGCCATGACAGAACAGTCGGAACAGCGGACGGCACCGCCGGCGAAAACCCCGGACCTGTGGACCTGCGTCGAGGACCTCTGGACCTGGCTGGACGCCAACCGGAAGCACGGCGGCGAGACCGGCCTCGTGCTGCGCATGCTCAAACTCACCGAGGAGGTCGGCGAGGTCGCCCAGGCGGTGATCGGCGCGACGGGCCAGAACCCCCGCAAGGGCGTCACCCATACCTGGGAGGACGTGCAGGGGGAGCTGTGCGACGTCGTGATCACGGCGCTGGTGGCGTTGCGGACGCTGACGCCGGACACGCGGCAGGTGTTCGAGCGGCATCTGGCACGGGTGACGGAACGCTCGCTGGGGCCTTCGACGGCCCCTCGCCTCTCGGACGGCCCCGCGCCCCGCCGTGTCGATCAGGGGCCGTGAAGTGCGCTGACCGGCGGCGGGACTACCGTGACGCTGCATGAGACGCTCCTTGCCCCTGGATGCCGTGCCCCGCCTCACCGGCGCGGCGATCGTCGGATCGGCGGTCGGCGTGGCCGTGGCGCTGGCGACCGATGCGGCACTGGGCGCACTGGCCGCGATCGCCACGACGGAACTGTCCTTCGTCCTGGCGGGCTGGGCGGTGCTGTGGCCGATGGACGCCACGGCCACCCACCGCAACGCACGGCGTGAGGACTTCCGTCCCGTGACCGATGAACTCGTGGTGGTCGCGGTGGCCCTGTGCGGACTGGCCGCCATCGTGCTGCTGCTCGTGCGCGGCAAGTCCGACCCCGGCCATGTGGCGGCGGCCACCGCCCTGTGCGGCGTCTTCACGGCCTGGGCCGCGCTGCATCTGATGTACGCCGCCCGCTACGCCTACGTGTACTACGAGTCCGCGGGCGGGATCGACTTCAATTCGGACGACCCTCCGGCGTACCGGGACTTCTTCTACTTCAGCTACAACCTCGGCATGACCTATCAGGTGTCCGACACCGATGTGTCGAGTTCGGCGATCCGGGCGATCGTGCTGCGTCACACACTGCTGTCCTACGTCTTCGGCACCGGCATTCTCGCCACCGCCATCAATCTCGTCGTGGGAATCGTCAGCGGCTGAGGTGGCGGCTCCGGACCGCGTGAACCGTCAGGAGGCCGGCGTGGGACCGGCGGCCGCCCGTTCCCGGGCGGCGTCGAGCATCCGGCGGGCCTCGACGCGGCTGGCGCGGACCCGCTGCCTCGCGTCGCCGTGCGCGACGTCCGCGGTCGCGGCCAGGGCCGCCGCCAGCTCGGCCCGCCCCCGGCTGAGCCGGCTGCGTACCGTGCCCACCGGGACCCCGCACGCGAAGGCGACCTGCTCGTAGGAGGCGTCGCCGGCCGAGAAGTAACGCAGCACCAGCGGCATGCGCAGCGCCGGGGACAGCTCCTCCATGGCCGCCCAGATCCAGTCCCGTACGGCGGTGCGCTCCAGCCACTGCTCCGGGCCGGCGTCCGGTGCCGGCAGGGGCACCTCCTCCACCGGCCGGACCAGGGCGGAGTGCCGCAGCACGGACCGGCTCCCGTTGCGCACGATCATCCGCAACCAGGCGCCCACCGCCGCCGGGTCGCGTACGTCCCCGATCCGCAGCAGTGCGGTGAGCGCCGCGTCCTGGAGCACGTCGTCGACGTCCGCCGCCGCCCCCAGCAGGCTCAGTGCCACCGCCCGCATCCCCGCCCGGTGCCGCTCCAGCAGCACCCCCACCGCGGCGACCTCGCCGGACTGGGCCGCCCGCGTCAGCACCGCGTCCTGCACGCACGCGGCCTCCGCGGCTTCCCGAAGCATGACGTCCCCCGTTCCGGATCCCGGGCCATGGCCGGTGCCGCGAGGTTCCAACTTTGACAGGTGGAACGTAGAAGCTCCGCAACCAACATGTCAACACCGGAACGTGGTGGTCCGACCTGTCAATACTGGAGGGAGAGGGGTTAAGGTGCGGGCATGAGCCTTCGTCACGCCCTCTTGGGTCTGCTTGTGTTCCGCCCCGGCAGCGGCTACGACCTGCTGAAGATGTTCAACACCTCGCTCGGCTACGTCTGGCCGGCCAAGCAGAGCCAGATCTACGGCGAGCTGACCAAGCTGGACGCCACCGGCCTGATCAAGGTCACCGACGAGGGGCCGCGGGGCCGGAAGCAGTACTCGCTCACCCCCTCGGGTCACGCGGAGGCGCGGCGCTGGCTGGCCGAGACGGAGGAGCACCGGCCGCAGCGCAACCCGATGCTGCTGCAGACGTTCTTCCTGGGGCTGCTGCCGCGCGAGGAGGCCGTGGAGCGGCTCCTGCGGCACGCGGACACGGCCGCGAAGGAGTACGACGCCCTGCTGGCGCTGCGGGATTCGGAGGACTGGGACCGCGACGCGCTGACCGAGTGCGGCCGGCTCGTCCTGGAGCACGGCCTGCGCCAGCGCGTCCTGGAACAGGAGTGGGCCCACTGGGCGGCCGAGCAGCTCCGCGAGGGACACGTCAAGGAACCGGCCGACCGGCCGGAGGCACCGGAACCGGACTAGAACCGGTACAGCAGGGCCGTACCGGTCGCCAGGTCACAGGTATGCGGGGCGTTGTGGGTGCCCTGGTGGATCGCGGGTGCAGGGTGCGTTGTGGGTGAGCGGGCGGGTTCAGTGGGTGCGCTCGACGCTCCAGTGCGGCAGCAGCTCGAAGAAGGCGACCGCCTCGCTCCGCCAGCGCGGCCGCCAGCCCCCGGCCACCACAGCGGCCTGCTCGGCGTGGTCACGCATCCGCGCCCGTAGCCGGCCGGCCACCCCGCGCGCCTCGGCGATCTCCCGGACGGCGGCGATCGTCCCGGCGGTGCAGGCGGGGTCGCCGAGCGCCGACTCCAGCACGGCCCGCTCCGCGCCGTCGAGGCCGTCGAGCGAGGACAGCAGCGCGGTCACCACATAGCTGCGCTTCCCGTCGCGGATGTCGGTCCCGGTCGGCTTGCCCATCACCTCGCCGTCCCCGAACAGGTCCAGATAGTCGTCCCGCATCTGTGCGCAGATCCCCACCAGGCGTGCGTAGCGGCTCAACTCCCGGTCGTGGTGGACCGGTTGCGCACCGGCGGCGAGGAGTCCCAGCCGCAGGGGCGCGAGCAGCGAGTAGCGGGCCGACTTGTAGTCCGCCACCTGGTCGATGACCTCGGTGTCCGGGAGCCCGCCGGTGACATCGCGTTCCAGGTCGATGATCTGACCCAGGAACGTCTCCGCCGCCGCCCTGGTCTGCGCCTCGATCATGGCCTGCCGTACCGGCGGTGCGGTCTGCGCGTCGAGGAGGACCCGCAGGGACAGGGCCAGTGCGAGGTCGCCGGCGAGCACGGTGAGGCCGAGCGCGGTCCGGGGGTGACGGGGGAACCGCTCGCGGTAGGCGTAGTAGGTGGAGGGGCCGCCACGGCGGGTGGGGCTGTCGTCGATGAGGTCGTCGTGGATCAGGCCGTGGCTGTGCAGCAGTTCGAGGCTCAGGGCCGCGTGCTCCAGTCCCGCCACGGGCTCGTCCGTCACCAGGCGGGCCGCCTCGTTGAGGATCACCACGCGGATCCGCTTCCCGCCGCGCAGGGACAGCTCCCTCAGCAGGTGCAGGCACTCCGGGGTGAACCTGCTGAACGAGGGGGTGTCGAGGGCGCCGCCCAAGGAGTCGAAGTACTCCGCGAAGAGCTTCTCGAAGGCCTGGGTGTGACCGGCGAGACGAGCCGTCAACTGGTCATGGACACCAGCGGTGTCGGGCATGGCGGGGCTCCTGAGGAGGGCGTGCGGACGCGGGTGTCCCATCATGCGCGACGGGATGCCGGCCGCCCCACCCAAGGCAAAGGGAACGCAAAAAGCGCGATACAACTGTCCGGACTGTTCACTTTCCGGGCCGGGGCCGTTGGCCGGCGGCAAGTTGTCCGGACGACTTGGGTGGACACCGTTCCTGGTGTGAGTGCGACCAGGTATCTGGAGATCGCGGACCGGCTGGCGGCCGAACTGGACGGCTGCGCCCGCGGCACGCGGGTGGCCAGCGAGGCCGACATCGCGCGCCGGTTCGGTGTCGGCAGGGCGGCCGCGCGGGCCGCCGTACAGGAATTGGAACGCAGATTCGTGGTGCGCCGGACCCAGGGTTCGGGCACCTTCGTCAACCGCCGGATCGACTACGTCATCTCGCGCAGCGTCCCGCCCTCCTGGTCGACGACGGTCACCGCGGCGGGCGCCACGCCCCGGGCACTGCTCAAGTCCGTGCGCCAAACGCCCCTCCCCGCCGACCTGGTGGAGCGGTTGGAGCGGCCCGCGGGGGTGCCCGTGCACGAGGTGGTCCGGGAGTTCTACATCGACGACCTCCTCGCGTCCTGGGTGCACGAGTGGATCCCGGCCGACGAGGTGCCCGACCTGGATCTGGCCCTGCACGCCGTCGAGTCGGTGGACACCGTGCTCCGCCAGATGGGGCGGGTGCGGCCGGTGCGGGCCTGGTGCCGGGTGAGCATCGACGTCCCGCCGGCCGAGGTGCTGCGCGCGCTGCGGATGGAGAGCAGCCTGCCCGCCTGGCTGGTGGAGAGCGTCAGCCGGGACGCGGACACCGGCGCCGTCCTGATGTGCAGCCGCACCTGGACCCGTGCGGACGCGGTGCGCATGGTGGTCGAACTCGACGATCAGCCCTTCACGGGGGAGACACCGCAGACACCGCAGACGACAGAGCCGACGCAGACGCCGGAGACGACAAGGAGAAACGGACTGTGACACATGGGGTGAGCAGGGAGCAGCGGTGCGCTCTGCTGGCGGAGGCGGAGCGGGAGGAGCTCATCGCGCTGGCCGACGCCTGTCTGGAGGACGGCACGGGCGTACGGGTGCTGGTGGCGCCGGAGGTCGGCTGTGTGACCGCCCAGGTACGCGAGCCGGTGCTGGCCGAGCGGTTCCTGCTCGGCGATGTGCTGGCCTGCCGCGCCGAGGTGGAGCTCGCCGGTCACCGGGGCTGGGCCATGCGGCTCGGCGACGACCGGGCGGCCGTGCTGGCCGCCGCCGTGCTCGACGCCGAGGCGCAGTCCGGCAGGCCCGGGGCCGCCGAGATCGACCGGCTGTGCGAGCGGGTGGCGCGCCGCCGGGCGGAACGCGAGGGCCAGGAGTGGGCGGAACTCGCCCCGACCGTGGTCGAGTTCGAGGAGCTGACGTGACCGTGGCAGCAGCAGAACGGATGCCCCCGGCCGTACGGACCGCGGAACTGGTGAGCGCGGCGAAGCCCACGCCGAAACAGGCGCAGGGTGTGTTCCGCGCCGTACTCGACGCGCTGGCCCGGCCCGGCTCGACCACCCGCCTGCCCGCCGGACCGACCGGCTCGGTGCCCGCCGCCCTGCTGCCGCTGCTGGCCCTCGCCGACCTCGGCACCGGGTTCTGCGTCCTGGAGGACGGCTCGGGGCACTGGTCGGAGGTGGTCGGCGTGGCGACGAACGCCCCCGCCGTGCCACTGGCCGAGGCCCGGCTGGCCGCCGCCGTACGACCGGTCACGCTGGACGAGGTACGACGGCTGCGCCGGGGCAGCGCCGAGGCGCCCGAGGACGGTGCCCTGCTGTGCCTGCCGGTGTCCGCGCTGGACGGCGGGCCCCGCAAGTGGCGGCTGTCCGGCCCCGGTGTGCCGGGTGGCCTGGTGGTCGCACCGGACGGGCTGCCGGACGGGTTCGCCGAGGCACGGGCGGAAGCGGTCGCCGGGTTCCCGGCCGGCATCGATCTGCTGCTGGCCGCACCGGACGGGCGGCTGCTGGGCCTGCCGCGCAGTACGGCCGTCGTGGAGGAGGACAACTGATGGGGTACTCGGGAGCACGCGGCGGTCTGGAGGCGATCCTCGCCGCCGAGGACCTGGTCCGCCGCAGGCGTGACCACGCGCCCGCACCGTGGGCATCGACCGGGCAGCTCACCGCCCGGTTCCGGCTGGCCGTCGACCGGGTGATGGGCGAGGCCGGGCTCTACGACGAGCCGACCGCGGCCGCCGCGTTCCGGCAGGCCGAGGGGGACACGCTGGAGGCCTCGCATCTGCTGCGGGCCAAGCGGTCGACCCTGCCCCGGCTGGCGGTCAGCGAGCCGGTCGACCCGGACGAGATGACGATCCTGCGCCGGATCGTGCCGGCGTTCCGCCGCCCGGACGGGCCGCAGCTGCTGGGCCGTACGTCCGACTACACGGGCCGGCTGCTGGAGCAGCCGGACGGCCCGCCGGGTGAGCCGCCGTCGGAGCCCGTCGGGGAGGCCGTCGGGGAGGCCGTCGGGGAGGCCGTCGGGGAGGCCGTCGAGCGCACCGAGGAGCAGCGCCGGCCGCGCCGGTTCCTCGATCTGCTCCGCAAGCTGGAGCTCGTCGACGAGCCGCCGGCCCACGACGACCCGGAACCGCACGACATCACCCGCAAGCCCGCCCGGCCGCCCGCCGCGCGCTCCGCCGTGCTCGCGGCCATGGCCCGCTCCGAGACCGGCGCGCTGGTGGCGCTCTGGTACCGCTCGGTCCTCGGCCCCGACGGGGACGTGCACGAGATCACGCTGGGCGAGCTGCGCCACGGCCGCCTGCCGCTCCGGGTCCGCCACCCGCACACCGGGAACCCCGTCGCCGTCGGCGAGTTCCGGGTCACCGAGGCCGAGGCCGTCGAGGACCTGGACGGCGCCGAGGAGGACCGTACCCGCTTCGACGTCGGCTACGGGCTGTGCTTCGGGCACAACGAGCGCAAGGCGATCGCCATGGCCAACCTGGACATCGCCAACCGCCGGTTCGGCCGCAGCGGTCCGCTGGAGCAGCTGCTGCTGATGACGATCGACGGCCTGGACTCCGGCGGCTTCCTGGAGCACCTGAAGCTCCCCCACTACGTCACGTTCCGCTCGATGGTCGAGCGCAAGCAAGCCATGCGGGCCGCCGCCGAGGCGGGCGGGGAACCGCCCGCGCGGATCGCCGGGCCCGCCGGAAAGGACTGCCGATGACGACGACCACGACCCCGGCCCCGGCCCCGGCATCCGCTGCCTCCGCGAACCCCGCGCACTCCGCGATCGGCGCGCTGGTCGCCGCGGCCGACGCGGAGACCCCGTCCCCGGGGCTGCTGGACGAGGACGCCAAGCGGGAGATCCGCCGGGCCTGCCTGACCGCGGTCTGCGTGCCCGGCTACCAGGTGCCGTTCGGCTCCCGGGAGATGCCGGTGGCCCGCGGCTGGGGCTCGGGCGGCCTCCAGGTCACCCTCGCGGTGATCGGCGCCGACGACACCGTCAAGGTGATCGACCAGGGCGACGACGCCGGGGTGAACGCCACCAACCTGCGCCGGCTCATCGCGCGGACCACGGGCGCCGGCGAGTCGGCCGACACCCGGGAGGCCACCGTCGTACAGACCCGGCACCGCGTTCCCGAGGAGGCTCTCGGCGCCGGGCACGTCCTCGTCCACCAGGTCCCGGTGCCCGAACCGCTGCGCGGGGTGCAGAAGTCGGTCGCCGAGTGCGCGCGGATGCACGCCGAGGACGACTACTCCGCGATGTGGGTCAGCCTGTACGAGGACCTCGTCCGCAACGGCATGATCACCGCGAGCACCGGCTACCCGGTGCTGGTCGGCGGCCGTTACGTCATGGCCACCAGCCCCATCCCCCGCTGGGACGTGCCCCGGCTGCACCGGGCCGAGCACCTCAACCTCTTCGGCGCGGGCCGCGAGAAGCGGATCTACGCCGTACCCCCGCACACCGACGTGCGGCCGCTCACCTTCGACGACGTCCCCTTCGAGGTCGAGCACACGCCGGGTGCGGTGTGCCGGTTCTGCGGGAGCGACGACGTGTTCCTCGTGGACGCCGGGACGTCGGGCGACTTCGCGTGCAGCGACACCGAGTGGTGTGCCCGGGTGCGGGACGGCGACGCCGACACGGCGGCCCACCGGCGCCGGGCTCCGCTGGCCCTGCTGCCCGACCCGCGGGCCCGCGCCCGCCTCGCCATGCCGGCGCCGGAGGAGCGCCCCTCGGCGCCACGCCCGGCCCCGGCCGCCGGCCCCGAGTGGGCGCTGCGTGTCGAGGGCATCGGCAAGGTGTACGGCGCCGGCGGCGCGGCGGCGGTCCCCGGTACCGGACCGGAGCACGGCACCGCGATCAGCCCGGCCACCGGTGCGGTCGTCGCGGCCTGGGACGTCACCTTCGACGTGGCCCCGGGCGAGGCACTCGGCGTGATCGGCGAGTCCGGCTCCGGCAAGTCGACCGTGCTGCGCTGTGTGGTCGGCGACGAGCCGGCGACGGCGGGCCGGGTGCACCTGGCCTCCGTGGCCGACGGCACCTCCGACGTGCTCGAACTGCCCGCCGCCGTACGACGGGAACTGCGCGTCGACACGATGGCCGTCGTCTACCAGGACCCCGCCGCCGGACTCGACCTGCGCGTCTCGGCCGGCGGCAACATCGCCGAACGCCTGACGGCGGCGGGCTGGCGCGGCTACCACGCCATCCGGCGCCGGGCCGCCGAACTCCTCGACCGCGTCGA
Source organism: Streptomyces sp. NPDC058683 (assembly GCF_042716195.1). NCBI lineage: Bacteria > Bacillati > Actinomycetota > Actinomycetes > Kitasatosporales > Streptomycetaceae > Streptomyces > Streptomyces sp. NPDC058683. The sequence goes on from NZ_JBHXSK010000056.1 coordinate 40,540, forward strand.
GGTGCCGACGGCCCGCATGGACGACCCGGTGCACACCTTCTCCGGGGGCATGCGGCAACGCGTCCAGATCGCCCAGGCGCTCGCCACGGAACCCCCCGTGCTCCTGCTCGACGAGCCGACCACGGGCCTCGACGCGTCGGTCGCCGCGGGCGTGCTCGACCTGCTGCGGAGTCTGCTCGCGGAGCGCGATGTCGCCGCCGTGGTGGTCAGCCACGACTTCTCCGTCATCGAGGCGCTGACCGACCGCACGCTCGTCATGCAGACGGGCCGGGTGGTCGAACAGGGCCTGACCGACCAGCTCTTCCACGACCCGCACCACCCCTACACCCAGCGGCTCGTCGCCGCGGCCCGGAGGTGAGCCCGATGGACAGTCCCCCCGACGACACCGTTCTTTCGGTGCGCGCGCTGCGCAAGTCCTTCACGCTGCACAGCATCGACGGCCGTACGGTCCCCTCGCTGCACGGCGTCGACCTGGACGTCCGCGCCGGTGAGCATGTGGCGCTCGCGGGCCCCAGCGGCGCCGGCAAGTCCTCGCTCCTGCGCTGCGTGCACCGCACGTATCTGCCGGACTCCGGCTCGGTACGGCTGCGCACCGACACCGGCTTCGTCGAACTCACCGAACTCCCCGACCGGGAGATGGCGCGGCTGCGCGGCCGGGAGTTCGGCCATGTCTCGCAGTTCCTGGCGGCGCCGCCGCGTACCGGACCGCTGGAGGTGGTCGCCGCGGTGGCCCGGCGGCGCGGACTCGACCGGGGCGAGGCACGCGAGGCGGCCGCGGCGGCCCTGCGGCGGCTGAAGCTGGACGAGACGCTGTGGGACGTCGACTGCGGTGTGCTGTCCGGCGGCGAGCGTCAGCGGGTGAACCTGGCCGCCGGCACCGTGGAGCCGCCGCGGCTGCTGCTCCTGGACGAGCCGGTCTCGGCCCTGGACCCGGCCAACCGCGAGGCCGCCCTCGACCTGGTCGACTCCCTGGCCGGACAGGGCGTCGCCGTCCTCGCCGTCTTCCACGACATGGACGCCATCCGGCGGCTCGCCTCCCGCGTGGTGTTCGTCCGGGACGGCCGGATCACCCGCCAGGGCACCCCCGCGGAGACACTGGAGGAAGCAGCATGAGTACGGGTACGGGTACGGGGGCGGGGGCGGGCGTCGCCGAACGCCTCGCGCAGGGCTGGCCGTTGGGCGCCCCGCCCGCCGACTACGTCCTCGGGCATGTCCGCGCCGTCCTCGCCGACCGCGTCCTGGACAACGCGCTGGTGGCGGTCAGGGACGGCCGGATCGCCGCCGTGGAGGCGCATCCGGCGGGCGTGGAGGCGGACGTCGACGGCCAGGGCCTGCTCTGCCTGCCCGGCCTGGTGGACGTCCACAGCGACGGCCTGGAGAAGGAACGACTCCCCCGCCCGGGCGCCGAACTCCCCCTGGAATTCGCCCTGTTGTCCTTCGAGGGCAAGCTGCGCGCGGCCGGTGTCACCACGGCGTTCCACGGCGCGGCCTACGAGCAGAGTGATGGCCAGGGCCTGTCCCGCAGCGTGGAGAGCGCCGAGCAGATCTGCCGCGTCGTGGCGGGCCGTAGGGACGGTCTGGTGGACCACCGCGTCCTGCACCGCCTCGACGTGCGCTGCCCCGAGGGCCTGGCCGCGCTGCGCGGCCGTCTCGACGCGGTGGACGGCATCGCCCTGGTCTCGCACGAGGACCACACGCCGGGACAGGGCCAGTACGCCGACCGCCGCTACTACGAGCAGTACCTGATGGGTACGCGGGGCCTGGCCGAGGACGAGGCCCGCGAGCACGTGGACCGGCTGATCGAGGACCGGGACGGCCGCCTGGACATCCGGGAGGAGGCGCTCGCCTACCTCGGCGAGCGGGCCGCGGCGGGCGGAGTCCGTCTCCTCGGCCACGACCCCAGCTCGGCACCGGAGGTGGCGGCACTGCGCGAACGCGGCGGCGCGGTGGCCGAGTTCCCCACCACGCTCGCCGCCGCCGAGGCCGCCCGCGACCTGGGCATGCCCACGGTGATGGGCGCCCCCAACGTCCTGCGCGGCAACTCCCACAACGGCAACGCGTCGGGCCGTGACCTGGTCGCCCGCGGCCTGGTCACCGCCCTGGCCTCGGACTATCTGCCCTCCGGCCTGCTGGCGGCGGCCCTGCTGCTCGCCGAGGAGGGCCTGGCCACCCTGCCGGCCGCCGTCGCGCTGGTGACCGCCGGGGCGGCCGAGGTGGCCGGCCTGCCGGACCGGGGCACGCTGGCGCCGGGGCAGCGGGCGGACCTCGTCCTCGCCGCGCCCGGCCACCCCTGGCCGGTCGTGGCCGCGGTACTCCGGGACCGCAGTGATGAATCGGAGGAATCATGAACACGCTCACGAGTGACCGGCTGGCCGAACTGATCGACGGCCTCGCGGGCCTCCCCTATGGCGGGGAGCCCGTCGACCAGCGCACCCACGCCCTCCAGGCCGCCCACCTGGCGGTGGCGGCCGGCGCCGACGACGAGCTGGTGGTCGCCGCCGCGCTGCACGACATCGGCAGGGCGAAGCAGGTACGGGCCGAGCACCCGGGTCTACCGCACGAGCTGGCGGGCGCGGCGTGGGCCCGCCGGCACCTGAGCGAACGCGCGGCCTGGATCATCGCCCAGCACGTCCCGGCCAAGCGCTACCTGGTGGCCACGGACCCCGCCTACCACGCCCTGCTCAGCCCGGCGTCCATCGCGTCCCTGAAGGTCCAGGGCGGCCCGATGGACGAGACGGAGACCGCCGCCTTCGCCGCCCACCCGATGGCCCGGGACGCGGTGGCGCTGCGCCGCTGGGACGACGCGGCGAAGGACCCGGAGGGACCGGTACTGGAGGTGCCGGAGCTGGTGGCGGCGTACGAGCGGTGCGCGGCGGGAGGGACCGGGGTGTCCTGACCGGGGCCGGGGCTCAGGAGGCGGCGGCCCGGTTGATCGTCGCCCGGATGTGCTTCATGAGCGGCTGGTCGCTCTGCTCGCTGTAGTCGCACAGCGCGATCAGCACGTTCATCTCCGGCATGTAGCCGGCCGCGCAGCCGCGGGGCAGGTCGTAGGGGATGGCGAGATAGCCGTTCAGGGCGCGGGTGGTGCCGTCCTTGGCGGTGCTGGTGATGTCGACCGGGTCGAACTCCCCGATGCCGCGCTCGCGCATGTCGGCCGCGTTCATGAAGACGAGGGTGCGCAGGTTCTTCACGCCCCGGTAGCGGTCGTTGTCGGAGTAGATCGTGGTGTTCCACTGGTCGTGCGAGCGCATGGTGCCGAGCGCCAGGGTGCCCGGCGCGGGCACGACGTCCGGCAGCGGCGCCGAGGAGAACTCGGCGAGCCCGGAGGGCGTACGGAAGACCAGTTCGCGCGCGGGCTGCCGGATCCGGAAGCCGAGCGGCAGCCGCACCCGCCGGTTGAAGTCCTCGAAGCCGTCCAGGACCTGGGCCATGGTGTCGCGGACACGGTCGTAGTCCTCGACGTACCAGGCCCAGGGCGTGCTGCTGTGCGGGAGCGCCGCCCGGGCGATGCCGGCGATGACGGCGGGCTCGGACAGCAGGTGCGCGGAAGCCGGCTTCTTCATCCCGACCGACAGGTGCACCATGCTCATCGAGTCCTCGACCGAGGTGCTCTGGATGCCGGTCCGCTGGTGGTCCTTCTCGGTACGGCCGAGGCAGGGCAGGATCAGCGCCTGCCGGCCGTGAACGAGGTGGCTGCGGTTCAGCTTGGTGCTCACCTGGACGGTGAGTTCGCAGGCGCGCAGGGCTTCGTAGGTGGCCGGGGTGTCGGGCGCGGCGAGGGCGAAGTTGCCGCCCATGCCGACGAACACCTTGACGTCGCCGCGCAGCATCGCCCGGATCGTGCCGACGGTGTCGAGCCCGTGCTCCCGGGGCGGGTCGATGCCGCACACCTCGGCGAGCCGGTCCAGGAACTGGGCCGTCGGCCGGTGGTCGATGCCGCACGTACGGTTGCCCTGCACGTTGCTGTGCCCGCGCACGGGCGAGGGACCGGCGCCCTCCCGTCCGAGGTTGCCGCGCAGCAACAGCACGTTGACGATCTCCCGCACGGTGTCGACCCCGTGCTCGTGCTGGCTCACCCCCAGGCACCAGCTGATGATGCTGCGGTCCGCGTCCCGGTAGATCCGGGCCGCGCGAAGGATGTCGGCGCGGCTGATCCCGGACTGCCGCTCGATCTCCTTCCACGGGGTGGCCTCGCACAGCTCGCGGTATTCCTCGAAACCGCTGGTGTGCCGGTCGATGAACTCCTGGTCGAGGGCTTTGGGATCCGACCTGGACTGCTCCAGGACGGCCTTGGCGATGCCCCGCATGAGCGCCATGTCGCCGCCGATGCGGACCTGGAGGTCGAGGGTGCCGGTGCGGGTGGAGTGGAAGGCTGCCATGTCCACGAAGTCGTGCGGGATGATCGTCCGCCGCGACGCGGCCTCGATCAGCGGATTGACGTGCACGACCTGAGCGCCGCGTTTGTAGGCGTCGGCGAGGGCGGTCAGCATCCGGGGCGCGTTCGATGCGGCGTTCACGCCCATCACGAAGAGGGCGTCCGTGGCGTCCCAGTCCTGGAGGTCGACGGTGCCCTTGCCGGTGCCGAGCGAGGCGGTGAGGGCGCGTCCGCTGGCCTCGTGGCACATGTTGGAGCAGTCCGGCAGGTTGTTGGTGCCCAGTTCGCGGGCCATGAGCTGGTACAGGAAGGTGGCCTCGTTGCCGAGCCGTCCCGAGGTGTAGAACGACGCCTGGTTCGGGTCGTCCAGCTCCCGCAGCGCCCGCCCGACCAGCCGGAACGCGTCACACCAGCTGATCGGCACGTAGTGGTCCGAGTCGCCGTCGTACACCATCGGCTCGGTCAGCCGCCCCTGGTCCTCCAGCGCGAAGTCGCTCCACTCGGACAGCTCGCCGACGGAGTGGGCGGCGAAGAACTCGCGCCCGACCCTCTTGTGGGTCATCTCCCAGGTGACGTGCTTGACCCCGTTCTCACAGAGGTCGAGCCGCAGCCCTTTCGTGTCGTCGGGCCACGCGCACCCGGGGCAGTCGAACCCGTCCCCCTCGTGGTTCATCTTCATGATCGCGCGCGGTCCGTCCACGAGCGCCCGCTCCCGCACCAGGAACTTGGTCACGCTCTTGGCGGCCCCCCAGCCTGCGGCGGGGTGATGGTACGGATGAAAGAACGGCTCCCCCTCAGGCCTGGCCCCCACCCGCTCCTCGACCTGCTCCCCCGTCCCCGGCTCTTCCGGCCGCGGCCGTTTCTGCTGGTCGTGGGAGGTGCTCACGGCTCTCACCCTTCGCCGTCGGGGGCGCACACCGCCGGACCCGACGGCGCCTTTTGCCATGCTAGGCACGCGGGTCCGGGGGGCGCGAGGCGAGCTGGGAGCGGCGCAGGACGGGGCGCCAGGGCCGCTGGGCCGTCGAGCGCCGGGAGCGGATCGGGATCGTCGACCCGATGCCGGTCCGCCTGACCGCGCCGCTCCGGCCGTGCGGCTTCCGCCGTTACGGCTTACGTGCCAGTCCGCCGTGCTCGGCGATGACCTCCGGAGTGCCCGATCCGGGCTCCGGACGCCACTCCGTCACCGAGACGACACCGGGCTCGACAAGCTCCAGACCCTCGAAGAACGTGGTGATCTCGTCGACGGTGCGCAGGTTGTACGGCACGGCGCCGCTGCTGTTGTAGGCGTCCTGGGCCTGCTCGAAGACCGGGTCGATACCGCGCGACCCGTCATTGATGGAGAGGTAGCTGCCCGAGGGCAGGGCTTCCATCAACTGGGTGACGATGGACCGGGCCCGGTCGTAGTCGGCGACGTGGCCCAGGATGTTGCTGAGGATGAGCGCGGTGGGACGGCCGAAGTCCAGCGTCTGAGCGGCGACCTCCAGGATGCGGCCCGGGTCCGTCACATTGGCGTCGATGTAGGCGGTCGCGCCCTCGTCGGTGGAGTACAGCAGGGCACGGGCGTGGGCGAGCACCAGGGGATCGTTGTCGACGTAGACGATCCGCGCCTCGGGAGCGAGTCCCTGGGCGACCTCGTGGGTGTTCTGCGCGGTCGGAAGGCCGGTACCGACGTCCAGGAACTGCCGGATGCCCGCCTCGGAGACGAGATACGCGATGTTGCGGCGCAGGAAGCCACGGCTGGAACGGGCGATGGTGACGATCCCGGGAAACACCTCGGTGTACGCGTCACCGGCCGCCTCGTCGACGGGGTAGTTGTCCTTGCCGCCGAGCCAGTAGTTCCAGATACGGGCGGAGTGCGGCACCGACGTGTCGATCTTGTGCTGCTCCGCCGGCTCGGGCGTCGTCACAGGGTCGCTCATGAGTCGTGTACGTCCTTCAACCGGGGCGAGGATCAGTCGCCGCACATCCTACGATCGAACTCCCGTTTCCTGCTTGCTGGTTCATGTCTTCCTCCCGACCGGATCGGTGGTGCCGCGGGCGCCTACCGGTCCCCGGCGGCGAGCGCGGCCGCCAGGACGGGCCCGATCTGGGCCAACGCGGAGGGGCGCATCATCCGGAGGTGTGTGGTGGCGATCTCGTGGGTCGTGATGCGGCCGCCGATGTGCGGGCGCCAGTCGTCGGCCAGTGCATTGGGTCCAGCCGTGCACAGCAGCAGATCGCCGCCGAACCGGCCGGGGGTGAAGCGGTCACGCAGCCGGCCGCTGTGCCCGAGGGTGGCGGTGATCCGGGCGATCGTCTCCTCCGGCAGGCTGGCATCGCCGATCTCCTCCGCGAGTGCCTCGTCGCGCGTGGTGCCGGCAGGGCCCTCCGCCTGCGTGCCGTCGGTCTCCGCGGCCACCGGCGACACGTCCAGAACGGCCAGCAACGCCACCTGCTGCCCTTCCTGCTCGAGCTGGACCGCGATCGCGTGGGCGACCAGACCACCGAACGACCAGCCGAGCAACCGGTACGGTCCGCTCGGTTGTACCGAACGGATGTGGCGCAGGTAGTCCGCCGCCAACTGCTCGATGGTCCCCGGCAGGACGGAGTCGCCGCTCAGGCTCGGTGCCTGCAGTCCGTACAGCGGCGTCTCCGGATCGATGTGGTGCAGCAGACCGGCGTAGGACCAGCTCATCCCGCTGGACGGATGAATGCAGAACAGCGGTGGCCGACTGCCGTGCCCGCGCAGTTCGAGCAGTACGTCACAGGCCCCGCCCTCAGTGGTGTGACCCGCGATCAGCCGCGCGAGCGCGGCCGGTGTCGGTGCCTCGAACACGGCGCTGACTCCCAGCTCCACCCCCAACGTGGTCCGCACCCGGCTCACCAGACCCGTCGCCACCAGCGAGTGCCCGCCGAGGTCGAAGAACCCGTCGTCCGGGCCGACTTCGTCGATGCCGAGCACGTCGGCGAACAACGTGCACAGCACCGCCTCCACCGGCGAGCGAGGGCGGCTGGCCGACGCGTCGAACGCCGGTGCGGGAAGCGCCCGCCGGTCGACCTTGCCGGTGGGTGACAGCGGGAACTCCGCGGAGACCATGACGACCGCCGGCACCATGTGGGCGGGGAGGTACCGGGAGGCGAACTCCCGCGCGACCACGCCCAGTTGTGACGGGTTCACCGAACCGTCCGGCCTGTCCGGCGTGACATGCCCGACCAGGCACGGCTCGCCCCGGCCGTTCGTGCCGGCGACGACCACGGCGTCCGCCACCCCGGGGCACCGGGCCAGCGCCGACTCGACCTCGCCCAGCTCGATCCGGAACCCCCGGATCTTCACCTGGTCGTCCATCCGCCCCGAGTACTCCAGACCCCAGCGCCCCCAGCGCACGAGGTCGCCGGTCCGGTACAGCCGCTCGCCGGCACCGCCGAACGGATCCGGCACGAACCGGTCGGCCGTCAGCCCGCCACGACCCCAGTAGCCCCATCCCACGCCCACGCCACCCACGTACAGCTCGCCCACCACACCGGGCGGTACCAGGTTCAGCCCGTCGTCCAGGACGTAGCACCGAACGCCGGGGAGCGGCCGGCCGACCAGGCCGGTCACGGCCGTCCGGTCGCGGTCGAGGGCGGCGTGGGTGACATGCACGGTGGTCTCGGTGATGCCGTACATGTTCACCAGCTCGGGCTTGCCCGGAGTGTGCCGCCCGTACCACTCCTCCAGCCTCGCCAGGTCGAGCGCCTCGCCGCCGAAGACCAGGTAGCGCAGAGCCAACTGGCTCGAGGTGACCGGGTCCTCGGCATCGGCTCGCGCCAGTTCGTAGAACGCCGACGGGGTCTGGTTGAGGACGGTGACCCGCCGGTCGGCCAGCAGCCGCAGGAAGTCCGGCGCGGACCGGGCGGTGTCGACCGGAACCACCACCAGCGTGCCGCCGTGGAGGAGGGCGCCCCACAGCTCCCAGACCGAGAAGTCGAACGCGTAGGAGTGGAACAGCGTCCAGACGTCGTCCTGCCCGAAGTCGAACAGGTCGCGCGCGGCGGCGAACAGCGCCATGACGTTGGCGTGCGGGACGACGACTCCCTTCGGCCGTCCCGTCGACCCGGAGGTGTAGATCATGTAGGCGGCGTCGCCGGGATCCCGTACGACCGGCGGAGCGCCGTCCGGGGTGTCCGCCAGCCGGGCCGCCACGGCCGGATCGTCCAGCAGGAGCACGGGGTCCCCGGACCGGAGCACCTCCGACGTGCCGACGACCACGACCGGGTCCGCGTCCTGCACCATCCACGCGACGCGTTCCTCGGGATAGCCCGGATCCAACGGCAGATAGGCCGCGCCGGTCTTCAGCACGGCGAGCAGCGCCACCGGCAGGTCCAAGGACCTCGGCAGGCACACTCCGACGAACGCGCCGGGGCGGGCGCCGGACCCGGCCAGCAGGCGGGCCAGCCGGTTCGCCCGGCTGTCGAGCTCCCGATAGGACAGTTCCCGTTCCCCGCACACCACCGCGACGGCGTCCGGTCGTCGGAGCGCCTGCTCCTCGAACAGGTCGATCAGGTTCGCAGTCACCATCGAAGACGCTCCCTTTTCGTCGGTGCCGGATCGGAAGAAGCACTGAGCCGGACCCAGGTGGCCTCCGCCCGGCCGAACTCGGTGCCGTCCAAACCGAACAGCGCGCTGGCCACCCGCGCGGTCCGGCCGGCGGTCGCGATGTGCTGGGCCACGGCGATCGTGGGCTCGCCGGGCGGAGGGACCGCGTGGACGCGCGCGGACATCCTGCCGAGCACGTAAGGGGAGCCGCTCTGGTCGAGGGTCCAGCCGCCGGGACAGTCCAGCACGGCCCACATGGTGTCGAGGTCCGGGTCACCAGGGGTCCAGGTGCACGCGACGACACCCGGAAGGCCGTCCACACCCCCGGGGGTCAGGTGCAACGCGGCCGGGTCGGTCCTGGCGGTTCCGCACACCAGGCACTCCGGGAACGGGTGCGCCACCGCGCCCGCGAAGAACGCGCTCGCCCGTTCCGCGGCGGCGAAGGTGACGAACGGCGCCACCGCCGGCTGGTCGTGCACCGCGGCGGAAACCGTCGCGACGAGTTCGTCCTCGTGCCAGACGAGCGCCCGCCCGCGATGCGCGTGGACGGTCAGCCCGGTGTCGAGCGGCGGGGCCGCGTGCAACTGGACCACCGCGGCCGGCCCGACCACGTCGGCGGCGGTCCTGGCGAACATCCCGCACGCGTATCCACCGTTCGCGCTGCCGGGCGGGCCGTTGTGGGTTCGGGCGATCCGGCAGGTCCGCACCTCAGTCATCCGAGGCCATTCCGTCGGCGAACTGCGCCAGCAGCGCGGCCGGGGCGTCGAGGAACGTGTGGTGCACGCCCGGCAGCACCACCCGGTGGACCTTCTTGGAGTACTGGTCCCACCCGTTCATGCGCTCGGGAGGGACCTCGTGGTCGGCCGACCAGCCGATCGTGGTGACCGCGGTGTCCAGCAGCACCGGCTCGGCCGGCCGGTAGGCCTTGTTGGCCTCGACGTCCGCTCTCAGCACCTCGGTGACGACGTCCAGGACGGACTCGTCGAGCTCGCTGTCGCTCAGCGCGACCAGCTCCGCGCGAAGTTGTTCGTCGGTCATCGTCAAGTAGCTGCCACAGGGGCCTTCGTGGGGCGCGACCTGGGAGGAGCAGAACAACCGCCGTGGCATCGGCAGCCCTTCGCGGTGCAGCACGGCGGCGATCTCGAACGCGATCAGCGCGGAACTGCAGTGCCCGAACAGTCCGAAGGGACGGTCCATGGCGGGCAGCAGCGCCTGGACCACGTCCTTCGCGAGCTGTTCGTAGGTCCCGAAGTGCGGTTCCCGCAGCCGGTTCTCCCGGCCCGGCAGCTGCACCGGGCAGAGTCCGGTGTCGCCCGCGGCGTCCGGCCACCGGCTGAACATGGAGGCGCCCGCGCCCGAGTAGGGCAGGCAGAAGATCCGCGACGGAGTCTCCTGCAGCGGCCGGGGCAGCCACCTGCGCAGGGGAACGGTCGATCCGCTCGTCATGGCCGTACTCCTCGTGCCGTCACCGGCAGGCTGGTGTATCCCGCGATGAAGTTCGACCGCAGCCGCACGGGTTCGCCGACGACCTCGATGTCGGAGAAGCCGGTCAGCAGCTCCTGGAACAGGACCCGCAGCGTGACCCTGGCGACGGTGTGCCCGACGCAGTAGTGCGGGCCGACGCCGAAGGCGACGTGCTTGTTGGGGCGCCTGCGGACGTCGAACGTGTCGGACCGCGAGAACACGGTCTCGTCCCGGTTGGCCGAACCCAGCCACGCGACGACGGCGTCGCCCGCGTGGACCGTGACGTCACGGATCCGCACGTCCCGCCTGGCGTAGCGCATGAAGTGCTGTGCGGGCGAGGACCAGCGCAGCGCCTCTTCCACCCCGCTCACCAGCAGGTCCGGATGCGCCGCCCAGTCGGCCAGCGCGTCGGTTCCGGCGAGTTCGAGCAGTGCGGCGCTCGGTGGCTGGGCGGTGGTCACGTTGGCACCGAGCAGCAGGCTGTAGCAGTTGGACACGATCTCACTCGGTGTGAGCCTCGCCCCGTCGACACGCATGTCCAGCATCACGCCGATCAGGTCGTCGCCGGGGGCGGCGCGCCGCTCCGCGACCACGTCCTGGAAGTAGGCGAACAGCTCACGGTGTGCTCTGACGAGTGTCCTTTCCGGACCGCCCGGGCCGGCGAAGGCCGGGTCGTCCGGCGCGATGGACGCGCCCGTCAGCCGGGTCAGCTCGGGCCAGTCCGACCGGGGAAGCCGCATCCACGAGCCGATGACCGCCATCGGCATGGCCGCCATGGCCGCGGCGAAGTCGAACACGCCGCCGTCCTTCATGGGTGCGAGCAGTTCCCGGATCAGGGACCGGATACGCGGCAGGTCGCGCTCCACCTCCCTGATCGACAGGGCGCGCTGCAACGGTTCCCGCATCCTCGCGTGCCGGGGCGGGTCGGTGACCGCCATCTGCCGGCCGCCGGCCGGGTCGCCCTTGCCGAGGAGGGTGAGCAGCGATCCCTGTTCGGAGGTGAACGTGGCGTGGTCGCGCAGCACGTGGTTCACGTCGTCGTACCGGGTCACGGACCAGAACCCGTCGTCGCCGACCGGATGCCAGCTGACCGGCGCCTCCCGGCGCAGGGTGCGCCAGACGGCGTGCATGTCCGTGGTGGCGAACGTGCCCGGCTCGAACAGGTCGATCTCCGGGCCGGCGTGCATCGGGCACCGGCCCACTTCTACGGCGACGGTCATCGCTGCGCTCCGCTCCGGATGGCGGTTTCCAGTTGCTCGCCGAGCTCGCGAATGGTCGGCTGCAGGTAGAGGACGCGTGCCGGGAACGCGACACCGAACTCCGTCCGCAACGAGCCGAGCAGGTCCGCGGCGTTCAGCGAATGGCCGCCGAGGTCGAAGAAGTCGTCGTCGGCGCCGATCGGTTCCACACCGAGCACGCGTGCCCACAGCTCGGCCAGGCGGTGCTCCACGTCGGTCCGCGGTGCGACGAACTCGTTCGACACGTTGCGTGCCATCAGGTCCGCCGCCGGCAGCGCGGCACGGTCGATCTTCCCGTTGCCGGTCAGCGGCAAGGTGTCGCGCACCAGGACGGCCCACGGGATCATCGGCGCCGGCAGGACCGCGCGCAGCTGTTCGCGCAGTTGCTCGCCCCAGTGCGGCGGTGGCTCGTCCTCCGGTACGACATAGGCCACCAGCCGCTTCGTACCGTCGGCGGCGGTCCGTACGACGACGGCGGTCCGGCTGACCCCTGGCAGGCGGTGCAACGCGGTTTCGACCGCACCCGGCTCCACCCGGTGGCCGAGGATCTTGACCTGGTCGTCGACCCGGCCGACGAACTCGCAGGCTCCGTCGGGCCGCAGCCGGACGATGTCGCCGGTGCGGTACATCCGCGCCCCCGCCTCATCCGCGAACGGGTCGGGAACGAACCGGTCGGCCGTGGCGCCCGGCCGGCCGAGGTAACCGTGGGCGAGCCCGGCTCCCGACGTGTACAGCTCACCGCAGGCGCCCACCTCGACCGGCTGCAGTTCGGAGTCCAGCACCGCGATCCGGGTGCCGTTGACGGGCGTTCCGATCGGAATCGTGTCGAGGCCGTCCCCGGCGGCGGCGCCGGTCGTCCAGGTCGTGGTGAAGGTCGTGTTCTCGGTCGGACCGTATCCGTTGGTGAACGTGATGCCCGGATGGGCCGCGAGCAGACGTGCGACCGGGCCCGGCTGGATGACGTCGCCGCCCGCGACGAGGTGACGCACGCCGGCGAACGCGCCGATGTCGTGCGCGACCATCTCGTGGAACAGGCCGGCCGTCAGCCACAGCACCGTCACGCCGTGCTCACGCAGGGTTTCCGCGACCCCGTCCAAGGTCATCCGGCCGGACGGCGCCATCACGAGGTGGCAGCCGTGGGTCAGCGGTGCCCAGATCTCGAAGGTGGAGGCGTCGAACGCCAGGGGAGCCGCCTGCAAGAACACGTCGTTCCGGCGAACGGTCATCCAGTTCATGTCCGTGACCAGCCTGAGGACCGCGCGGTGCGGGACCATCACGCCCTTGGGCCGCCCGGTCGAGCCGGACGTGTAGCTGACGTAGGCGAGGTCGTCGGCGGTGGTGCTCGCCGGAGCGCCGGCGGAGGGGCCCACGGCCGACGGGGAGAGCGTGGTGAACCGGCCGGGCACGCACTCGCACAGCTGGTCGTCCGCCACGACGAACTCCACGCCGGCGTCGGTCAGCAGGTCGTTCCGCCGCTGTGGCGGGTCGTCGGGGCTGACCCCGACGTAGGCGGCGCCGGCCCGCAGGATCGCCAGCAGCGCCGAGATCATCTCGGTGGACCGTCTCATCAGGACACCGACGACGTCGCCCGGCCGGACGCCGGCCGTCGTCAGCGCGTCCGACAGCCGGTCCGCTCGGCGGACGAGCTGGTCGTAGGTCAGGGTCTCGCCGTCGAAGGTGACCGCGGGAGCCGAAGGATTCCGAATGGCCTGCTGGACGACGCGTTCGTACAGCATTTTACTTCCCGTCCATTCGCCTGCGGACACTCAGCGGCCTCATGTCGGTCCACACAAGGTCGATGTGGTCCAGGCATTCCTGCCGAGGCCCGCGGAATCCTTCGCCGACCCACCCTGCCGGAACTTCGCGGTCGGCCAGGAGAATCGAGTACTGTTCCTCACCGTTGAGCACGACGATGTAATCGACGTTGTCGTCGACGTCCACCATGATCGACCTCCGCATTTCGTCGAAAAACAATATTGATTGCTGCGAGACACCGTCCCGTCGCACATTTCTTTGCGATCGGGCGTCTCTATTTCTGGCCGACGCGAGTCGTCATCACCACCACGACCGCGACCAGTGGTGCCAGTGCCGCCAGGAGCAGACCCGCCCCGGCGTCGAATCGCGTCACGAACCAGCCGGCCACCGGGCTGGCGAGCGCGATACCCACGTAGCCGATGGCGGAGAAGTATCCGAACGCCTCCGCCAGCCGCGCCGGCGGAGCCTGTTCGGAGACCAGCAGAATGACCGCGCTGTCGCCCGGTGCGAAGGCCAGTCCGGCGACCAGAAAGAAGACAACGGCAAGCCACAACTGAGGTACCGCGACCGTGCTCGCCATGACCGTGCCGTACGCGGCGATCAGTACGCAGGCCACCGTGCGGGTCTTCACCTTCCGCAACGGGTTCGTCGACGGCAGGGCGGCGTAGACCGAACCGCTGATCGCACTCGCGGCGAAGAGGCCGGCGAGCACCAGACCGCCGTTCGTCGCGGCCTTGCCGTGATCGACCATCAGGGCCGGCAGCGCCACGTCGAGTGCGCCGAGGTTGATCCCGATCCCCGCGTTGAGCACGAGCGGCGCCCACAGCGACCCGAGCAACGCGCGCGCCGAGGAGTGCTGTTGCGTCGGGCTGCCCGGTTCCCTTTTCGGCAGCGTCCAGCTGAGCAGGGCGCCCCCGGCCGTCACCGCGGCCACGACGCCGACGCATGCCTGCGGTCCGACCGCGGCGGCCACCACGGCCGCCAGCGCCGGACCACCGATCCAGGCCACCTGTACCGCGACCGCGTCGACCGCATAGGCCTGGGCAAGCTGGGTGGAGGGGAGGAAGTGGGGCAGGACCGACCGGTAGGCCCCGCCCACCCCGGCGCCGGCGGACGCGGCCAGGACGACGAACACCAGCAGCAGCCACAAGGGAGCACCCGAGGCCGCCGCGACCGACGTGGCGACGAGCCCGGCGGCCGCCGTGAGCAGTGACCACCCGAGGGCCTTGGGCAGCAGGGCCCGGTCCATCTGCCGGCCTCGCCACGGAGCGCACAGTGCGTAGGTCATCGCGCTTGCGCCGCTGAGCAGTCCACTGCCGACGAACGAGCCGGTCGCCTGGTGCGCGGTGAGCACCAGCGCGACGGGAAGCGCGGTCTGCGGCAGCCTGGCCAGAGACGCCGCGGCCAACCACCGCAACCAGATCGGATTGTTCCGCAGCGGCCTGGCCGGTGCGTTCACCGGTGGACCGGCAACAGTGATCTGCACGAGGTGCCTCCTCTTCTCAGATCGGCATCGCGCCGCTGAGCAGCGCTTCGCGCTCGCTGGGCAGCAACACGTCGGCCGTGTCGAGCCGGGCCGCCGGATCGGCCACCGCGGCACGCATCACCTGGACCAGACGCCGGGTCAGCGCGACGACCGTCTCCTGGTCGAAGACGTCGGTGGCGAACTCGACCAGGCCGGCCATGCCTTCCGGACTGCCGTCGGGGCCGCGCCGTTCGGTGAACGAGAACGACAGGTCGAACTTGGCGGTCTGCACGTCGATCTGCCGCCTGGTCACCGCGACACCGGGGAGGTCGAGTGCGGCCTCGCCCGCGCCTTGCAGCGTGAGCGTCACCTGGAAGAGCGGGTTGTGGCTCAGCGAGCGTGTCGGCCTGAGCGCCTCGACCAGCCGCTCGAACGGCACGTCCTGGTTGGCGTACGCGGCCAGGTTGGTCTCGCGCACCCGCGCCAGCAGTTCGGTGAACGTCGGATTGCCGCTGGTGTCGGTGCGCAGCACCAGGGTGTTGACGAAGAAGCCCACCAGATCGTCGAGCGCGTCATCGTTGCGGCCGGCGATCGGCGCGCCGATCGGGATGTCGGCACCCGCGCCGATCCGGGTGAGCAGACCGGCCAGAGCCGTCTGCAGTGCCATGAACAGGCTGGCGCGTCCGGCGCCGGCGAATCGGGCGAGACCGGCGTGCAGGTCGGCGTCGAGTTCGAAGTGCACGGTCTCGCCCCGATGACCGCGCACGGCCGGGCGTGGCCGGTCCATCGGCAGCTCCAGTCGCTCGGGCAGGCCGGCCAGCTGCTCGGTCCAGTACGCCACCTCGTTCGTGGCGGCCCCGCCGTCGGCGCCGAGGATCTCCCGCTGCCACAGCGTGTAATCCGCGTACTGGACCGGCAACGGCGTCCACTCCGGTGCGTTGCCGGCACGCCGGGCCGCGTAGGCGGTGGACAGGTCCCGCAGCAGCGGCCGCATCGACCAGTGGTCGGTGGCGATGTGGTGCAGGCACATCAGCAGCACATGCCGGTTCGGGCCGAGCCGGAAGAGCACCGCCCGCATCGGCGGCGCGCCCGCGAGATCGAACCGGCGGTCCACTTCGGACGTCATCGCGTCGGCGATCTCGGACTCCGAGGAGTCCACTGTGGTCAGAACGGGGATCCCGGGGTCGAGGATGCGCTGCCACGGCTCGTCGCCGGACACCGGGAACGCGGTCCGCAGGCTTTCGTGCCTGGTCATCACGTCACCGATCGCCGCTCGCAGGGCGGCCACATCCAGCTCACCGGTCAGCGAGAAGGCCGACGGGAGGTGGTAGGCGGAACCATGGCCCGCCGACGTCTCCAGCTGCTCGACGAACCACAGCCGGCGCTGCGCGAAGGACAACGGCACCCGCTCCGGGCGGCGCATGACTGCGGCGGGCGGCCTGTTCGGCGCCAGGTCGTCGATGGCGTTGGCGATGCCTGCGACGGTCTGCCGTTCGAAGATCACTCGCACCGGCAGGTCCACGCCCAGCACCGAGCGCACCCGGCTCGCCACCCGGGCGACCTGCAACGAGTGACCACCGAGCTCGAAGAAGTCGTCGTCGACCCCGACCTCGGCGATCTTCAGCACGTCGGCGACCAGCCGGCACAACAGCTCTTCCTGCGGCGTGCGCGGGGCGCGGCCGCCGGCCGTCCACTGCGGTGCCGGCAGCGCCGCGACATCCACCTTGCCGTTGACGTTCACCGGCATCCGGTCCAGCACGACGAACGACGCCGGGACCATGAACGCGGGAAGGGTGTCGGAGAGGTACCGCCGCAGCCGCGCCGGTACGAGCCGGGTGCCGTCCACGCCCACCGCGTACGCCACCAGCCGGACGTCCCCGGGCGCCGGCTCGACCGCGGTCACGACCGCACGTGCCACGTCGGGGTGCTTGAGCAGAGTCGCCTCGACCTCTCCCGGCTCGACCCGGTAACCCCGGATCTTGACCTGCTGGTCGGCCCGGCCGGCGAAGACCAGGGTGCCGTCACCGGTCCACCTCGCCAGGTCGCCCGTGCGGTACATCCGCCCGCCGGTGCCCACGAACGGATCGGGCAGGAACCGCTCCGCGGTGAGTCCCGGTTTGGCCAGATAGCCGCGGGCGACGCCCGCACCGGCGACGAAGATCTCGCCGACCACTCCCGGCGGGACCGGTCGCGACTCCCCGTCCAGCAGGTAGATCCGCTGGTTCCACACCGGACGACCGATCGGAACGGCCGGGGACCGCCCCCCGGCGGCCACCTGACCGGACTGGACGAGCATGGTCGCTGCGTGCGTCTCGGTCGGACCGTAGTAGTTGGCGAGCCTGCGCTCCACGGGACCGCTCAGCAGCGACCGCATGTCGTCGCTCAGCATCAGGGCCGATCCTGCCTGCGCGACGTCGGTGAACGCGGGCAGTTCGAGGCCCTCGGCGACGGCGGCCGAGCAGATGCTGTCGATCATCAGTGTCGGCGCGATGACCATGGTCACCCGGTGCCGGTCCATCCAGTGCACCAGTCGTACCGGATCGGTGCGCACATCCGGTTCGGGAATCGCGATCGTGCCGCCGCTGACCAGGGCGGGCAGGGTCTCCTCCAAGGACACGTCGAACCCGACGCTGGCCAGCTGTGCGACGACGCCGCCGGAGCTCCCCGTATCGCGGTCCGCCTGCCAGCACACCATGTTGAGCAGACCGGCGGCCGGCATGACCACGCCCTTGGGCGCGCCGGTCGAGCCGGAGGTGTAGATCAGGTAGGCCGCGGCGGCGGGGTCGCCGGTGCCGCGTTCGTCCTCGGTGAGTGCCGTCGCCGGGTGCCGATCGATCCGCGCCCTGTCGTCGGGAGAGTCGATGACGAGCGCGCCGGGTACCCGGTGTGCGTGCTCGCGGTGGGTCACCACGACCACCGGCGCGGCATCCTCGATCAGGAAACCGAGCCGTTCGTCGGGGTAGTCCGGATCCACCGGCAGGTAGACCGCACCGGCCTTGACCGTGGCCAGCAGCGCGACCAGGAGGTCCACGGACCGCTCCAGCAGCACCGCGACAACCCGCTCCTCGCCCGCGCCCCGGCTGATCAGCTCCCTGGCCATCTGGTCGGCCCTGGCGTGCAGTTCCGCGTACGTGACGCTGGTCGTGTCCGTGACGGCGGCGACCGCCGACGGCGTTCGCGCGGCCTGCTCGTCGAGCAACGTCACCAGGTCGGCGGCCGGAAGGGACCGGGCGGAGTCGTTCCACTCCGTCAGCACCCGGTGCCTGCCGGCCGCGGACAGCAGTTCGCCCCGCAGCACCGGCCGGTCCGGATCGGCGACGGCCTGTGCCAGCACCAGGCAGAACTGCTCGACCATGGCCTCGACGGTGCCCTGGTCGTACAGGTCGGCGGAGTACTCGACCGTTCCGTCGATCCCGCACGGCATGCCGTCGGCGGATCGCCGTTCCTGGACCGAGAAGAACAGCTCGAACCGGGACACCCCGATGTCGACGGGGTCGAACCGGGACCCGACGCCGGGTGCGTCGAGCGCGGGATCGACGTGTGTCTGCACCGCGAGCATCACCTGGAAAAGCGGGTTCAGGCCGAGCGAACGAACCGGGTTGAGCGCTTCGACCACGTGCTCGAACGGCACGTCCTGCGCGTCGAACGCGGCAAGATCGGTCGTCCGGACGCGCTCGACCAGCTCACGGAAGGTCGGCTCGCCGGAGGTGTCGGTGCGCAGCACCAGCGTGTTGACGAAGAAGCCGACGAGGTCGTCGAGCGCCGCGTCCGTGCGCCCGGCGGCAGGTGCGCCGATCGGCAGGTCGGTGCCCGCCCCGAGCCTGGTCAGCAGAGCGCCGAGGCCCGCGTGCAGGAGCATGAACAACGTCGCCTGGTGCTCCCGGCCGAGATCGGTGAGCCGCTGGTGCAGTTGCGCGTCGAGGTGGAAGGGCACCCGTCCACCGCGGTAGCCGGTGGTGGCGGAGCGAGGGCGGTCGGCGGGCAGGGCGATCTGCGCGGGCAGGTCTTCGAGCGCCGTCAGCCAGTAGCCCAGCTGCTTGGCCAGCATCCCGTCGGCATCGTTGTCGGCGAGTTCCCGCTGCCACTGGGAGTAGTCGGTGTACTGCACGGGCAGGTCCGGCCACGTCGGAGCTTCACCGGCCAGCCGGGCACGGTAGGCGGCGGACAGGTCGTGCCGCAACGGCTCGAACGACCAGCCGTCGACCGCGATGTGGTGGAACGACAGCAGGAGCACGTGCTCCTGCGGGCCGAGGACGAACAGGCAGGCCCGCACGGGCGCGTCGACGGTCAGGTCGAAGCCCTCGGCCGCACGCCGCCGGACCGCCTCCGGCGCCTCGCCGGGCTCGACGTGGACCACCGGCATGACGGTCGCCAGGTCGGGAACCTCCAGGACCACCTGCCTCGGCGTGCCCGACTCGGCCGGGAAGATCGTCCGAAGGGTTTCCTGCCGGGAGATCACGTCGCGCACCGCGTGCCGGAGCGCGTCGCGGTCCAGCTCGCCCGACAGCCACAGCGCCACCGGGATGTTGTAGCCGGTCCCACCGCCGGCCACCTGGTTGAGGAACCACAGGCGTTGCTGCGCGTACGACAACGGGACCTGCGCGGGCCGTTGTCGCGGTTCGACGGGCGGACGTGTCGTCCGGTACGAGTCGAGCTTGTCCGTCAGCCCGATCGGAGTCGGCGAAGCGAAGAACTCTCGTGCGGTGACGTCGACCCCGAACGCGGCACGCAACCGGCCGAGAACGCGGGAGGCCAGCAGGGACTGACCGCCCAGTTCGAAGAAGTCGTCGTCCGGAGCCACCGCAGGCACGCCGAGGAGCTCGGCGAATATCGACCGGACGAGATCCGTTCTCGGGTCCATTCCCGATCGCTCCCTCGTGGAATCGTGATACACGGACATTGACGCTCCCCTTGTGCGGCACCATGGTGCTGGCCATATCCAGCAGCTGTTCACGTTCCGACCGGTTGAACAGTGCTTGAAAAGAGGTCAGTTGAGCTGGGAAATTCCGATCACTCGGAATAGAACGCGAAGGGCAGGGATTCGAGACTGTTGGTGACGTAGGACGGCGCGCGTCGCTCCTCACCGACCTGCTCGATCCTCGCCACGCTGCGCATGGTTTCTTCGAGGAAGACCCCGATCATCAGCCTGGCCAGCGGCGCGCCGATGCAGAAATGGCGCCCGCCGCCGAAGCTCATGTGCCGGTTGGGGCTCCTGTTCAGCCGGAGCTCCATCGGCCGGTCGAACACGTTCTCGTCCCGGTTGAGCGACGACAGCCACACGCTCACCGCCTGACCCGCCTTGATCTCGACGTCACCGAGGGACGTGTCGGCGACAGCGGTGCGCATGAGGTGGTTCACCGGCGCCGTCCAGCGCACGAGCTCCTCGATGGCGCTCCGGAGCGGGACCGCCCCGGAGCGCAGCGCGGCCAGCTCCGCCGGGTTGTCGAGCAGCGCGAGCAGACCGCCGGCCAGTACCTGGCGCGTCGTCTCCCCTGCCGCCACAGCCAGGTTGTCGCAGGTCAGGATGATCTCGTCGTCGGTGATGTCCAGCCCGTCCGCCTGCGCGAGGACGAACGCCGACACCACGTCGTTCGTCGGTCGCGCCCTGCGCTCCTCGATCACCTCGGCGTAGTAGGCGAGCACCTCGAGGTGCGCCTGCTGCGCGGCCGTCCCGTCCAGGTCCACGATGTTGCCCACGGCCGCTTCGGCGAAGCCGGCGACCCGCTCCACGTCCTCACCCGCGACACCGAGCAGGCCGGCGATGACCTGCAGCGGGTACGGCGCCGAGACGTCGTTGACGAAGTCGTGGGGACCGGCGTCGACGACACCACGCAACAGGGACCGCGACACCTCTGTCGCCCTGGCCCGGAACCCCTCGGCCGCCTTGGGCGTGAAAAGCGCGGCAGCCGCCTTTCGGAGCACATCGTGCCGGGGCGGGTCGGAGAGCGTCATCATCACCCCCGCACCTGGGTACGGGTCGGAGAGGTTGGGCCGCAGGAACGTTCCCTTGGCCGAGCTGAACCTCTTCCAGTCGCTCAGTACGGCAAGGCCTTCCGCATAGGTCGTGACCGCCCAGAACGGGTCGTGATCCGGTTCGTCGTGCCAGGAGACCGGGCATTCTCTGCGTAGTCGTGCCCAGGTGGCATGCGGATCCCCGTGGGAATAGAGATGGGGGTCGGTCAACCTGGTGATGGCTGGGGCAACCACGTGTCAGCTCCTTCGCGTGGTGAAGGTCGGTCGCTTTCTTCGGCGCAGGCCGCGTGGGTCGAACCGGTCCGGCGGCCGTGTCACCACTCGCGCCGGCCGCGCTGTCGGCGAGCGCGACGACCCGGCCCCGGCCACCAGCCCCGTGGACGGCTAGGACCGTCCGGAAGGCGCGATCATCCCGGTCTCGATGGCGAGCCGGTCGAAGAACGCGGTCCAGTGCCGCCACATCACCTCGGCGGAGTCGAGGACCGCCCGGTCCTGCTCCGGGGTGAGTCCCGAGAACAGGGCGTTGGTCGCCTGGTCGACGTGGTCGGGTTCCTGTGTGACATGGATGTCGACCCACGCGTTGCGCTCCCTGCCGGACTCCCGCCGCACCGCCTCGCCGATCGCCGAGACCATCAGCAGGTCCGTGACCTCGGTGGCGAAGATGCCGCCGAGCGCGGAGCACCGGTCCGCCGAGCACTCCTCGTACCAGGCCACCAGCGCGGCGGTCTCCGCGAACGGCGCGGAACCGGTCACCGTCCGGCGGTCGTAGCCCGCCTTCTCCATGCTGTCGGCGTAGATCACCTCGTGGGCGGCCTTGACCGACCGGACACCGACCTCCTGCGAAAGAATCCGTGTGATCGCGCTCTTGGACTCGATGTCGGGCAGGACCGAGATGCAGCGCGCGAGGAAGGTCGGGAAGTAATGCAGCGGGTACCACCACTGGCCGAGGAATATCCCCACATGCTCGTGCGAAAGTTCGCGGCTGTGTACCTGCTTGAAGAACTCGTGGTCGGCGAAGGCGCGGTGCGCCTCGGTTCCGACGAGCCGGTCGGATATCGATCCAACGATTTCGACTGTCATGATTTCGTCTCCTTCTCGAGGTCGGCCCACACCGTCCGAATTTCCCGACAAGGTGCGGAACGGAACACACTGCGACCGTGAGTTCCCCGCGCCGAGAACCAGTATTGGGGCCCTGGTCGAAGGGAGACAGAAACATCAGGCTTATCCGGTGCAGTCACCACGCCTACCCGCTGTGCGCACTACCACGACAGGCAGGGCGGACGATGCCGAGGCGGCACGGGAGTCATGCGGTCGTGCAGCTGCTCGTCCCACCCGTGTTCCGGCGGGGCCGGCGTCCCGGAGTACGGCACAACCGCCTGTTGCGGCGCGTACCAACGCCGCAACAGGCGGTTCGCGGATGACCGGTGTGGACGATTGCGCGCTGCGCGACCATCCGGATGTCGAGGTGGTGGGCCGGGACGGCGCGAGGTCCGCACTCACGTCGGCTGCTGGACCACCCTCGACTCGCCCCGCCCCGGCGGAGTACGCGAGCAGACCGCCCGCGAACGCCGACGGTCGATGTCCCGCTCGCCCACGGCGGTCAGTCGCCGCACCGCACCCCGCTCCCGCCCGCGGTCACCGGTCCCGCCCCGGCCGAAGGTGCTGGTCCCCCGCCCGCACGTGGACCATCCCCGCGGCCAGCGTCGCCCCGTCCTGCGGGTCGATGAGCAGGAACGAGCCGGTACGTCGGTTGTCCGCGTAGTCGTCGACGGCGAGTGGTTCGGCGGTGCGAATCCGTACGCCGCCGATGTCGTTGACGGAGAGACCGTCCTGGCAGGGCAGCCGGCGGCCGTCGGTGATGTCCATGCGGTGGTCGATGTGTTCGACCACCGCGGGGACCGTCCGGGTGGTGTGTTTGAGCAGCACGCGCTGTCGGGCGCGCAGCGGGCGGTCGTGCAGATGGCACACGTTGGCGGTGATGTGCCGCAGTATCTGCGGAGCGGGGTCCGCGGTCAGCATGTCGCCGCGGGAGATGTCGATCTCGTCGGCGAGCCGGACGGCCACCGCCTGTGGTGCCCGCACGCTGTCGGTCTCCTTGCCGAGCACGCTGAGGCCGGCGACCGTGCTGGTCTCTCCGGACGGCTGCACGACGACGCGGTCGCCGACCCTGAGGGCGCCGGAGGCGAGTTGTCCGGCCGGCCAGCGTGCCACCGACTGCCGGTCGCTCGACGGCTGCCGGATCACGTACTGAACCGGCAGCCGCAGTGGCTCGCCGACCGGGTCCCCCACCAGCGGGACGTTCTCCAGGTGGGACAGCAGCGTGTCGCCGCCGAACCAGGCCATGTTGGTCGACGGTTCGACCACGTTGTCGCCGGCCAGCGCCGACATCGGGATGGCGGTGACGTCGGCGACGCCCAACTCGGCGGCTCGCGAGGAGAACTCGTCCGCGATCTCGGTGAACACGGACTCCTGGTAGTCGACGGCGTCCATCTTGTTGACCGCCAGCACGATGTGCGGCACCCGCAGCAACGCCGCGATGGCGCAATGTCTCATGGTCTGCGCGACCACGCCGTTGCGTGCGTCGACCAGGATCACCGCCAGATCCGCGGTGGAAGCGCCGGTCACCATGTTGCGCGTGTACTGCACGTGCCCTGGTGTGTCCGCGAGGATGAACCGCCGTCCAGGCGTGGCGAAATAGCGGTAGGCCACGTCGATGGTGATGCCCTGCTCCCGTTCCGCCCGCAGGCCGTCGGTGAGCAGGGCCAGGTCGGGGCCGTCCTGCCCCCGCCTGCGGGACACTTCCTCGATGGCCGCCGCCTGGTCGGCGAGGACGGACTTGGTGTCGTAGAGCAGCCTTCCGACCAAGGTGGACTTGCCGTCGTCGACCGACCCGCAGGTGGCCAGCCGCAACAGGCCACCCGGGAGGCAGCCGGCCGAGTCGGTCTGAACTGCCTCTTCCGCAACGCCCGTTGACATGTCTAGAAGTACCCTTCTCGCTTGCGGTCCTCCATGGCGGCCTCGGACAGCCGGTCGTCGGCCCTGCTCGCCCCGCGCTCGGTCACGCGGCTCGCCGAGATCTCCGCGATCACGGCCGCCACCGTCGAAGCCGACGAGTCGACCGCGCCGGTGCAGGACATGTCGCCGACCGTGCGGTACCTGACCTGGCGTTCACTCACGGGTTC
Organism: Streptomyces sp. NPDC058683; assembly: GCF_042716195.1. Lineage (NCBI taxonomy): Bacteria > Bacillati > Actinomycetota > Actinomycetes > Kitasatosporales > Streptomycetaceae > Streptomyces > Streptomyces sp. NPDC058683. The sequence goes on from NZ_JBHXSK010000056.1 coordinate 64,547, forward strand.
GCTCTCCCGGGGCCCGCCCCAGTCGCCGGGCGCCAGCCACATGCCGTCCCGCTGGAACACCTTCCGCCAGTGCGCGAAGTAGATCTCGGGCAGTTCGATGCTCTCCTGCTCGATGTACTGCCAGACGTCCAGTTCGGTCCAGTTGGACAGCGGGAAGACGCGGACGTGTTCACCCGGCTGGTGGTGGCCGTTGTAGAGCTGCCACAGCTCGGGCCGCTGCCGGCGCGGGTCCCAGGCACCGAACTCGTCCCGCAGGCTGAACACCCGTTCCTTGGCGCGCGCTTTCTCCTCGTCGCGCCGGCCGCCGCCGAACACCGCGCCGAAGCGGCCGTCACGGACCGCGTCCAGCAGGGGAAGTGTCTGGAGCGGATTGCGGGTGCCGTCCGCACGCTCGCGGAGCGTTCCGTCGTCGATGTACGACTGCACGGATGCCACGTCGAGACGGAGGCCGTGCTTCTCGACGATCCGGTCGCGGTAGGCGAGCACCTCGGGGAAGTTGTGGCCGGTGTCCACGTGCAGCAGGGAGAACGGCAGTGGCGCCGGGGCGAACGCCTTGAGCGCCACGTGCAGCATGACGATCGAGTCCTTGCCGCCGGAGAACAGCAGAGTCGCCCGGTCGAACTCCCCCGCGACCTCGCGGAAGATGTGCGCCGCCTCGGCCTCCAGCATGTCGAGGTGGGTCAGCGGCGGCACCGGACCCCGCGGGTCCGGGCGTCCGGGAGCGCCGGCGGGCACGATCCGCGCGGGGGCGGTCACGACAGGCCTCGTGCCGTGAGCAGCGCACGCACCTGCCGGACCGACTCGTCGACCGTCTGGTGCTGCGTGTCGACCCGCAGATCGGGGTCGAGGGGCACCTCATAGGGGTCGTCCGCGCCGGTGAGACCGCTGAGTTCACCTGCCGCCTGCCTGGCGTAGAGGCTCTTGACGTCCCGGTCGGCGCAGATCTCCACCGGAGTTGCCACATGCACCTCGAGGTAGGGGACGCCGCGCGCCGCGTGCAGGTCCCGGACCGCCTCGCGGGACAGCGCGTAGGGGGCGATGACCGGCACCAGCACCGTGACGCCGTGCTCGGCGAGCAGCCCGGCCACGAAACCGATCCGCCGCACGTTGGTGTCCCTGTCCTCCTTCGAGAATCCCAGTTCCGCGGAGAGCGCGGCACGGACCTCGTCGCCGTCGAGCACCTGAACCCGGCGTCCGTCGGCCCGCAGCCGCTCGGCGAGCCCCACCGCGATGGTGGTCTTGCCCGCGCTCGGCAGCCCGGTCAGCCAGACTGTGCCGCCCTGCCACTCGGCCGGCGTGCCATTCGGTTCGCTCATGTGTGGATCTCCCTTTCGCGTGAGCTGTGGGTCGGCGACCCCGCGCAGGAGATGCGCACCGTGATGCCGGTCCCCGTGCGGGTCACGATCTCTCCGGTCGGCCGGGGGGTCACAGGGGGTGGAGACCGGGGAAGGTCAGGCCGAGGGTCTCGGGTCGGCCCATGCGGATGTTGAGGCACTGCAGGGCGTTGCCGGCGCCGCCCTTGACGAGGTTGTCCAGGGCGGCGATCGTCGTCAGGCGGCCGCTGTCCTCGTCGATCGCGTAGCCGACGTCGCAGTAGTTGGATCCCAGCAGGATCTTCGGGTCGGGGTAGCGGAAGGTGCCGCGCTGGTGCGCGACAACCCGGACGAAGGGTTCCTCGTTGTACTGCTCGCGAAAGGCCCGGCGCACGGTCTGCGTGTCGACGCCGGGGCGCAGAGTGGCGTGACAGATCGTCTGGACCCCGCGGACCGCTTCGACGCCGGTGGCGGTCATCGCGGCCGACAGGCCCAGATGGCGCGAGATCTCGGCTTCGTGACGGTGCCCGGTGGGCGCGAACACGCGCATGGAACCGCTGCGTTCGGCGTGCAGGTTGGCCTGGCCGGCCGTGGCCCCCGAGCCGCTGGAACCGGTGCGGGCGTCGAACTGGGCCCCGTGCTCCGGATCGATCAGGTCACGTTCCACCAGGGGGTACAGAGCGAGTACGCCGGCCATGGCCATGCAGCCGGGAACACTGATCAGGTCCGCGGTGCGCAGACGCTCGCGGTGCAGTTCGGGAAGGCCGGGCACGAAATCGGCCAGCAGATGCGGGGCCTGGTGCTCCTCGCCGTAGTAACGCCGGAAGACTTCGGTGTCGTCGAGCCGGAAGTCCCCGGTCAGGTCGAAGACGAGCTTGGACCGCTGAGTCCAGTGATCGATCTGGGTCATCGCCACCCGGTGCGGCAGCGCCAGGAACACCGCGTCGCAGTCTCCGACCTCATCCGCCGAACAGAACGTCAGATCGGTGACGGACCGCAGATTCGGATGCACACCATCGACCCGTTTCCCCGGAAAACGGGACGAGACCGCGCCCACCACCTCGACCTCGGGATGTCCCAGCAGCAGCCGCAGCAACTCCCCGCCGATATAACCGGCCGCACCGGCCACCGCCACCCGTATCACGACCACACCTCCCTGGCTGAAATACTCCGACCCACCATCACGACTCCTTCCAGTACGAACCGACGACCCGTGCGAAAGAAAGCTACGAACCCGTGCGCCTCACCCGCGTCCGCGACGAACACATCCTCAAGGAGTCGTCGGAGTTAGATTCCTGTCGCGCGGCTAAGCACCCTGATTACTCGACGCGAACGCGGTCTGTGCCAGTCTTGAGATCGGCCTCTATTCCGGTCGCGGTGCCCGGCCGTGAGATCAGGGGATCCATTTCAGGGAATCAAGGACATATGAGCTCGTAACACGGTTGCGGACCGGGCGGGACGAAGGTCCGCTCGGCGGCAGAGCGGAGTCTGCGTCGTCGACGTCGGCCGCGGTGGTGACGACCTCGAACGAGGTGCCATGCCCGCCGCGGAAAGGGAACTGCCGGCACCGGCCGTGGCCCTGACGGTCACTCGGGCCAGGGCGGCGGTGGGCGACCGTCGTCGGACGCCGCCCCGGAGGATCAGCGGCCATCAAGCCACCGAGAGAGAGACGAAGCAGATGAGGGTCACTCAGAATCCGGACTTCCGGCGGCTGCGGGCCGCGCAGGGCGTCAGCCAGATCGGCAGCCAGATCGGCTTCCTGGCGCTGCCTCTCGCCGCCCTCCAGGTGCTGCACGCCAGCGTCTTCGAAGTCAGTGTGCTCACCGCCGTGGGAATCGTGCCCTTCCTGCTGATCGGCCTGCCTGCCGGGGTGTGGATCGACCGGATGCCCCGAAGGCCCGTCCTGATCGCCACCGACCTCTTCCGCGCGCTGCTGCTGTTCACCGTCCCGCTGGCCTACGCGCTGGACATGCTGACGCTCGGCCAGCTCTATGTGGTCGCGTTCGGGCAGGGTGTCGCGAACGTGTTCTTCGACGTCGCCTACCAGTCGTATCTGCCGGACGTCGTCGAGACGGACCAGCTGACCGAGGGAAACGCCCAGTTGGAGCTGGCGCGGTCCGCGTCGCAGGTGATCGGCCCCAGCGCGGGCGGCTGGCTGATCTCGGCGTTGAAGGCCCCGGTCGCGCTGGGCGCCGACGCCCTGTCCTTCCTGTTCTCCGCGTTCATGGTGTCGCGCATTCCTCCCGGGCGGGAGAAGCCGGTGGCGACGGACGGCAACCGGACGACCTGGTCGGTGCTGTGGAAGGAGGTCGGCGAGGGACTGCGCTTCGTGCGCCGCCACCGCCTGCTGGCCCCCGTGGCCGGGGTCGGGGCGCTCCTCAACTTCTCGTTCGGCATGGTCGCGGCCATTTTCACCACCTACGCGGTGCGCGAACTGGGCTTCTCCGCGGCCAAACTTGGCACGGTGATGGCGATCGGCTCTCTCGGCATCGTCCTGGGGGCCGCCGTGGCCCGCAGGTTGTCACAGCGCCTGGGCACCGGGCCGAGCATCGTGCTGGGTGCGCTCCTCAACGGAGTCGGCCCTCTCCTCACCCCCGCCGCGCCCGCCTCGGCCCCCGAAGTGTTCATCACCTGCGGCGTGTTCGTGCAGTCGTTCGGCGTGGTGCTTTTCAACGTGAACCAGGTCAGCCTGCGTCAGAGTGTCACCCCGCGACCGCTCATGGGCCGCATGACCGCCACGATCCGCTTCGTCGTATGGGGCACGCTCCCCGTCGGATCGCTGTGCTCCGGTGCGCTCGCCACGAGTTTCGGCCTGCACCGCGCCCTGTGGGTGTCGGCGGCGGTCGGCGCCCTGGCGTTCCTCGGGGCGCTGTTCTCCGACGTCCGGACGGTGGGCACGAAGAGGGTTCCGCTGCCGACCTCGACATCCGGCACCGCGGCCGCCGGCGTCCCGCACCTCCCGGACGCTCCGGATGTTCCGGGCGCCCCGGTGAAAGCTGATCTCGACGACTCGACCGATGTCGGTTCCGCCGGCGGACCGGCAGAACGGTGCGACCGCACCGACGTCAGGTGAGTTGTCCGCGGCAAACGCATTCACGAGCGTGTTGAGCTGCCTCTCCCGGGACTGAGCCTCTCGATTACCACGACGCGGCCCCGCCCGTGCCATTTTTGATGCCGGCCCGTGTTTCTTGATGCCAGACCCGAATATGAGTCCTGGAGGTCGCTCCGTGAAATCCGTGCTCATCCTCTCCAAATGGAATGCCGGCGCGGTGGCCCTTGCTGCCGATCAACTTCGAGCCCGCGGACTGCGGTCGGTCCTGATATCCGAGATTCCCGACACTCGCCACCGCGACATCTGCGATGCCCATGTCGTGGTGGACTGGGACAGCGAGGACCTGCCCACGCTCGTCAGCCGGCTCGACCAGCGCGGCATCGTCCCCATCGCCGTCGTCAACCTGATCGAACCGTTGCTCCCCTGGCAGGGCGGCCTTGCCGCGCACTACGGTCTTCCGGGCGGCGGCGCCGGCCTCGATGTGCTGGCCAGCAAGACGCTGGTCCGGGAGCGTATGCGGGCCCTGGGGCTGTCCGCCATCGGCTTCTGCGGCGACCCGGCGGGGGTGGATTTCTTCCCCGCCGTCGTCAAGCCGTCCCGTGAGTCCACGGCCTCGCGGCTGGTTCGCCGGGTGGACGGCCCGGCCGACCTCCTCGCCTACCGGCGCCACCTGGCCGACCGCGGCTTCGGCGACACGGAAATGATCTTCGAGGAGTATCTGCCGGGGATCGAGTTCTCCGTGGACGGCCCCGTCGTGGGTGGCCGCTTCCATCCGGTCCTGGCGGTCGAGAAGCCCGACCACGACGACGTCAGACACCACGACGCGGGGCTTCGGATCCATCCCCCGCAGCAGGCTCACGTGCGTGCCGGTGTGCCCGTCCTGACCGAGATGATCAACGCGCTCTGCGCCGACCTCCGCCTCGACCAGCTCTGGCTGCACGTCGAGGGCCGGGCCGACGAGAACGGCCGTACGGAGCTGGTGGAGATCAATCCCCGTTTCGGCGGCGGTATGTATCCGACGGCGATCCAGGAGGTCAGCGGGATCGACCCGGTGGAGGCGGTCGTCTCCATGTCGCTGGGCGAGTTCACCCTGGAACGGCTGGGCCCGCTTCGCGACCGGACGATCATCGGGTGGGTCGACGTGGAACCGGAAGAGCTCGGCCGTGTGGAGATCAGCGCCACGGAGGACGACCTGTACGAACTCCCGGGCGTCATCAAGGCCGTGGTCGTCGACCGCTACCAGGTCAGTGACCTGGAGCAGGAGAACTACTTCCTCCGTTTCGCGCTCACCGCCGACTCCGTGGACCAGTTGCGCGCTCGCGCGGCGAACGTCCTGAGCGCCGTCGGTGAATGGCGAGTCGTATGAAACGTCCGTGACGCCATGAGGCGTGTTGTCCGGTTGCCCTTCGCCTGACCGGGTCGTATATCCGGACCCGGCCGGCAGAACCGAAGCTCCTGGTTGCGACGGTGACGATGTGATCGTCCCGTCCGCCGGGAGCTTTTCCATGTCGGGAAACCGGTGAGCCGGCGTCGAGGCCTCGGCGAGGTGAGCGAAATACGCAACCGCCGGGGAAAAGGTCAACGCGATGCGTCCCGACCATAAATCTGCCAAGGATGCGCAAAGTATCCGCATGCCCGTAGCGTCCCAACAACGCGGCAGCTCGCATTTCGCTTTCGGGTCCGCCAATGGCGCTGAACGGGAGTCCGGTTCGAAGCCCTCCCCCGCCGACTGACCCCCGAACTGCCCGACTGTCCGAGAACCGCGACCCAGACCAGAGGAGACCGAGAGAATGGGTGGGCTGAAGTTTACGCTCGGCAACGCGCGTGACGACCTGCTACGGGACAGCGACGACTGGGACAAGTTCAGCCAGTTCTGGGAAGGCCTGCCGCTGGACCCCTACATGGGAGACGGCGGTACCTATCGGCGTCGTAAGCACTGCGTTGTCTCGTACTCCGTCGCCGACGGCACCGTCCGGTTGGTCGACCAGGACGGTTTCCTCCAGAGCAGGGAGATAAACCGATTGAACGGCGGCATCGTCCGCCGCTTCGAACCGATCGACCAGGCGCTGCTGGACACTTCCGTGTTCCGGCGGATCCTGGCCCATTTCGTCGCACGCATCGCAGAGACCACGCCCGACGGTGAACCCGTGGCCCCGGTCCGTCAGATCAACATCCATCAGCACCGCATCGTCGCCTCCGAGGAGGAGGCCGGGAATCCGACACCGGAGGGAATCCACCGGGACGGTGTCGAGCACATCGTCATGATGCTGATCGCCCGAAAGGACATCACCGGCGGGGTCAGCACGCTCTACGACAACGCCGAGGAACCGGTACTGACCCACGCCCTGAGCCACCCCGGAGACTACATATTCCTGGACGACCGCACGGGTCTGCATTCCGTGTCTCCGGTACGGGTGGCCCCGGCGAGTCCGGAGGGGTACCGCGACATGTTCTTCCTGGAGTTCTGCTGACGGAGAAGAGCCCCTGAGGCAGGTGCGCCCAGCCCGGGAGTTGACGCCGTGGGCCGACCTGGTGGCGGTGTGCCGGCCGGCTCGCCGCCCCCGGGCGGGGCGCAGCGGACAGAGGTCTCACGCCCCGTCCGGCTCCCGGGCCCGGGAGCCGGACGGGAGCCGGACGGGAGCCGTCGCGGCCGGGGCCACACCCGGCCAGGACGGTGCCCGGACTCCTCGCCCGCGGCCCCTAGCAAGTCTTCACCCGGCTGCCCGAGCCTCTGACGCGGGGCCGACCCGCTCAGGCAGACGGTGGCGGGAGGGGCGGCACATGGGGGTTCCGGAGGGCGGCGACGCGACGGTTCGCGGCGATCACCTCGGCACGGGCGGCGGCCGCGTTGCCGGTGCGGCGGACCAGGATCCGACGCACCGTCAGGACCGGGTCGCTGTTGCGGGGCCCGGCAACGGCAGGCAGCGCGCCCTGACGCCTCTCCACCACGGACGTCACCGCCACCTCAAGACGCTGACGCCCGGGCCGTGGCCGCCGGGACCGGGAGGCCGTCGACACACCCCGCCCGACGCCACGCCAACGGCCCAGGACACCCCCGGACCGGTCACACCGTACGAGTCAGCGACCGGCGAAGCCGGTTGCCCAGGCTCCGTTCGGCCGCGGCTCAGATCACGTTCAGGGCCGGCGCGACGTCTGCATCTCGCGCGCACGGTCCGCATAGCGGGACAGCACCACCTGAGCGTCTTCGCTCTTGAGAGCCGACAGCAGCTCGGACACCTGCTGCTGACCGCGCACGACGTTGACGGTGCGGCATTGACGGGTGATCAGGACGGCTCCCTCGTGGAGCTGCTGGTAGCCGAAGAGGCGTGGGGTACGCATGGTTCTCCCATCGATGAGGGCCAAGTGTGGTCTGCTCGGCGGCCGAGCAGGAGGGGCGTCGGCGCATGCGCCGGTCACGGAGACCGGTACTCCCAGCACGAGGACGGGTAACCCCGTCGCGCCCAGTCCGTCGACATCCACGGAGACTCCGGTGGCCACGAAGCGCACGGGCAGGAGAGGGACCGGTCGTCCTTTCCGTCGGGTTTCTCAGCAACTCGTCGACGCGCCAGGCGGGAACGCAGAACCGACAGCACCTTCACGACTGGTTCCCCTCTCGCCCGAAGAGCGCACGGACGCTGTCATCGAACTCCGGCCACGGGAAAGGAATGCTACGCACGGACCATCACCGCGTGCGTCCGCGGCAAATTCAATGACGAAGATGCGCTGCGTTGATTCCACGCCCTTTCGGGTACGGATTTCGCTTACCCGGATCCGGCGGCATCCGTGCCACGACCGACCTGTGGCGAAGAAAGCTTCGCGGCGTTCGATCTCGGCGGTTCAGCCGGATTCGCCTCCGCCGGCGGCCCCGGACCGGCGTCAAGGGTGGCACGGGCGAAGGGCTCGTCGAGGTAAGCGCCATGCGCAGCCGCACGAGAGGAGGGTCAACACGATGTGTCTGTGCGAATGCGTTCATCGGGGACGCACAGGACGTCGGCGCGGTCGTACCGTCCTTTTCGACGCGGCAGACCTGTGGTCCGCCCCGGAACGGTCGATTGAAAGGAATTCGCCATATGCCCACCATGCAGGCCTGTCCTGAGTGTGAGGACGAGGTGCAGATCAGCCAGTCGGCACGGCTCAACGAGATCATCGATTGTGCGGGCTGCCGAAGCGAACTGGAGATCGTGGCGCTGAGTCCGACGGTGCTCGCCCGCGCGCCCGAAGTCGAAGAGGACTGGGGCGAGTAGAGGCCGCGAGCAGGAACGCGGAACTCATCGGAACCCGACCACGGTCCGCGTAGCGACGGTCGGCCCCGACCGGCCCGCATCCCATCCGATTCACGGCGAACTGGAGACACTGTGACCACCAGACCGCTCATGGTCATCAAGTGCGGCGGCAACCCGTCCGTCGACGCCGCGGGCATCTGCGCCGACGTCGCCAGGCTCGTCGGGGAAGGACAGTCGATCCTCCTGGTGCACGGCGGCTCCGGGGAGATCGCACGACTGGCCGGGAGACTCGGTGTCCCGCAACGCACGCTTGTCGCCCCCGACAAGGTGTCCACCCGGTACACCGACCCGGCGACCCTGGAGGTGGTCGTCCTCGCGCTGGCCGGCGGGGTCAAACCGAAGATCGTCGCGCAGCTGTCCAGGCTCGGAGTGCCCTCGGTCGGTCTCACCGGCCTGGACGGCGGCATGCTGCGCGCCCGCCGCAAGTCCGCCGTGCGCTCCGTCGTGGACGGCCGCACGACCCTGGTCCGGGACAATCTCAGCGGCCGGCTCGAGGAGGTGCGCCCCGAACTCGCCGAAACCCTGCTGCGGTCCGGTTTCGTGCCGGTGGTCTCGCCGCCCGCGATCGACGAGCACGGGCAACCGGTGAACGTCGACGCCGACCGGGTCGCGGCCGCGCTCGCGGCGGCACTCGGCGCCGACCAGCTGGTGCTGCTGACCGGCGCACCGGGAGTGCTTGCCGATCCCTCCGACGAGACCAGTGTGCTGAGCACCTACGAGGTACCCGCGGCCGGTGCGCCCGGCCGGCACGCCGGCGGTGGCATGGCGCTCAAGCTCGTCGCGGCACGGGAGGCGCTGACCGGCGGAGTGCCGTCGGTCCGCATAGCCGACGGGCGGGTGCCGGACCCGGTCGGCCGAGCCCTCGCCGGATCCGGCACCGTGGTGACAATGAGTCCGCGATCCGATCCCCGGCTCGGCCGAGCCCTGCCGTCCGCGGATCATCCGACCCACAAGGGAAGTAGCTGACGATGCCAAGCAGTTCCCCGGCACGAGCCAAGCGCGTAGCGTTCGTCGACGCGTTTTCGATGGGACGCCTCCTTCTGCCCGTCATGAACCGGCTCGGCATTGAGTGCGTGCACGTCCAGTCGCCGAACCCCGACGTCCACCTGGCCCGGCTGCCCTTCCCCGAAGGCTTCGTGGCCAAGGTGCGGCACGACGGTGATGTCGCGGCCACCGCCTCCGCGCTGCGTGAGCTCGGTGTCGGCTGGGTGATCTCCTCCGGGGAGTCGGGCGTCGAGCTGACCGACCGGCTCGCCGCCGAACTCGGCACTCCCGGCAACGGGATGAGCCGGCCGACGTCCCGCCGCAACAAGTACGACATGGTCCTGGCCCTGCGTGCCGCGGGAGTGGAGTCGGCGGCCACCATCGTCTCGACCGACGCCGACGAGATCGTCAAGTGGGCCGAGACGACAGCGGGTTACCCGGTCGTCCTGAAACCGGTCTCCAGCTCCGGCACCGACAACGTCGTGGCGTGTTCGTCCGCGGATCAGGTTCGTGCCGTCCACGAAAAGATCATGACCAGCTCCGACCGGCACGGCCGGCCCAACGAGGTCGTGCTGGCGCAGGAGTTCCTGGACGGCGACGAGTACTTCGTCAACACGGTCAGCCGTGACGGCAGGCATCACACCGTCGAGATCTGGCGGTACTACAAGATCCGGCTCCCCGGCGGCAACATCATCTACGACTACAACGAGCCCCTGGCACCGGACGATCCGGAGGCCAAGAAGGTGGAGGCCTACACCCACCAGGTGCTCGACGCTCTGGAGGTCCGGAACTGGGCCAGCCACACCGAGATCATGATGACCGCCACAGGACCCGTGCTCGTCGAGTGTGCCGCGCGCTTCGGCGGTGGGCAGGTTCCGGAGATCAGCAGTCGCTGCCTGGGCACCAACCAGATCGAGCTCATCGGCCTGTCCGTTGCGGACCCCGACGAGTTCGACCGACTGCCCACCACCGCCTACCAGTTGCTGGAACGTCTGCGGTACGTGCATCTCATCAACCCGGACGACCACGGTGTGGCCCCGTCCCAGGAGGCGATGGCCGCCATCCGCGCACTCCCGTCCTACGTCCACGCCGTCACGACGCATCCGGCAGGAGAGCCGCTTCCCCGCACGGTCGACGTCGCGACCCAGCCGGGGTACGTGATTCTCATCTCCGAGGATCCGGAACGGCTTCGTGCCGACTATCGGAAGCTGCGCGAAATCGAACGCGACCACCTCTACGCCGACAGCCCGCGATAGAAAGCCCGGGGGAAGGACCGGGACGGCACAGGACGCCGACCCGAGTTCCTTCCCTGTGCACGGACAGGAAGCCGCTGAGTTCGAGTGCGGCGCACCACACGGAGGAGCCACGTTGTCCAGCCATGTCATGCCCGCCAGCCGACGGTTCTCGTTACTCGCCCGGAGCATCACCGCCACCATGGCGATATCCCACGGTGGACAGCCGGTCGCGGCGATCCACGTGCGCACCGAGTCGGCGGCATGAGTACCGGGACGGCGGACCGGTCACGCGCCGACGAGCCGCGATTCCGTGACACCCTGCGCGGCCTGCCCCGCCGGGTCTGGATCATCAGTCTCGGCAACCTGATCCTCCAGGTCGGCAGTTTCCTGCCGGTGTTCATCGTGCTCTACGTGACCCAGCACGGCCATTCCGCCGGGGCCGCGGGGCTCGTGCTGGGCGCGTCCGGTCTGGGCCGGGTCCTCGGCAACGTCATCGGCGGCCACCTCACCGACACCATCGGCAGACGATGGGCCATCCTGCTGTCCGTCATGGCCACCTCCGGGCTGACGGCGTCCGTGCCGTTCCTCGGACCGCTCCCGACGATCATCGCCGTGGTCGGTCTCATCGGCCTGGTGTCGCAGATCTACCGGCCGGCCATGGCCGCGGTGCTCATCGACTCCGTGTCGTCCTCCCAGCAGCGGCTCGCCGCCTTCGGGGTGCTCCGGTTCGCCCAGAACATCGGCTCCACCCTGGGCGGCGTGCTCGGCGGCGTGTTGGCCAGCATCTCCTATGTGGGGCTCTTCCTGGTGGAGGCCGCCGCTCTGCTGCTGTTCGGCGTGATCGTGGCGGTGCTGCTGCGCGACGCACCGCAGCCGCGGTCCGATTCCGGCACTGCGGAAGCACCCGCGGACCCGGCGGTCGGGTACCGGCAGGTGCTCACCGACCGCACCCTGGTGCGATTCCTGCTGATGACCGTGTTCTCCATGTTCGCCTACATCCAGACCGCCGTCGGCCTTCCCCTGCATGTCAACGACGCGGGTCTGAGCGCACGTGACTTCGGTCTCCTCATGGGGCTCAACGGTCTGCTGGTGGTGCTGCTGGAGCTGCCCATCACCAGCGTGATCTCGCGGTACCGGCCGGAGTACGTACTGGCCGTCGCCAACCTGCTCGTGTGCGGCGGTCTCGCGCTGTCCGGGTTCACCACCGGAATGGTCCTGCTGGCGGCGACGGTGGTGATCTGGACGTTCGGCGAGATGGCGTACTCCTCCATCGTCCAGGCCCACCTGGCGAGTCTGACTCCGCCGGGGATGGTCGGGCGCTACCAGGGGCTGTACGGCGCCGCATACGCGCTGGGTACGGGCGCCGGACCGGTCATCGGCGCCGCCGTGTACGCGATCGGTCCGTGGCTGCTGTGGACCCTGGTCGGCGTGCTGGGGCTGGTGTGCGCCCAGCTCAGTCTGCGGCTGCGCGGCCCGGACACCGCGGCCGCCGAACCGGCTTCCTGACCTGGCGGCGGAACCGCCCGCGCTACGTCACCGGCCGCGACGTGCCCGGCTCCTCGCCGGCCCGTCGTGTTCCGCCGGGCCACGCGGTGCAGTTCCTGACGGAGGCACTCCGTCCTCGGCCGGGGTCAGCGCGCTGACCCCGGCGCCGGCTTCTCTGAGACACCTCGGCTTTTGCGGTGTCCTGTGGGATCCGTTCGTCGGTGTCCGCACCGGCCGTGATCACGGACAGGCGGGTTCCCGGCAGTACAGGCGACGCACGCCTTCTCGTCGCCGCCGTGGTTCCGCGAAGACGCCGCGGGCCGCAGGGGTTCTCTCC
>NZ_JBHXSK010000057.1:0-73337 GCF_042716195.1 Streptomyces sp. NPDC058683
CCCCTAAAGGGGCGCTTGCTGCAGCGCCCCTTCTTTTAGGGGCGCGGGGAACTGCGCGACCAGCCACCACGCACCCGCAGCCGCCCACCACCCCAGCCCCGCAGACGAGTCGCTACAACTCGCTCAGAGGTACTCCGCGTACCCGTCCAGCACCCCCAGCACCTCCGCCTCCCCCGCCGGAGGCAACTGCACCACGACCTCCTCGATGCCCAGCTCGGCATAGTGCGCGAGCTTCCCGGCGCTCGGGAAGACGGCGTACGGCACCACCTGAAGCGCCGCCGGGTCGCGCCCGGCGTCCGCCCACACGCCCCGCAGGACCGGCAGCGACTCGGTGAGCCCGCGCCCCCCGATCGGCAGCCACCCGTCGGCGTACTCCGCGATGTGCGCGAACAGCTTCGGCCCCGCCGCCCCGCCGACCAGCGTGCGCGGACCGACGACCGGCCCGCGCGGCTTCTGGACGGGCTTGGGATACGCGGACGACGCCCGTACGCTCCCGAACTCCCCCTCGTAGGCGGTCGGTTCCTCCGTCCACAGCGCCCGCATCAACGCCATCCGGTCCCGGCCCAGCTCCCTCCGCGTCCGCCAGGCCACGCCGTGGTCCGCGGCCTCCTCGACGTTCCAGCCGAAGCCGACGCCGAGCGTGAAGCGGCCGCCGGACAGGTGGTCGAGGGTGGCGGTCTGCTTGGCGAGGTCGATCGGGTCGTGCTGGGCGACCAGGGTGATACCGGTGCCGAGGCCGAGGCGTTCGGTGACGGCGGCGGCCTGGCCGAGGGCGACGAAGGGGTCGAGGGTACGGCCGTACTCGCGGGGCAGGTCGCCGCCGACCGGGTACGGGGTGGTCCGCTCGACCGGGATGTGCGTGTGCTCGGGCAGGTACAGCCCGGCGAAACCACGTGCCTCCAGTTCACGGGCGAGCCGGACGGGGGTGATGGTCTCGTCGGTGAGGAAGATCGTGACGGCTATACGCATGGGCCATCTGTACCGGGGGTGGCGCGATATGTCCATACCGACTGGTCGGCATCGTTCGCCCCACCTTTCACACGGCTATGCACATGGCATACGGATGCCTGTGGATTCCCTGTCCTTCCATGGGAGTTCACGTCAGGAGAGGAGAGTCACCGGCATGTGTCAGGACACGCACGGCATCGGCAGACGCGCCCTGTTCGTGACGGGCGCGGCGGCAGCCCTTACGTTGGGAAGCGTGAGCTTCGCAGCGGCGGACGGCCAGGGGCAGGGAACTCCCGGGACTCAGGAGACGAAGGCGGTACGCGGCACGCTGCCGCCCGGCTGCCCGGACTTCGTGTACGTACCGGTCGAGGTCCCCGCCGGCGTCCGGGAGATCAAGGTCTCCTACACCTACGACCGGCCGGGCGTCCCGGCCGGCACCACGGGCAACGCGCTCGACATCGGCATCTTCGACCAGCACGGCACCGAGCTGGGCGGCAAGGGCTTCCGGGGCTGGTCGGGCGGGGCGCGCACGGAGTTCTTCATTCGCGCCGACGACGCGACCCCCGGCTACCTTCCCGGCCCGGTGCACGCCGGCACCTGGTACGTCGCCCTCGGCCCCTACACGGTCGCCCCGCAGGGCCTGAACTACGAGCTGACGATCACGCTGACGTACGGCGAGCCCGGCACCCCCGTCCGCCCGGTGTACCCGCCGTCCCGCGCGAAGGGCCGGGGCCGGGACTGGTACCGGGGCGACTGCCACCTGCACTCCTGGTACTCCGACGGCCGCCGCACCCCCGCCGAGATCGCGGCCCTCGCCCGCGCCGCCGGCCTGGACTTCATCAACTCCTCGGACCACAACACGCACTCCTCGCACGCGCACTGGGCGGACCAGGCCGGCGACGACCTGCTGATCATGCTCGGCGAGGAGATCACCACCCGCAACGGCCACGTCGTCGCCCTCGGCACCGACCCGGGCACCTTCGTCGACTGGCGCTACCGGGCCCGCGACAACCGCTTCGGCCGCTTCGCCCGCCAGATCCACAAGGCCGGCGGTCTGGTCGTACCGGCGCATCCGCACGCCACCTGCGTGGGCTGCGCCTGGAAGTTCGGGTTCGGCGAGGCGGACGCGGTCGAGGTGTGGAACGGCCCCTACACCCCCGACGACGAGGTGGCCCTGGCCGCCTGGGACGCCACGCTGGTCGCCTCGGTGCTCGACAACAAGGAATGGCTGCCGGCGATGGGCAACAGCGACGCGCACCGCGACCCGGACCCCGTCGGCGTGCCCCAGACCGTCGTCCTCGCCGACGACCTGACCCGCGAGGCGATCCAGGAGGGGCTGCGCGCGGGCCGCTCCTACGTCGCCGAGTCGAAGAACGTGAAGGTGAGCTTCACGGCGACGGGCGGGCGCGGCGAGCAGGCCGGGATCGGCGAACGGCTGAAGGTGGCCGCCGACACCCCGGTGACCGTCCGCCTGGAGGCCTCCGGGGTGCCGCGCTGCACGGTCCGCTTCGTCACCGACGAGGGCGTCCTGCTGACCAGCGACCCGCTGCCGGTGGCCGGCTCGGGCGTGGTCGAGTGGCAGACGACCCCGCAGTACGCGGCGTACGTGCGGGCGGAACTCCGCCACGAAACAGCAGCGGGCCCCGTCCCCGGCGCCCTCGCGGCGCTCACCAACCCGATCTTCCTGGGGTCGGCGGAGAGATGACTCCGGCCAGGTACCGTCCCGCCAGGCGGTACCTGGATCCGGCTTCGGGTGGTGGTCAGCCGAGCTTCTGGGCCGGGCCCACGTACAGGTAGGTCGTGGCGAACCTCGAGTCCGGCTTCGGGAAGCCCGCCTGCCGGAATTCCAGGACGGTGCTGGTGCGGGGGTCGACGATCAGGCGGCTGCGCATCTTCGGGCCCTGCCACTCCACGGCCGTACCCTGCCGTCCCGCACTGTCCTTCGCCGGGCCGACGAGGTGTACGTCGTCCATCCCGGCCAGGATCTCGAACAGCGCCGCGCGCAACGCGGGGCTCGCCGGTGAGCCGGCGATCAGGTTCACGATCCTGTTGTAGAGGGAACCGGTCGAACCGGAGCCGCTTCCCGCGTCCCCGAGCAGGCGGGTCTTCAGGACCGCCGGATCGGTGGGCAGTTTACCGAGATCGTCCCAGGTCAGCTTGGTCTTCCCGATCGTCCAGACCATCCCGCCGGGGAACTTGCAGAAGCCGTCGTGGCAGATCTTCGTCTCCGCTCCCGGGCTGCTCCGGGAGTAGGTGGCCGTCCGGCTGTACCAGGTCGTCTGGACCCGGCTCCCCCTGCCATTGACCATGCCGGTGGTCCGCATGCGCACCTTCCAGTACGGGGCGTCCGCGGCGGACTTGTCGCCGTCCGCCGCCGTGTCCGCGACGCGGTTCAGGAAGGCCGCCGCGTCGGCGCTCGCGGCCGGAGGGCCGCCGTCGACCGAGACCGTCGGGTAGACGAGGAGGGTGGCGGTGACCGCCGCGACGGCCAGGGCCGCCCCGACGAACCGCCGCCGGACCCACCCGCGCGGCCGCAGCGGGACGGCGTCCGCCGGGTCGGGGGCAACCAGCGCAACGGCGTCCGCCGTGTCACGAGCCACCGCCTCCCGTACAGCGGCCCGCGCCACGGCGACGGCCGACGCGCTCGGCGGATCCACCAGACCGGCGGCCGTCAGCGCTTCGGCGCCGGGAAAGTCGAGGACATCAGGCTCGGTCGTGGTCATGCGAGGTCTCCCGTCCGGTCGAACGTGCTGGTGCTGGTGCTGGTGCTGGCGCTGGCGCTGGTCGATGCGAGTGCCTCGCGCAGCCGTGCGCGGGCGCGGTGCAGACGGGATCTCGCGGTGCCCGGGGGCACGCCGACCACGGCCGCGGCCTCGGTCGGGGTGAGCCGCTCCCAGGCGACGAGGAGCAGCAACTCGCGCTCCACATGCGGCAGTCCGGCGAGGGTGCGCCGCAGGAACGGGGCGACCGCGGCCGCGTCCAGCCGTTCGTCGACCGCCTGCCACGGGTCGGTGTCGGCACGGTCGCCGGGCGTTCCCGGCGCCGCCTCTTCCCGCCCGCCCTGCCGCCAGTGCGCGGCGAGCACGTTCCTGGCCACCCCGAACAGCCAGGTACGGGCCGTGCCACGGGCGGCGTCGAAGGTGCGGCGGCTCGCGTAGGCCTGCAACCAGACCTCCGCCAGCAGATCGTCGGCGGCGGCGGGCGCGCGGCGGGTCAGATAGCCGTGCAGTACGCCGGCGTGACGCTCGACCAGCGGCTCGAAGGCCGCCGGATCACGGGCCGAGCGGGCGAGCAGACCGTCGTCGTCCGAGTCGTCCGCGCCATCCAGGTTGTCCGGTTCCATCGGGTCCCCTTCCGCGGCCACGCGATCGCGGCCACACCCCCTACTTGTCGGGAACGAACCGGAGCGTTCGTACGACGCCTCAACCGGGGTTGAGGTCACGACGGGCGGCGTCGACGACCTTGTGGGCGTCAGCGCCGGGGGCTCGGTCTGTCGTGGGCCAGGTGCGTGCACGAATCGGGCGGGGCTTCCGGGCCCCGCCCGACCCGTCCCGGGCGGCTGGAAGGGGCCGAGGTGTCAGAGTGTCAGGGTCGCCGTCCGCCGTGATAGGCGCTCAGGGGGACGCGGCCGAGGATGGCATCGAGTTCGCCGTTGCGGCCGTCGGCCCAGCCGACGTAGGCGTACTTCTTGTCGAGGGTGATGGTCGACCAGCGGTCTCCGGGAGGGCCGTTGACGCCGGCGGGTTCGGTGGTCCCGTTGACCTGGAGGCGGTCGCTGAAGGTGCGGCCGTGGTCGAAGGAGACCACCGAGTAGACGTTGAGTTCGGTGGTGCGCCACATGACGCCGAGCTGTCCGTCGGGGCCGAAGTCGAACCAGGGTCGCTGTGCGTCGGGTGCGGCGATGGTGGCGGGGCCGGTCCAGGACTTGCCGGCGTTGCCGGTGACGTACACCTCCAGGTTCGAGTCGCGGGGGACCATGACGGCGAACCGGCCCTTGTGGGTGGGGTCGGCGGACACCCAGGGGACGGGGTCGGCGGCGGCGCCCAGGGCCGGCACCGGTACGAGGGAGCCGGTGCCGTTGGGGACGGGGGTGCCGTGGTTGTCGGTGACCGGGAGGGTCCGCCAGCTCTCGCCGTCGTCGCGGGTGGTGTAGAAGGCGACCTTGCCGTCGTCGCCCTGGCTCGCGGAGGCCAGGATCCCGGCGTGGACGGCGATCTCACGGCCGGGGTAGCCGCAGGACGGAGGCAGGTCGGGGGTGATCTCGACACAGGGCTGAGGACCGGGGATCGTCGACGGATCCGACCAGGTCTCGCCCTTGTCGCTGCTGACCGAGATGGCGCTGGGGTACTCGAAGGCCGTGTGGGAGGCGACCGCGTACACCTTGCCGGTCGCCTGGTCCACACGGAGCTTGGGTGCACCGCCCAGGACCAGCGGGGTCTGCACCGGGCCCGTCCACGTCCGGCCGCCGTCGACGGACTTGGAGACGACGTTGTGGTTGGTGTACGTCGTGTAGCGGTCGGGGCCGATCTGGTTGTCGGAGATGTAGAAGACCCCGTCGGCGTCGGTCGTGACTTCCGGTTCGCCGCACTGGGGGCGGTCGCCCATCGGCCAGGACGACTGGTGCCAAGTGGTGCCCCGGTCGAAGGAGAAGGCCACGAAGCAGGCGCCGACGGGCTCAAGGCCGGGGCTGTCGGGGAAGACGGTCGAGGTGAAGACCAGGTTGTCCGGGTTCTTGGGGTTGACCGCGAGGACCGGTTGTCCCTCCCGGGTGTCGGGGAGGTTGGTGACGTCGGTCTCCAGGATCTTTTCGTTCGCCGGGTGACGTGCGGGGGCGGAGTCCGTCTCGGCGAGGGCGGCGGGGGCGCCGGCCAGCAGGATGAGCGCGGACAGTGCGGCGGCGGTTCTCGCCCTCGTTAAGGCGGTGAGCGGCATGCTAGGCCGTCCTCTCGGATGTTCCGGGGGGGTGGTGGACCGGTCACCGGCGGCGGCCTCGGTGAGGGGCGGGCCGGTACCTGGTCCAGGGCGCACATGGTCGCTGCGCCGGTCGGGCGGTGAAGCCCTCAGAGAGTGGCAGCCCGTCCGAGGGCACGGCGTCGGACGGGTGCAGGCGCGCGTGTACTGCCTGCGTACGACGGGCGCTACTGCGCATGTACGAGAACAGCCCGTCGGCCCGGCCCGCGGACGTGCACACGGGTCGGTCTGGTGTTTCTGCCCTGTGGCGGATGGTGGCCGGCGTGAGCCGTCGAGTGTCTTTGCCCTGTGGCGGCTCGTGGCCGGCGTGAGCCGTCGAGCGGCGGCGTTCTCCTGCGCCTCCGGCGCGGGTAGCGGCTCGTGGGCCCGTCCGGCCTTCCTGAGGACAGCGCGGTGGCGGGTCTGGTGCGCAGCCCACTCGCCCCCGGTGGCTACCGCCTGTCCGGCGGTACTGCCGATTCAGTAGGCCGGGTCGGCGATCTCAGTAGGAGCTGTCGGCGTCGGCACGACGACGGCCGGGGCTCCGGCTTCGCAGCATGGACGAGTTCCCGATCCTGATGTGGAGATCCGCTCCGTGGCTGTCTTTCTCTCTCGCATGGGCCGTACGGCCTTCCGGCGGCGCTGGTACGTCGCCCTGCTCTGGGTGGTGCTGCTCGGTGCCCTCGGTTTCGCCTCGACCCAGGCGGCCTCGCCCCCCGACGACACCGGCTCCATGCCGGGAATCGAGTCGCAGCGCGCCTACGACCTGCTGCAGAAGCGGTTCCCTGGCGCCTCGCAGAGTCCGAACCAGGCGACGGCGCGCATCGTCTTCGTCGCACCGGGCGGGGAGAAGCTGACCTCCTCCGCCAACCGGGCGGTGATCGAGAAGCTGGTCGGCGAGGCAGCCGAGAGCAGTCAGGTCCAGGCCGCCGTGGACCCCTTCCGCGCCGGCACGGTGAACAAGGCCGCCTCCACGGCGTATGCGACGGTCACCTACAAGGCCGCGTCCAAGGACCTCACCGACGCCACCAGGAACAACCTCCGGAAGGCTGTCGACGAAGCCCGGCACGCCGGGCTGACCGTGGACGTGGGCGGGCCGGTGCTCGCCGACGCCGCCGCCGGCGGGTCCGGTGAGCTGATCGGCATCGTCATCGCGGCCGTCGTCCTGTTGGTGACCTTCGGTTCCCTCGCCGCGGCCGGGCTGCCGCTGCTGACCGCCGTACTCGGGGTGGGCATCAGCACCGTGTCGATCATGGCGCTCGGCTCGACGCTCGGGCTGTCGACCACGAGCAGCAGCCTCGCCTCCATGCTGGGCCTGGCCGTCGGCATCGACTACGCCCTGTTCGTCGTCTCCCGCTACCGCGAGGAACGCGGCCACGGGCACAGTCCGCAGGAGGCCGCCGGCCGCGCCGTGGGCACCGCCGGCTCGGCGGTGGTCTTCGCCGGCCTGACCGTCGTCATCGCCCTGGCCGGACTGTCCGTGGTCGGCGTGCCGACGCTGACCAAGATGGGCCTGTCCGCCGCCGGAGCCGTCGTCGTCGCCGTCCTGGTCGCCCTCACCCTCGTACCCGCCCTGCTGGGCATCCTGCCGAACGCGGTCCTGCCGCGCCGTATCCGCACGGGCCGCGACAGCGGCGCCCGTACCGGGGACAACGCGGGCACCCGGTGGGCACGGTTCGTGCAGCGCCGGCCGGTGCCGGTGCTGCTCGCCTCGGTCATCGGCCTCGGAATCGTGGCGCTGCCGGTCCTCGACCTGCAACTCGGCATGCCCGGCGACGAGTCCAAGTCCACCGCGACCACCGAACGACGGGCCTACGACGAACTCGCCGACGGCTTCGGCCCCGGCTTCAACGGCCCCTTCACCGTCGTGGTGGACGCCAAGGGCGCGAAGAACCCCAAGAGCGCCGCGAAGAGCGTGGCCGAGACGATCTCCGCGACCGAGGGCGTCGTCTCCGTCACTCCGCCCGTCTTCAACCCGGCGGGCGACACCGCGATCTTCACGGCCACCGCCTCCACCGCGCCCACCGACGAGAAGACCAAGGACCTGGTCCGTGCCATCCGCGCCGAACGGCCGGAGGTGACGGCCGAGACCGGCGCGACCTTCCTCGTCTCGGGCACCACGGCGATCAACATCGACGTCGCGGACAAGATGCAGAGCGCCCTGGTGCCCTACCTGGCGGTCGTGGTCGGGCTGGCCTTCCTCCTGCTGCTGGTCGTCTTCCGGTCCGTGCTGGTCCCGCTCAAGGCCGCCTTCGGGTTCCTGCTGTCCGTGCTGTCCGCGCTCGGCGCGGTGGTGGCGGTCTTCCAGTGGGGCCGGCTCGCCGACCTGATCGGCCTGCAGCAGACCGGCCCGGTGATGAGCACCATGCCGATCATGATGGTGGGCATCGTCTTCGGTCTGGCCATGGACTACGAGGTGTTCCTCGTCTCCCGGATGCGCGAGGCGTACACCCATGGCGAGCGTCCCGCCGAGGCCGTCGTCACCGGCTTCCGGCACAGCGCGCGGGTCGTGGTCGCCGCCGCACTCATCATGATCGCCGTGTTCTCCGGCTTCGTCGGCGCCGGCCTCGCCCTGATCAAGATGATCGGATTCAGCCTGGCCGTCGCCGTCCTCTTCGACGCCCTCGTGGTGCGGATGGCACTGGTCCCCGCGGTCATGGCCCTGCTGGGCGAGCGGGCCTGGTGGCTTCCGGCCCGGCTCGCCCGGTGGCTGCCCCGCGTCGACATCGAGGGCGAGTCCCTGAGCCGTACGCCCGCCGCCGAGGCGGAACCCGCGCCGGTCGCGGAAGCGGCACACCGTTGATCCAGGCTCTACGAGGCCGGGGCGGCCTCCGGCACGGCGGTCGCCCGGCCTCACCGATCCCGGTCATTTGGCAGGATGGCCGCACGCCTACCTTGTCGGAGCAAGCGTCGATGACCACCCGCTGGCAGCACTTCTCCCGCCGACACCATCGTCTCCTCGACACGGTGCTCGTCGTGGTGCTGTTCGTCCTGTCCGGACCGGTGGCGTACTACAGCAGCAAGTCCTACGCCGACGGTCTCGGCTGGTGGTCCGCTCTGCCGCTCGCGGCGGTGGCCTCCGTCGCCGTGCTGTGGCGGCGCCGTCACCCGTACACGGTCGTACTCGTCACCGCCGTGTGCGCCGGCGCCGCCGGCGGGATGGGCTATCTCCTCACCCCGATGCTCCTGGCCCCCGTCCTGGTCGCCTTGTACGGGATCGCCGCCCGTGTCGCGCCCAGGACGGTCTACCGCTTCTGCCTCCCGGTGACGGCGATGATCGCGCTGTCCACCGTCTTCGGCGACCGCTACGGCCACCCCTGGCCGCTGGCCACCGTCAATCCCGTCCTGTGCCTGCTGCTGCCGGTGGCCCTGGGATCCACCGCCCGCATGCGCAACGCCTACCTCGAAGCGGTCGAGACCCGTGCCGCCTACGCCGAGCGGACCCGCGAGGAAGAGGCCAGGCACCGGGTGGCGGACGAACGTGTCCGCATCGCCCGTGAGCTCCACGACGTCGTCGCCCACCACCTCGCCCTGGCCAACGCCCAGGCCGGCACCCTCACCTTCCTCGCCCGGACCAGCCCCCACAAGGTCGCCCCCATGGTGAACCAGCTCGCCGCCACCACCTCCTCGGCGCTGCGCGAACTCAAGGCCACCGTCGGCCTGCTGCGTCGGCCCGACGACCCCGACTTCCTCGAACCCGCCCCCGGCCTGGCCCAACTCCCGGACCTGATCGAGTCGTTCACATCGACCGGCCTCGATGTCCAGGTCGTCGCCGAGGGCACGGCGCAGCAGCTCTCACCCGGTGTGGACCTCAGCGCGTACCGCATCGTGCAGGAGGCCCTCACCAACATCACCAAGCACGCCCCCGGCGGCACCGCGCACGTCCGGCTCGGCTACGGGCACGAACGGCTGACGATCACGGTCGCCAACCCGCCCGGACGGCTCCCCGCCGCACCCTCCCGCACCCCCGACGGCGACGGCTTCGGACTCATCGGCATGCGTGAGCGCGCGCACTCCGCCGGAGGCACCTTCACCGCCGGACGTCGATCGGACGGGGGCTTCACCGTCACCGCCGACCTGCCCATCCTGCCCTGACCCGGCCCCCCTCCGCGAAGACAGGCCCGATGACCATCCGCATCCTCCTCGCCGACGACCAGCAGCTCCTGCGCATGACCTTCCGCATCCTCATCGGCGAGGTCCCCGACATGGAGGTGGTCGGCGAGGCGGCCGACGGCGCCGAAGCGGTCGCGCTCACCCGTCGCCACCGTCCCGACATCGTCCTGATGGACATCCGCATGCCGGGCACCGACGGACTCGCCGCCACCACCGAGATCTGCGCCGACCCCGCCCTGGCCACCACCCGCATCCTCATCCTGACCACGTTCGAGACCGACGAGTACGTGGCCCAGGCCCTGCGCGCGGGTGCCAGCGGCTTCCTCGGCAAGGACGTCTCCGCCCAGGCCCTCGTCGACGGAATCCGCACCGTGGCCGGCGGGGAAGCACTCCTGTCACCGAAAGCCACCCAGACCCTGATCACCCGATTCCTCACCACTCCGGTCCCCGTCGCGGTCCCGCCGCCCGAACTCGCGGCCCTGACCGGCCGGGAGCGTGAGGTCATGATCGAGGCAGCGCAGGGCAAGTCCAACGCCGAGATCGCGAGCGAGCTCTTCCTCAGCCCCCTGACCGTACGCACCCACATCCACCGCGCCATGACCAAACTCAACGCCCGCGACCGCGCCCAACTCGTCGTCATCGCCTACCAGAGCGGACTGGTCCGGCCCTGACCGACGCCGGTCCTCACCGAGGTCCGCGGGCCGGAGCACCCCGGCTACCCGGCTTCTTCCTTCTCGTGGTCCGCGATGGCGTCCTCGACACCCCGGTCCACGGCGGTCGCATTGCCCCAGCCCGTGTAGTAGGCGAGCTGCAGAACCCCTTCCCGCAGTTCGTCGCGGGTCAGTTCGCCGTTGCGCAGTGCACCGAGGGCCTGGATGCGGACGAGGTCCGCCCGCCCCAGCGCGGCGGTCGCGCCGATCACCAGCAGCCTCCGGTCCCGGACCGGGAGACCCGGCCGGGACCAGACGTCGCCGAAGAGATGCTCCACCGTCTCCCGGTGGTACGGCTGCGTGCGCTCGACCGGGTAGTACGTGGCGGAGAAGCCCTCCCCGTACACGTCGTCCATGACTTCCCTGCCGCGGCTCCAGCGGCCGTCCCCATCCGTCGCCATCCGATCTCCTCTCCGGTTCGCCGGCCCCCTGGTCCGCTCCGGAGGACGGACGCCCCGGAAGCTAACCGACCGACGCCGCGGCATCCCAGTACGTGTCCCGCTGACAGGGACAGCCGATCCGGCCACCGGCCCGGACCGACTACCGTCGCCCTCCACCACGGGCGAAGGAGGACGACGTTGCCGGCCCAGTCGGACGCAGCACAGAGGGACACCGTCACCGCGGGCGTGATCGGCCTGGGGATGATCGGCGGTGGTGTGGCACGGAACATATCCGCCGCGGGCCTGCCCCTGACGGTCTACGACCTCCGTCCCGACGCCGCCGACGGGCTCGACGGTGTGCCCGCGCCCCTCGGCTCCCCCGCCGACGTGGCGCGTGCCAGTGACGTCGTGCTGATCTCGGTCGTCGACGCCGGGCAGGTCCGGGAGGTCCTGGCGGGCGAGGGCGGACTCCTCGGCGCCGGCAAGCAAGGTCTCGTCGTGCTGTTGCTGTCCACGGTGGCGCTCTCGGCCGTACGGGAGTTCGCCGCGCTGTGCGCCGGGCAGGGGGCGACGCTGCTGGACGCCGGGGTGACGCAGGCGGGCGACGGGCTGCTCGTCTCCATGGTCGGCGGGCCCGGTGACGTCGTCGAACGCGTACGGCCCGTGCTGGACGCCTTCTCCAAGGCCGTCGTGCACTGCGGCCCGGTCGGCTCCGGCATGGTCACCAAGATCGCCCGCAATGTCGTGACGTACGCGAGCTGGGCGGTGGTACGCGAGGCGACGGGCATGGCCGTCCGGGCCGGTGTCGATCCCGAGCGGCTGATCGAGGTGCTGGACAAGGCCGTCACGGGTGGCACCTCCCCGCTGTTCCTGCTCCGGGACCATCTCGACGCGCAGGGCGTCATCCGAAGCCGGGCGGCCTACATCGACGCGCTCGCGCAGAAGGACCTGGCCGCGGCCCAGGAGTTGGGGCGGGAGATCGGCCTCGCCACCCCGGTCGTGGACACCGTGCGGCCCTGGATGTCCGCCGTACTCGAAGGACAGTACGAAGGCGCCGCCATGGGGAGCACACACCGCGAGACCGCGGGCCGGGGTCACGACTCCTGATGCTGCGGCGAGATCTCCGGGGTCTGCCTGGCGCGGGCGCCCTCTGCTGCCACAAGCAGCTCGTCCGCCTCACCACGTAGGACAGCGGTTCAAGCCCGGTGGACGAACGCGGCAATGAACCGCGTACCCCGTCCGTGGCGTCTCAACTCACGTGACGTGCACAAGTCCCGGTGCACGTAAGGAAGTTGGGCACGCCGGCAGACAGCCGGACCAGAGTCGTCGCAGCACGGCGGCGGTCAACCACGCGCGCCAGGCGGTTCACCGCCCGCAGTCTCCCCCGGAGGGGTCATGTTCCCGATTGTCCGCACGCGCTCGATGATTCTGCTCGGTGCCGCCATCATCGTCGTGGGGGTCGCCGCCTTGGGGGGCACCCTCCTGCTGACCGTGAAAGACGCCGAGGGCAAGGAACTCGGCGACCCGGATCTGAAAACCGTCAGTCTGGTCTCCGTCTGCTCGGACGTGAAAGTCCACGCATGGGTCACGACGAACCTCGGGACCGTAGCCCGGCCCGACGACAGGAAGGTCGACTACGACGTCGAGCCCTCCGGTCACGACCGTGATCCGTTCGACGGCACATCGGCCAAGGGCTGCGAAATGGCCGCCGGAGCCTTCGGATCCCGCGTGGAGTTCAAGGCACCCGGCCTGAACAAGGGCCGGCCGTTCTACGTGACCGCACCGGCCGACCGCCGGCATGTCCTGGTCGTCCGACTCACCCAGCACGCCGACGGCACGGTCACCAGCACACAGAAACTGGTCACCGCCCGCTGACGACCACAGCCGTTCGCCCCGTGACGGCAAGGCCGGAGACGCGTCAGGCGGGCGGTGCCGTGAAGCCACCGCCCGCCTGCCGTCCGACGACGACCAGCGACTAGGTCACACGGTCGCCTTGTAGAACGCGTACGTCGCGGAGTACGGCACCGACACCTGGTCGGTGCCGGTGCAGGCGGCGGCCGGGGCGACGCCGCCCTCCGTGTTCAGGCGCTGGACGTAGGTCACGCCCTCGAACGTCCCGGCGCCGCGGGTGGCCGTGGCCTTCAGGAGCAGCTCGGGGATGGTGCCCTCCTTGGGGGAGGTCACGAGCGCCGAGGCGTTGACCGCGCTGCCGTCGACCGTGGAGACCCAGACGGGGCCGCGGGAGTGCAGGGCGACCGGGCGGTGGGCGCGGTCCCGCTTGTCGGAGAGGGTGGCGGCGGGCTCCAGGAGCTTCCAGGCGCCGTCGGTGCAGGTGTAGGTCTGTACGCCGTGCGCGGAGTAGACGCCGGTCAGCTTGTTGCCGTCGGGCACCGCCAGCGCGGCGGGGGCGTGCACCGCCGGGAGGGCGGCGGGCTTCGCGGACGAGGCCTGGACGGCCGTCGTGCCGA
The DNA here is from genome assembly GCF_042716195.1 of Streptomyces sp. NPDC058683. NCBI lineage: Bacteria > Bacillati > Actinomycetota > Actinomycetes > Kitasatosporales > Streptomycetaceae > Streptomyces > Streptomyces sp. NPDC058683. Next base: position 13,570 of record NZ_JBHXSK010000057.1, read on the forward strand.
GCAGGGTGGCGGCGGCCGCGACGGCGACGGCCGTGGTGGTCAGGGCGATTCTCTTGACGTGCTTCATGGAGTGGTCTCCAAGGATTTCGTGCGTGGCAGAAGAGCAGAAGAAGGGAGCGGCCGGACATCGACAAACCGGAAACCGGCCGTCCCCCTTGTCATGTCCGGATGCTACGGATCCGCCACCGCTTCCGGAGCCGATCGCCCGATCCCTGCCCGTGCGGCACGCCTTCCGGACCCCAAAGGGCAAGCGAACAGGCCTCGTTGACACCTCACCCCGACCAGACCGAGGTGCGGCCCAGTTGCCCCCGCGACACAGGGAAGACCCCGGACGCCGAGGGCTAGCCGTCGGCCCACTTGCGCAGCAGTGCCTCGCGTTCCTCGCGGGGCGGGGTGGCGTCGGGCGTGTGGTCCCGGCGCCATGCCAGCAGGTCGGCGACGGTCGTGGTGCCGTCGGCGAGCCGGGTCAGGAGGGTGCGGGAGAGGTCGTACTCGACGGGCTGGTAGATGCCGCCGGCGACGGCTGAGAGGACGCTCACCTCGACGGTGTCCTCGGCGGTCTCCACGCGCACGGTGTAGGCGGGCGGAAGCTCGCCGTCGCCGGTCACCGCCACGAGCAGCGAGTCGAGGGCCATGGACACCAGGCGCCGGCCGGCGGACCGCACGGGCACGTCACGGACGTCGATCCGCCGCACCTCGCTCCAGCTCCGGTACGTGCCGTGGCCCGTCCCGAGGACTTCGACGCCGTCCTCCGTCAGCCGTACCCCGGACGCCGTACCGACGGGCTCGGCCCCCAGGTACACGGCGTCCTCGGTGATCCAGAACAGGCCGACCAAGGCCATGGGTGCCTCCGACAGAGAAGGGGACGGGTGTCGGCATGTGAGACGGCAGTTGCGGCCACGCGGTTTCCCGCCCGGTAGGGAGGCATCTCGCGTGCGGGTCGGGGACCATGGAGGCAACGGCCGCAACCATGAGGAGTCGCACGGACCATGCCCCGCCCCACCGACACCCGTTTCCGCGCCACCACCGCCTTCCAGCGGCACGTCGCCAACCCGCTGACCCGGCTCCTCCCCTTCCAGACCCTCCTGGAGACCACCGGGCGCAGCTCGGGGCTGCCCCGCCGTACGCCGCTGGGCGGCCGGCGGGTCGGCGGGGCCTTCTGGCTGGTGTCGGAGTTCGGCGAGCACTCGCAGTACGTCCGCAACATCAAGGCCGACCCGAGGGTGCGGGTCCGCATCGGGGGGAAGTGGCACGCGGGGACGGCCCATCTCCTGCCCGACGACGACCCGGTGGCCCGGCTGCGCACCCTGCCCCGGGGCAACAGCGCGGCCGTACGGCTGCTCGGGACGAACCTGCTGACGGTGCGCGTGGACCTGGACGCCTGAGCGGGCCCGGGTGCCGGCCGCCGGACCCGCTCCGCTGCCGTCCCGGCGGCTACCCCTGCCCCGCCCGCGGTCCCGGCGTGGCGTCGAGCAGGCTGTCGAAGCCCGACGGCGGGCGGCCCAGGAGTTCCGTCACGTCGTCGGTCGCCCGGTCGTAGCGGTTCTCCTTGTGCAGCCGGGCCATCGTGGCGATGTGGTCGAAGAGATGCGGCGTCAGGCCCAGCGGCTTGAGGTCGTGCTCGATCCATTCGTCGTACGGCACGTCGACGTAGGTCACGGTGCGGCCCAGCGTCTCGGAGAGCTCGGCGGCGATCGCGGTCAGGTCGCGGGAGGCGGCGCCGGTCAGCTCGTAGACCCTGCCGGCCTGCGGCGAAGGGTCGAGCAGCAGCCGGGCGACCACCGCGGCCACGTCGCGGGCGGCCACCGGCGAGGTGCGTGCGGTGCCGAACGGGAGGCGGATGGTGCCGTCACGCCGGACGGAGGCCACGGCGAGCATGCCGAAGAGCGGGTTCTCCATGAACACCGTCGGCCGGACGTGGACGACCGGCAGCCCGGACCAGTTGAGGACGTGTTCGCAGAGCCAGTGCAGTCGCTGCTGGTGCGACTCCGCGGTGCTGGTGAGGCTCATCTGGGAGACGGTCATCTGTGACATGTGCACCAGCAGTTCGAGGTGCCCGCCCGCAAGGGCCGCCGCCGCCACGGTCGCCGTGGCCTCCAGGTAGTCGGGCGACGGGCTCATCCCGAAGTAGGCCCTGCGGCACCCCTCCAGAGCCGCCACCACGTCCGCCCCATGCGTGAGGTCACCGACGACCACCTCGACGCCGTCGACGGCCCGCAGCGCGGTGGCACGGTCGTCGTCGTGGTGGACGAGGGCCCGGACCGGCAACCCGTGCCGGCGCAGCTCCGTGACGACCCTCCCGCCCACACCCCCGACGCCGCCGGCGGCGCCGGTGACCAGGATCGGATCAGTACTCGGCAAGACGTCCTCCCGCAGTCGGCAACCCGCCCCGCCTTTCTACGGCACGCCGACCGCCTCCCGGCACACCCCGCCGCGCGGACCACACGGCAGGAGTAGCGGCCGGTGCCGACGCGGTCCCCTCACCCCGGCCAGACGATCGCCTGCACCTCGCTGTAGGCGTGCAGGGCGTAGGAGCCGACGTCCCGGCCCACCCCGCTCTTCTTGAAGCCGCCGAAGGGGGCCTCCATGTTCCGCCCGACGGTGTTGATCCCGACGCCCCCCGCCCGCAGCCGGCGCGCCACCCGGAAGGCACGGGCCACGTCTCCCGACCAGACGTAGTCGATGAGGCCGTAGTCGGAGTCGTTGGCGAGGGCGATGCCCTCTTCCTCCTCGTCGAAGGGGATGACGGAGACGACCGGGCCGAAGATCTCCTCGCGGGCGGCTCGCATGTCGTTACGGCAGTCGGCGAGCACCGCGGGCCTGAGGTAGAACCCCCTTTCCAGGGCGGGTCGTTCGCCGCCCGTCACCACCGTCGCGCCCTCCTTCCCGGCGAGTTCGACGTACGACTCGACCCGCGCCCGGTGTTCGGCCGTGATCAGCGGTCCGACCACCGTGTCCGGTGCCGCCGGGTCGCCCACCTTCAACCGGCCCGCGTAGGCGGCCAGTTGCTCCACCAGCCGGTCGTACAACGGCCGCTGCACCAGTACCCGCGTGGGCGCCGTGCAGATCTGGCCGCTGTAGAAGGAGAAGGTGGTGCCGATCCCCGCCACCGCCGAGCCGACGTCCGCGTCCGCGAAGACGACCGCCGCGCCCTTCCCGCCCAGCTCCATCAGCTGCCGTTTCATGTCCCGCCCGCACACCTCGGCGATGCGCTGCCCGACGGCCGTGGACCCGGTGAAGCTCACCATGTCGACGTCGGGCGAGGCCACGGCGGTCTCGCCGACGCCGGTCGACCGCCCGGAGACGACGTTCACCACGCCCGGCGGGGCGCCCGCCGCCTCCAGTGCCTCCGCCATGCGGTAGACGGAGAGCGGATCCTGCGGGGCCGGCTTCACCACCACCGTGTTGCCCATGGCCAGCGCCGGTGCGACCTTGCCCGCCGGGTTGGCCCAGGGGTTGTTGTACGACGTGATGCAGCTGACCACGCCCACCGGCTGGCGCACGGCCAGCGCGCCCATCACGCCGGCCCTCCCCATCGGCCCGGCCTCGTTGATCTGCGGCGGGATCGCCCACTCGGCGGGCTCGACGGTCGCGTAGCGGCGGAACCGGGCCGCGGCCACCCCCACCTGCATCGCCCGGGCCGTCCCGGTGGTCGCGCCGGTCTCCGCCCGGGCCAGGTCGGCGTACTCCGTCAGCCGGCCCCGGATGATGCCGGCGGCCCGGCCGAGCACCGCCGCCCGTTCCGCCGCCGGGGTCCGCGACCAGCCGTCGAGGGCCTCCCGGGCGGCCGCACAGGCGGCCAGGACCTGCTCCTCTGAGGCCTCGGGAGCCCAGCCGACGGTTCCCTCGGTCGCCGGGTCGACGACCTCGTAGTGCCCGCCGTCGGGGTCCACCCAGCGCCCCCCGACGAACAGCCGCTGCCCGTCACCCGCCGCAGCGCTCACCGGGTGCTCACCGTCCTGGTGTCCCGCCCGGACCGCAGCACCTTCCCGGGTACGGCACCGCTGACCACGTCGTCGCGGATGGCCTCGACCCCGTTCACCCAGACCGCCCGCACCCCGATCGCCTTCGCGTCCAGGCGGGGACTGTCTCCCGGCAGGTCGTGCACCAGGGTGGCCTGGCCGGCGGCGATCCGTTCGGGGTCGAAGAGGACCAGGTCCGCATGCCAGCCCTCCGCGATCCGGCCCCGCTCCCGCAGCCCGAAGAGCCGGGCGGGATCGTCGGTCAGCATCTTCACCGCCTGTTCCAGGCCGACCAGCTTGCGGCCGCGCAGACAGTCGCCGAGGAACCGGGTCGTGTACGGCGCCCCGCACATCCGGTCCAGATGCGCCCCCGCGTCGGATCCGCCGAGCAGCACGTCCTCGTGCTGCCAGGTCTCGGCGCGCAGCGCCCAGGAGGCGGGGTCGTTGTCGGTGGGCATGGGCCACAGGACCGTACGGAGTCCGTCGGCCGCGCAGATCTCGACCAGGCAGTGGAAGGGCTCCTGCCCGCGCTCCGCCGCGATGTCCTTGACCACCCGGCCCGACAGCCCGGCGTTGGCCTCGCTGTAGGTGTCGCCGATGACGTACCGGCCGAAGTTCGCCAGCCGCCGGAAGACACCGGCCTCCTTGGAGTGGGCGCGCTCCAGCATCTGGGCGCGTACGTCCGGGTCCCGGAGCTTCTCGATCCGCTCCGGGACCGGCAGCCCGAGGATCGGGCCCCAGCCGGGGATCAGGTTCAGCGCGCAGAAGGTGCCCAGGGACATGTTCATCGGCGTGAGGATCGGCATGGTCAGCGCCACGACCCGGCCGCCCGCCTTCCGGGCCCGCTCGCTGGCCTGGAGCTGGCGGGGCACCCGCTCCGGCACGGCGGCGTCCACGGTCAGCACGTTCCAGTTCAGGGGCCGGCCGGCCGCCGCGCTCATCTCGGCGAACAGCTCGATCTCGGCGTCGCTGAACTGGTCGAGGCAGCCGGCGACGATCGCCTCGATCTGCGTTCCCTCGTGCTCGCCGACGGCCCGCGAGAGGGCCAGCAGTTCCGCCGGGCGGGCGTGCCGGGAGGCGACCGGCTGTCCGTCCCCGTCCGAGTGCGTGCTGGACTGGGTGGTGGAGAAGCCCCAGGCACCCGCGTCCATGGCCTCGTGCAACAGCCCTACGATCTCGGCGAGCTGCTCCTCGCTGGGCTGCCCGCCGACCGCGTCCGGCCCCATCACGTACCGGCGCAGGGCACAGTGCCCGACCATGAACCCGGCGTTGACGGCGATCCGCCCTTCGAGCGCGTCCAGATACTCCCCGAAGCCACGCCAGCTCCAGGGCGCCCCCTCCTCCAGCGCGACCAGCGCCATCCCCTCGACCTTGGACATCATGCGGCGCGTGTAGTCGGCGTCCCCCGGTTTCAGCGGGGCGAGGGTGAACCCGCAGTTCCCGGCGGCGACCGTCGTCACCCCGTGGTTGAGGGAGGGCGTCGCGTACGGGTCCCAGAAGAGCTGCGCGTCGTAGTGGGTGTGGGGGTCGACGAACCCGGGGGCGAGGACCAGCCCGGTGGCGTCCTCGGTGGTGCGGGATTCGCCGTCGATCTTCCCTACGGCCGCGATACGACCGTCGCGTATACCGACGTCGGCGACGAAAGCGGGCGCACCGGTCCCGTCCACGACGGTCGCGCCCTTGATGAGGTGATCAAGCATGGGGGCTCCCTTTGAAACCGCGGGGCGTTGTCCTACCTAAAGGGGCGCGGGGAACTGCGCGACCAGCCCCCACGCACCCGCAGCCGCCGTACGACCTCAGGCAGCCTCACGGAACCGCGAGGTACGGTGCACAGGATCCGTATCGATCTTCGGAATCACGTGCTCCCCGATCAGCCGAATCGTCTGCAGCGTCTCCTCCTTCGGCACCCCCACCGGCAGCCCGAAGCTCAACTGGTCCGCCCCGGCCTGCTCCCACCGCTTGCACTGCCGCAGCACCTCGTCCGGATCGCCGCAGATCAGCAGCTCCTCCTCGACGAGCAGCTCCACGAACTCCGGCGTGTACTCCGGCAGCGTCTCCGGCCACACCGGGAAGCCCTCGGGCCGCGGGAACGTGTCGTGGTACCGGAACACCAGCGAGGGGAGGTAGTGCAGCCCCCCGGACGCCGCGATCCGGATCGCTTCGTCATGCGTGGGCGCGCAGATCGCTGTCGTCGTCACCATCACGTTGTCGTTGACGAAGTCACCCACCGGCTCCGCGTTCACGATCGCGGTCTTGTACTGCTCAAGCACCCACTCCATGTCGGAGACCTTCTGGATGCTGAAGCCGAGGACCCCGAGCCCCTTCTTCGCCGCCATGGCGTACGACGGCGGTGACCCGGCCGCGTACCACATCGCCGGGTGGGACTTGCCGTACGGCTTCGGCAGGACCTTCCGCGGCGGCAGCTGCCAGTGCTTGCCCTGGAAGCCGGTGTACTCGTCCTGGAGCCACATCTTGGGGAACTCGGCGATGGTCTCCTCCCAGATCTCCTTGGTGTAGTTCATGTCGGTCACACCAGGGATGAACCCGAGGATCTCGTGCGACCCCGCCCCCCGCCCGCTGCCGAACTCGAAGCGGTTGCCGGTGAGATGGTCGAGCATGGCGACCTTCTCGGCGACCTTCACCGGGTGGTTGACCTGGGCGAGGGGGTTGAAGATGCCGGACCCGAGGTGGATGCGCTCGGTCGCGTGCGCGAGGTACCCCAGGAAGACGTCGTTCGCCGACAGGTGCGAGTACTCGTCCAGGAAGTGGTGCTCGGAGGCCCAGGCGTACTTGAAGCCGGACTTGTCCGCCTCGATGACGTACTCGGTCTCCTCCATCAGTGCCTTGTGCTCGGCGAGCGGGTCGGTCTCGGCGCGCTTGCCCACGTATCCCTGTACAAAGAGCCCGAATTCCAAGGCGGTTCACCGTCCCATATTTCCTGACGCTCCGTCAGATACCGTTCGTTGGCCGACTGTCGCACCGGCCGCTTCCAGCGTCAATAGCTGATGAACCGTCAGATTACCGAGACCCCGGCCAGCCAGCCCCCGTCGATCACGAACGGCTGCCCGGTGATGTACGAGGAGTCGTCCGAGGTCAGGAACAGCGCCAGCCGGGCCACCTCCTCCGCCCGTCCGATCCGGCCGAGCGGCACCAGCTTGCGGTACAGCTCGTCCAGGGCCCGGCTCATCTCCTCGGGGTCGGCGGTGGGGTCCAGCCGCGCCGGGTTGGACATCGCGGTGTCGATGGCCCCGGGGCAGATCGCGTTGACGCGTATCCGCCGGCCGGCCAGCTCCAGTGCGGCGACCCGGGTGAGCCCGAGCACCGCGTGCTTGGTCGCGGCGTAGGTGCCGACGGCCGCCATGCCGGTGAGCGCGGTGTAGGACGCGGTGTTGACGATGGTCCCGCCGTCGGCCAGCTCCGGTGCCACCGTCTTCATGCCCAGGAAGCAGCCGACCTGGTTCACCTGCACGACCTGCATGAACTCGTCGAGGGGGGTGTCCACGAGCGCGTTGAACCGCAGGATGCCCGCGTTGTTCACCAGCCCGTCGAGCCGGCCGTACGCCTGCTTCGTGGCGGCGACGGCGGCCTGCCACTCCTCCTCCACGCCCACGTCCAGGTGGACGTAGCGAGCCCCGATCTCCTTGGCGAGCGCCTCGCCCGGGTCGTCCAGCACATCCGCCACGACCACGCGCGCGCCCTCCTCGACGAAGAGCCGCGCCTCCTGCTCGCCCTGTCCGCGCGCCGCCCCGGTGACGATGACGACCCGCCCGTCCAGCTTGCCCATGCCACTCCCTCAGGTGAGCCGGGGCGCGACGTCGGCCCCGAACGCCTCGATCTGGTCGATGAGTTCGGCCCGGCTCCGGCTGCGGAACCGCACCTGGATCTGGTGCACGCCCATCGCGCCGTAGGCCCGCAGCGACTCGGCGAGGGCTTCCGGGGCACCGGTGAGGGTGCGGCGGCCCACCGCCCAGTCCGGTGTGCCGACGTACAGCGGTTCGGTGATCGCGCCGACGGTCAGCGGCTCCCCGATGCCGGCCTCCTCGCGCAGCCGCCGCAGGCGGGCGATCTGCGCCGGGAGCCGGTCCCGCGGGTCGCCCTGCGGCAGCCAGCCGTCGCCCTTGAGCGCGGCCCGCCGTACCGCGGCCGGTGACGAGCCGCCGACCCACACCGGCACCCGCTGCTGCGCGGGCCGGGGCCGCTGCCCCAGTCCCTCGAAGTCGTAGAACTTGCCGTGGTGGGAAGGGAACTCATCCGGTCCGAGCGCGGCGCGCAACGCGTCGATCGCCTCGTCGAGCACCGCCCCCCGCCGCTCGAAGTCCACCCCCAGCACCTCGAACTCCTCCCGCACATGCCCCGCCCCGACCCCGAGGATCAGCCGGCCGCCGGAGAGGTGGTCGAGGGTCGCGTACTGCTTGGCGGACAGGAGGGGATGCCGGAGTCCCACGACGGCGACGTGGCTGAGCAGGCGTACCCGCTCGGTCACGGCGGCCAGGTGGGCGAGGGTGGCGACCGGGTCGTACCAGACGGTGCTCATGGCGGGGGCGAGCCGGTGCGGGATCGCCACGTGGTCGCAGACGGCGAGGTAGGCGAAGCCGGCGTGCTCGGCGGCGCGGGCGATCGCCACCAGGTCCGCAGGACCGGCGGCGGCCTCCCAGGGCTCCGCGTAGATGGTGGACTGGGACTGGACGGGGAGTTGCATCCCGTACGCCGGCCGCCCGTCCGGCAGGGCTTGGATGGACACACGTCCTCCTGAACCTGATGGACCGAATCTGATGGACCGTCACATCAGAGCTGTCGGAGCCATCGTCTTGCCTGACGCCCCGTCAGACAAGAGTCGGGGACGATGATCGTCCGGTGAAGAATGTCCGCCTCTCTGACCGATTGACCCGGGGCCGTCGTGGTCATGTCCCGGGCCTGTCACCGGGTGAGGGCGGCCCGGCCGGGGCTCGTACTGGCTGGCGACGACTCGGGGGGTCCGGGTCGCACCGGACACGGGGAGACCGACATGATCCGCAACCGCATCGCCGCACTGGCCGCCACCGCCGTCGCCGCGTCGCTGCTGCTGACCGCCTGCAACGCCACCGACGAGGCCGCCTCGGCGGCCAAGGACGGGGTCGGCACCGCGCTGCAGAGCCTGCGCTTCAACAGCGGCACCGCGAAGCAGAACCACGCGCCCGCCAAGACCGGCGACTGGGCCACCGGCGCCGGCAAGCCGGCGGCGACCCCGGCCGCCAAGAAGTGGGTGCAGCTGAGCGCGCCCAAGGCGGGCGACCTGAACCCGGTCGTCGTCAACGGCGCGGGCTTCACCCTCTACCGCTTCGACAAGGACACCGCGAACCCGTCCAAGTCCAACTGCAACGACGCGTGCGCGACCACCTGGCCGCCCGTCGTCGTCGCCCCGGGCGGCAAGATCTTCATCGACGGGGTGGACAAGTCCGACGTCGGCGTGGTCAAGCGGGCCGACGGCAACCTCCAGGTGACCGTCGGCGGCTGGCCGGTCTACCGCTTCAGCAAGGACCTCAAGCCCGGCGACACCAACGGGCAGGGCGTGGGCGGCACCTGGTTCGGCGTGACGCCGGACGGACAGAAGGCCGGGGCCCAGGAGCAGGGGGGCACCGGCGGCACCGGGACCGGTACGGCCGCCTCGACCAGCGTCATCCTCTCCGACGAGACCGACTTCGGCGACCCCTCCGAGGGTCTGGCCGGCTCCGGCTGCCAGAACGTCGCCCGCGACGACTCCGCCTCCTCCCTCCGGGCCTCCGGCAGCCTGAAGATCTGGTCGGAGAAGAACTGCAAGGGCGAGTCCAAGGTGGTCCAGGGCGACATCGCCGACCTGGCGTCGATCGGCTTCGACAACAAGATCTCGTCGGTGTTCCTCGGCTGACGCCGGGCGGCCCCGGGCCGGTGCACCGCGGGCGGGGCGGCGCGACGATCCTCACCGGGTCGTGGCCTGCCCCGCCCACAGCCCGTCGTCCGTGAGGCCCAGCAGCTCGATCGCGTTGCCGCGGACGATGCGTTCGACCACGTCCGGGGCGAGGTGGCCCATCTGGGCCTCGCCGACCTCGCGCGACTTCGGCCAGGTGGAGTCGGAGTGCGGGTAGTCGGTCTCGTAGAGGACGTTGCCGACGCCGATGGCGTCGAGGTTCTTCAGGCCGAAGGCGTCGTCGAAGAAGCAGCCGTAGACGTGCCCGGCGAAGAGCTCGGAGGGCGGGCGGGTGACCTTGTCGGCGACGCCGCCCCAGGCGCGGTTCTCCTCCCAGACGACGTCGGCGCGTTCCAGGATGTAGGGGATCCAGCCGATCTGGCCCTCCGCGTACATCACCTTCAGGTTCGGGAAGCGCTCGAACTTGCCGCTCATCAGCCAGTCGACCATCGAGAAGCAGCAGTTGGCGAAGGTGATCGTGGAGCCGACGGCCGGCGGGGCGTCGGCGGAGGTGGAGGGCATCCTGCTGCTGGAGCCGATGTGCATGGCGACGACCGTGCCGGTCTCGTCGCAGGCGGCGAGGAAGGGGTCCCAGTCGTCGGTGTGGACGGAGGGCAGCCCGAGGTGCGGGGGGATCTCGGAGAAGGCGACCGCGCGGACGCCCCGGGCCGCGTTCCGGCGGACCTCGGCGGCCGCCAGTCCGGCGTCCCACAGGGGGATGAGGGCGAGGGGGATCTGACGGCCCCGGGCCTGCGGGCCGCACCACTCCTCCACCATCCAGTCGTTGTAGGCCCGGACACAGAGCAGGGCCAGCTCGCGGTCCTTGGCCTCGGTGAAGGTCTGCCCGCAAAAGCGCGGGAAGGTCGGGAAGCAGAGGGCGGACTGGACGTGGTTGACGTCCATGTCGGCGAGCCGCTGCGGGATGTCGTACGACCCCGCCCGCATCTGCTCGTAGGTGATCACCTCCAGCTTGATCTCGTCCCGGCTGTAGCCGACCGCGGTGTCGAGGCGGGTGAGGGGGCGGTGCAGGTCCTCGTAGATCCACCAGTCGCCGATGGGGCCGTCCTCGCCGGGCCTGCCCATGACCGGCTTGAAGCGGCCGCCGAGGAAGCTCATCTCCCTCAGCGGGGCGCGGACTATGCGCGGCCCGGTGTCCAGGTACTTCTTCGGGAGGCGGGACTGCCAGACGTCCGGCGGCTCCACGGTGTGGTCGTCGACGGAGATGATCAGCGGAAAGGTGCCGTCCTGGGTGTCCATGGCGCCCACGGTAGCGCCGATCTGACGTACCGTCAGCTAGTGGGATGACGGTTCGTCAGGGCCTCGGGGGTGGTGCGCCGGGCCGGGAGGACCGGCCCGCGGGAGCGACGGCCGCAGCGCCGGACCGGCTCGGCGCGTGGTGCGGGAAGAACGGCGGGGTTCCGGCGCGGAGGACGCGGATCCGCCCGGCGGAAACGTTCCGTCATGAACTGGGCCTGTTCACGGAGGCCACTGCCGTGTGAAGACTGTGTGGACCACCGTGTGTCGCCCTGTGATCGGTGTCTCGCCAGGCTGACGCGGCTCCCGTGAACAAGGCAAACTGACGGGGTGGATCGGGATGTCTAGGGGGACGGGCATGGACGGTGGACCGCGGGTACCGGAGCAGCGGCGCCCCTCCTCCTCGGCGGAGGCGGCGTTGCGCTTCAGCGTGCTCGGTCCCGTGCGCGCCTGGCGCGAGGGACAGCCGCTCAACACCGGCTCCCCTCAGCAACGCGCCCTGCTCGCCGCCCTGTTGCTGCGCGAGGGCCGCACGGCGACCGCGGCCGAGCTGATCGACGCGCTGTGGGGCGCCGAGCCGCCGTCGCAGGCGCTGGCGGCGGTCCGCACGTACGCGTCCCGGCTGCGGAAGATCCTGGACCCGGGCGTCCTGGTCAGTGAGTCCGGCGGCTACGCGGTGCGCGGCCTCGGCGAGGGCGCCCTGGACCTGGCGGTGGTGCAGGACCTGGCCGCGGAGGCGGAGAAGGCACGGAGCGGCGGGGACCTGGGCCGGGCACGGGAGCTGCTCGGGCTCGCCCTGGCCCGGTGGGACGGCGAGGCACTGGCCGGCGTGCCCGGCCCGTACGCCGACACGCACCGGGTCCGCCTGGACGAGTGGCGGCTCCAACTCCTGGAGTCCCGTCTGGACATGGACCTGGAGCAGGGCTGCCACGCGGAGGCGGTGTCGGAGCTGACCGCGCTGACGGCGGCCCACCCGCTCCGGGAGCGGCTGCGCGAGCTGCTGATGCTGGCCCTGTACCGCAGCGGCCGGCAGGCCGAGGCCCTCGCCGTCTACGCGGACACCCGCCGCCTGCTCGCCGAGGAGCTGGGCGTCGACCCGCGCCCGGGCCTGCGCGACCTCCAGCAGCGGATCCTGCGGGCCGACCCGGCCCTGGCGGAACCCTCCTCGCCCCCCGCCGATCCCCCGGCCACCCTGGTCCGCCCCGCCCAACTCCCGGCCACCGTGCCCGACTTCACCGGCCGGGCCGGGAGCGTCACCGAGCTGGGCGAGGTGCTGGCGTCGGCGGAGGGCCGGGTGATGGCCGTGTCGGCGCTGGCCGGTATCGGCGGCGTGGGCAAGACCACGCTGGCCGTCCACGTGGCCCACCAGGCCCGATCGGCCTTCCCGGACGGCCAGTTGTACGTCGACCTGCAAGGGGCGGGACCCCGGGCGGCGGAACCGGAGACGGTCCTGGGCTCCTTCCTCCGCGCCCTGGGCACCCCGGACTCCGCCATCCCGGACACCCTGGACGACCGGGCGGCCCTGTACCGCTCGGTGCTGGACGGCCGCCGGGTGCTGGTGCTGCTGGACAACGCGAAGGACGCGGCCCAGGTACGCCCGCTGCTGCCGGGCACCGAGGGCTGTGCGGCGCTGGTCACCTCCCGGGTCCGGATGGTCGACCTGGCCGGGGCGCATCTGGTGGACCTGGACGTGATGTCCCCGGACGAGGCGCTCCAGCTCTTCACGAGGATCGTCGGCGCGGAGCGGGTGGCCGCCGAACGCGAGGCGGCGCTGGACGTGGTGGCCGCGTGCGGCTTCCTGCCGCTGGCGATCCGTATCGCCGCGTCCCGGCTGGCGGCCCGCCGCACCTGGACGGTCTCGGTCCTGGCGGCGAAGCTCGCGGACGAGCGCCGCCGGCTGGACGAACTCCAGGCCGGCGACCTGGCGGTGAAGGCGACGTTCGAACTCGGCTACGGCCAGCTGGAACCGGCGCAGGCCCGCGCGTTCCGCCTGCTGGGCCTGGCGGACGGCCCAGACATCTCGCTGGCGGCGGCCGCGGCGGTCCTGGACCTCCCGGCGGAGGACACGGAGGACCTCCTGGAGGCCCTGGTCGACACCTCCCTCCTGGAGTCGGCGGCCCCCGGCCGCTACCGCTTCCACGACCTGGTCCGCCTCTACGCACGCGCCTGCGCGGAACGCGACGAACAGCCGCCCAGGGAAAGGGAGGCGGCGATGTCCCGGCTCCTGGACTTCTATCTGGCCACGGCGGCCGGGGTCTACGCCCTCGAACGGCCCGGCGACCGGCTGGTGGACCACCTGGCCACGCCCGACCACCCCGGGCTGGTCTTCGCGGACCGGCACCGGGCGCAGGACTGGCTGTACTCGGAGGCGGTGTCCCTGCTGGCCTGCGTACGGCAGTCCGCGGGCTCGGGACTCCTCACCCGCGCGGTCGACGTGCTGTGGGCCGCCGTGGACCTCGCCGAGTCCGGCACCAACTCCAAGGAGTACGCCGGAGTCGCCGCAACGCTGCGCGAGGCGGCACGGCGGGCCGAGGACCCGCGCGCGGAGGCACGGGCCCTGATCACGCTGGCCTACGCCCACAGCGTCACCGGCCGGTTCGACCTGGCCGACGAGGAGGCCGGACGCGCCCGCGAGCTGACGACCGCGTCCGTCGATCCGCTGACGAGCTGCTGGTCGTCCAACATCCTCGGGGTGATCGCGGTCTACCAGAGCCGCCACGACGACGGCGAGGCCCATCTCAACCGGGCGATCGAGGGCTTCCGAGCCTGCGACGACCGCCCGGGCGAGGCCAGTGCCCTGTGCAACCTCTCCCGCATCCACCTGGCCACCGGGCGGACCGAGAGCGCGGTGACCCTGGCCCGGCAGGGCACGCAGATGTACGACGCCATGGGGCACGCCCTCAAGGGCGCCAACGGCCGCTACGCCCTCGGCCTCGCCCTGACCAAGCACGGCGGGCTCACCGAGGCGAGCGCCCGGCTGCAGGAGGCCCTCGAGGTGTTCCGGGACAGCCGCCAGCGCATGTGGGAGGGCATGTCCCTGTTCCGGCTGGCCGAGGTCGACCTGGCCGCGCCGCGTCCGGGGCAGGCCGCCGCCAACGCCGAGGCGGCGCTGACCGTGCTGCGCGGCATCGGCGGCGACTGGCGGCGGGCCAACGTGCTGGTCGTGCTCGGGCACGCGCTGAACGGCATCGGGCAGCCCGGCCGGGCCCAGGTCTGCTGGCGCGAGGCGCTGGACCTGTTCGAGGCGCTGGGCGCCCCCGAGGCCGGCCCGGTCCGGGCTCTTCTCCAGCCGCTCACGGTGACCTGACTCCGCGCCCCCAGGGGGCCGTTCATCGTTCGTTTATCGCCGTCCGGCACTCTCGTGGTGTCGTTCCGTCGCGTCGGGGGGCAGGCGGGGCGACCTGGGCCGTTGCACTACGGTGAGCGGTCACGACGCCTGTCCGGCGGGCTCGGGGGAGCCGCCGGACAGGCGGTCTACGTCAGGGCACCGAACTGTCAGGGGAGCAGCGAACATGAGCGACACCAACAGCACCGACAACATCCACGCGACGGACGTCGAGGACGAGACCACCGTCAGCACGGACAACATCCACGCGACGAGCGAGCCGTTGAAGACCGCCAACCCCTTCAAGGTGGACGACGACACCACGGAGGTCGGCACGGACAACATCCACGCCACGGGCGAGACGGCCTGACCGAACCTTCCCGCGGACGGGGAACGGCCGCGGCGGCGCCGAGGGGGAGCCGCCGCGGCCGAGGTGTGTCCGGGGCCGGGTCCGGGCCGCCCGGCGGCCGGAGCCGCCCATCGGCCACCCGGCCCCGGGCCGTCTCCGTAGTCGCACGAATACGTTTGCTCGGCGGTCACCCGGGTTTCGCACCCGGGGGCCACGCTCGGGTGTCATGGCATCGGCATCCGATCTGAGTGCATCGCCGGGAACCGGACTGTCGTCGGCGATCGTCAAGTTCATGCGGTTCGTCCCGCTCGGGGCGGTCGCCGTCGTCCTGCTGGACGCGGCCACCGACTTCTTCCCCGACGACCCGGTCGTGGGCATCGTGACCCCGACGCGGCTCACCCTGCTCGCCGGGCTGATCGCGCTGCTGCTGCCGGTGCCGGGCCGGCCACGGGCGCGGCTCGCGGACTTCCGGACCCGCCTCGACCTGCCCGTCGCGCTGCTGCTGGCCGCCTCGCTGGCCGCGACCTACGTCGGCGGTCACCCCACCGCCCCGCTGCGCGGCCTGCTGACCGTCCTCGCCTGCTTCTACCTGGTCGTCGGCCTGCGCCGTACCCAGCCCGAGTCCTGGCGGGCCGTCGGCCTGCTCGCCCTGGCCGGGCTCGCGGCGGCCGGCACCAGCGCCTTCTCCCAGTTCACGAACGACACCCCGACCGGCTTCTGCCGCACCGGGCTGCTCACCGACGTCGCCTGCGACGCGACCGGCGGCGATGTGCTGATCCGGGCGACCGGCACCTTCGCCAACCCGAACCTGCTGGCCGCCTTCCTGGTGCTGCTGCTGCCGTTCGCCCTGCTCGCCGCCGTGTCGGCCGGCGAACGCACCGCCCGTACGGCGGTCATCGTGCTGGGCGGCATCGGCTACGGGGCGCTGCTGACCACCTTCTCCCGCGGCGGCTACGTCGCCGGCGCCGCGGGCCTGCTGGTGCTGGCCGCCGCCTACTGGCTGGCGCCCCGGCTCGCCGACCGCACCCAGCGGCGGCTGGTGGCCGGGATCGGCGCGGCCTCCCTGCTCGCCGCCGCTGCCGGGATCTGGGCCGTGTCCCGGGCCGGGGACTCCCTGGGCGTACGCGGCCAGGCCTGGCGGGCCGCGCTCGAAGTGGCCGTCCACCACCCGACGGGCGTCGGCCTGGGCCGCTCGGGCGCGGTCATATCCGCCACGGCACCCGGCGACCGGGTCTTCGTGCACGCCCACAACCTGTGGCTGAACTGGCTGGTGGAGACGGGCCCGCTCGGGCTGCTCGCCATCACCTCGGTGACCGTCGTCGCCTGGGCCGCCGCGGCCCGGGCCGCCCGCGCCAAGTCGGTCGTCGGCACCGTCGGACTCGCCTCGCTGACCGGCTTCTTCCTGGTGAGCATGATGGACAACCCGGCCAACCTGGACCGGATCGAGATGCTGTTCTGGCTGGTGCTCGGCGTGGTCATGGCCGAGGCTCCGGCGGGCCGGCGGCGCCGGCCCGGCGTCGAGTCCGGCGTCGAGTCCGGTGTCAGGGACGACGACACCATCGTGCTGGCCCGGGTACGGCAGCCCCGGCACGGCCACCAGCCCGTCGCCGTCCGCTCGAAGCCGGCCTAGGCAAGCCCGGCTAGGCGGGCCGGCGGCCCCGCAGCTCCCCCTTCACCACCTTCCCGCTCGCGTTCCGCGGCAGTTCGCCCACGAACTCCACCACCCGCGGCACCTTGTAGTTCGCCATCTCCCGGCGCGCCCAGGCGATCAGGTCGCCCCCGGTCAGCACCGAGCCGCGGCGGCGCACCACGAACGCCCTGCCGACCTCGCCCAGCCGCCCGTCCGGTACGCCGATCACCGCCACGTCCGCCACATCCGGGTGCAGGCCCAGCAGTTGCTCTATCTCCGCCGGGTAGGCGTTGAAGCCGCCGACGATGAACATGTCCTTCAGCCGGTCGGTGATCCGCAGGTTCCCGGCCGCGTCCAGGACGCCGACGTCGCCCGTGCGCAGCCAGCCGTCCGCCGTCAGCGTCTCGGCGGTCGCGGGCGCGTCCTCGTAGTAGCCGCGCATCACGTTGAAGCCCCGGACCAGTACCTCGCCCGGTTCGCCCGGCGCCGCGTCCACCCGTACCTCCGTGCCGGGGATCGCCCGCCCCGACGTCGACGCGATCACCGAAGGGGGGTCTCCGCGGCGGCACATCGTCACGATGCCGCTCGCCTCCGAGAGGCCGTACGCCGTCAGGACCGTCCCGACGCCCAGTTCGCCGCGCAGGCGCTCGACGAGGAGCAGGGGCACGACCGCCGCTCCGGTCACCACCAGCCGCAGCGCCGAGAGGTCATGGGTGTCGCGTGCCGGGTGGTCGAGGAGCGACTGGTGGAGGGTCGGGGGACCGGGCAGTACCGAGACCCGCTCCGCCGCGATGTTCGCCAGCACCGTCTCCACGTTGAACACCGGCTGCGGGATCATCGTCGCGCCCCGCATCAGGCAGGCGATCGCCCCGGCCTTGTAGCCGAACGTGTGGAAGAAGGGGTTCACGATCAGGTAGCGGTCGTCCGTGCGCAGGCCCGCCAGGTCGGCCCACACCTCGTAGGCCCGCAGGGTCTGCGCGTGCGTGATCACCGCGCCCTTGGGGCGGCCCGTCGTACCGGAGGTGAAGACGATGTCGGAGAGCGAGTCGCCGTCCAGCCCGGCCGAGCGGACGGCGACCTCTTTGGCCGCCACGCCCTCCCCGGCCGCCAGGAAGTCCTTCCAGGTGCGGAAGTCCACCGGCGCGTCCTCCGACAGCACCACCACGTCCCGCAGCAGCGGCAGCCCCGGCAGCGGGCCCGGGGAGCCCCCCTCCCCGGCCGCCCGCCTGAGCGAGGCCACGTACGACGTCCCCAGGAACGTCCCCGTCACGAACAGCAGACGGGCCCCGCTGCGCCGCAGCACGTCCGCCGCCTCCGCGCCCTTGAAGCGGGTGTTCAGCGGGACCAGCACCCCGCCCGCCGAGACCGCGCCCAGCGCCGCGACGATCCAGTCCAGGGAGTTGGGCGCCCAGACGGCCACCCGGTCGCCCACCTCGACGCCCGCGGCCATACAGGCGGCCGCCGCCCGTTCCACCCGGGCGCCCAGCTCGGCGTAGGTGATGCGGGTACGGCCGTCCACCACCGCCTCCGCGTCCGCGTACCGCCGGGCCGCCGACCGCACCAGCCCCGGAACGGTCCCCCACTCCATGTCACCGCGCACGACGGCCTCCCCAGGCGAGAGCACAGAACGCATAGCTGACGGTACGTCAGATTAGCTGTAGCCTGACGGACTGTCAGCAGCAACTGTCGGCAGCCCTTCAGCAGCTCGCGGAGGTGTGCACATGGCCGGGATCCGGGACGCCACCGCCATCGTCGGGATCGGACAGACCCCTTTCGCCAAACGGCTCGACGAGGACGAGCGGACCCTCGCCTGCCGTGCCGTCCTCGCCGCCCTCGACGACGCCGGGATCGCCCCCGCCGAGGTCGACGCCCTCGCCTCCTTCACCATGGAGGAGACCGACGAGGTGGAGCTGGCCAAGGCCGTCGGGTTCGGGGACCTGACCTTCTTCAGCAAGGTGGGGTACGGCGGCGGGGGCTCCTGCGCCACGGTCGCCCACCTCGCCGCGGCCATCGCCTCCGGGCAGGCCACGGTCGGCGTCGCCTGGCGGTCACGGAAGCGCGGCTCCGGACCCCGCCCCTGGACCAACACCACCGTCCAGCTGCCCACCCCGGCCCAGTGGACCCGGCCCTTCGGCCTGCTCCGGCCCGCCGACGAGATAGCCATGCTCACCCGCCGCTACATGCACGAGTACGGCGCCACCCGCGACCACCTCTTCAACGTCGCCCTCGCCTGCCGCAACCGCGCCAACCAGAACCCGGCCGCGATCATGTACGAGCGCCCCCTGACCCGCGAGATGTACATGACCTCCCGCTGGATCAGCGAGCCCCTCTGCCTCTTCGACAACTGCCTGGAGACGGACGGGGCGTTGGCGTGCGTGGTGGTCAGCAGGGAGCGCGCCCGCGACTGCGCCCGGAAACCCGTCTACGTCCACTCCGCCGCCCAGGGCCTCCCCGCCCAGCACCACGGCATGGTCAACTACTGGAACGACGACCCGCTCACCGGGCCCGCCTGGACCGCCGCCCGGCACCTGTGGAAACACGCCGACTTCACCCCGGAGGACGTCGACGTGGCCCAGATCTACGACGCCTTCAGCGCGCTGATCCCGCTCTCCCTGGAGGGATACGGCTTCTGCGGCCGAGGGGAAGGCGGGGCCTTCACCGAGCAGGGGGCCCTGGAGATCGGCGGGCGGCTGCCCGTCAACACCGGGGGCGGCGGGCTCAGCGAGGCCTACGTGCACGGGTTCAACCTCATCACCGAAGGCGTCAAGCAGCTGCGCGGCACCAGTACCGCCCAGGTCCCCGGCGCCGCCACCTGCCTGGTCACCGCGGGCGAGGGCGTGCCGACCTCCGCCCTCCTCCTCACCAACCGGAGCTGAGATGCTGCGACCGGCCATCGACACCGACGGCGCGCCCTTCTGGGAGTACGCGGCGCTCGGCGAACTCCGCGTCCAGGCCTGCGCCGACTGCCACGAGCCCCGCTTCCCGCCCCGCCCGTGCTGCCCGCACTGCCGGTCCTTCGCGAGCGAGTGGCGGCCGACGAGCGGCCGGGGCCGGATCTGGTCGTACGTCGTCCCGCACCCGCCGCTGCTCCCCGAGTACGCGGCCCAGGCGCCGTACAACGTGGTGATCGTGGAGCTGGCGGACGCACCGCGCATCCGCCTGGTGGGGAACCTGGTCAGCGCGGCGGGGGCGCCTCTCGACTCCTTCTCCCCCGACCGGATCCGGATCGGCGCCCGGGTGCAGGCGGTGTTCGCGGACGGCCTCCCGCAGTGGGTCCTGGAGCGGCCGTGAGCCTGCGCCTGGAGACGGACAAGGAGACCGGGGTCGCCGTCGTCACCCTGGACCGCCCCGAGAAGCTCAACGCCATCGACCTGGAGACCGCCGCCGAACTCGCTTCCGTGTGGCAGGCGTTGCGCTTCGACGACGCCGTACGGGCCGTCGTCCTCACCGGCGCCGGCGGGCGCGCCTTCAGCACCGGACTCGACCGGGACGCGGTCGTGCCGCAGCCGTCCTCGCCGTACAGCCAGGACGATCCGCTGATCGCGATCGGCCCCAAGACGAACGACCTGTGGAAGCCGGTGATCGCCGCCGTGGCCGGCATGGCCTGCGGGGGCGCCTTCTACCTCCTCGGCGAGGCGGACTTCGTCATCGCCGACGAGACCGCCGCCTTCTTCGACCCGCACACCTCCTACGGCATGGTCAGCGCGTACGAGTCGGTGCTGATGGCACAGCGGATGCCGTACGGGGAGGTGGCCCGGCTGGTGCTCATGGGCAACGCCGAGCGCGTCTCGGCCCGGCGGGCGTACGAGGTGGGGCTGGTGTCCGAAGTGACGCCCGCCGGTGCGGCGTTGGAGGCGGCCGTACGGTGCGCCACCGTGATCGCCGGGTATCCGGCCGAGGGCGTGCAGGGGAGCGTGCGGGCACTGTGGGCGGCGAAGGAGGCGGCGCGGGAGCGGGGGTACGGGCAGGCGCCGTACCTCATCGCGCTGGGGAACCTGCCGGACGACCGGCAGGCCGAGCTGTTCGGGAACCGGTCCCGGACCACGCCCCGTATCCGCTGAGTCGCCGCGTGGCGGGGGTGGGCCGTCAGGCGTAGCGTTCGCTGCGGGAGCCGACTCCCACCCCGAGCGACGGCCGCCGTGCACAACCCTTCCGTGCGACGGCCGTCCCGGGTACCGCCGCCGGACGACCGCGGGTACGCCGTGGCTGGTCGCGCAGTTCCCCGCGCCCCTAAAGGGGCGCGGCTCCGGCGGACCTTCTTTTGTCTTTCAGGGGCGCGGGGAACTGCGCGACCAGCCCCCCACGGCGCTCACGCGGTCCGTGCCGTACCGGTGCCTTTCTCGGCGTCCAAGGCATACACGCACCGGTCCTTGCTGCACGCGTACACCACCCCGTCCCGCACCACCGGCGACCCGGTGATCTCCCCACCGGTCGCCAGCTTCCACCGCAGCCGTCCGTCGTCGGCCTTCAGGGTGTAGAGGAGATGGTCGCTGGAGCCGAAGTGGATCCGGCCCTCCGCCACCACCGGCGTCCCCACCACGTCCCCGCCCGCCTGGAAGCGCCACTTGGGCGTCCCGGTGACCGCGTCCAGGGTGTACAGCCCCTTGCCGCTGCCGACGTGCACGTGCCCGGCGGCGACCAGCACCGGCTCGATCGAGGCACGGGCCTCCGTCGCGATGCGCCAGCGGTCGCGGCCGTCGGTGGCGTCGAGGGCGTACACGGTGCCGAGGTAGTCCGCGAGGTAGATGCCGCCGCCGGTGACCGCGGGGCCGGGTACGAAGGCCGGCGGGGAGAGGAAGACGGCCGGCGCCTCGAAGTGCCAGCGGACGCGCCCCGTCGCCGTGTCGAGGGCGATGACGCGGGTGCCCGCGGAGGCGTACACGAAGCCGTCGGGGGCGTGGGTGAGGCGGACCGGGACGCCGCCGCAGGAGGCCGCGTCGCCGATGGGGTAGGACCATCGCTCGTCGCCGGTCCGGGCGTCCAGCGCGCGCAGGCGGGCGTCCTGCCAGACGAAGACCGTGCCCTCGTGCAGGGAGGGCCCGGACTCGGGGGCCTCGAAGTCGGTCTGGGCGCCGGACAGCTCCCAGAGTTTCTGCCCGTTGGAGGCCTCCCAGGCCTGGACGCCGCCGCCCCGGGTGCCGGTGACGAGGGTGCCACGGTCGGCCTTGAGGGCGTACACCCAGGCGTCCGTGGACAGCCGCCACAGGTCGCCGCCCTCGCGGGCCTCCAGGGCGAACAGGGTGGGCCCGTCGGAGGCGTGGATACGGCCGTCCGCCACCGCCATGGACCAGGCGACGTCCCTCGTCTTGAAGCGGCGCCGGCCGGTGGCGACGTCGAGGGCGTGCACCTCGAAGGAGGTGACGTAGACGAGGTCGCCGTCGACGGCCGGGGTGCCCCAGACGTCGTTGGACATCCGGAACCGCCAGGGCCGCCAGCCGGACGCCGTCTCCGGGGGCTGGACGGGCGTGGGCGGTACGGCGGGGTCGGCGCCGTTGACGCCGGGGCGCGGCCGGGACCAGTTGGCCACCAGGCCGGCTTCGGGCGGCGGCGCCTTGACGGCGGCGGCACGGGCGTCGGCGACCCGCGGGCCGGGGCCGATCGGCACCGGGGCGCCGGCCAGCCGGACCGGGCCGGCGTCGGGGGCGCCGACCGGGACCGGGACGACGGGGTCGTAGGAGGGCGGCGGGGGGACGGCGAGCCGGCCGCCGCTGCGGGCGCCGGACGGGTTGGCGGAGGGCTTCACGGCCGGGCGGCCGCCGCGCCGGGACTCGATCAGCGCGACCGCCTTCTCGGGCAGCCACGCGGACGCCGTACCGCTGTCGTCGGAGCCGGAGCCGAAGAGATGGGGGGCCAGCTGGGCCTGGAGGTCGGCCGGGTTGGGGCGGCCGACGGCCTCCATCTGCATGCAGGACTCGATGAGGGGGCGGAGTTCCTCCGGGAGGCCTTCGAGGTCCGGGCCCTCGCGCAGCAGCATGAAGACGGTCTCGACCGGGTTGGCGCCGTGGAAGGGCGGGTGGCCGGTGGCGGCGAAGACGAGCATGGAGCCGAGGGAGAAGACGTCGCTGGCGCCGGTGACGCTGCGGGAGTCCTTGGCCTGCTCGGGGGACATGTAGGCGGGGGTGCCGACGGCGACGTTCGTCATCGTCAAACGGGTGTTCGAGACGCCGGACGCGATGCCGAAGTCGATGACCCGGGGGCCGTCCTCCACGACGAGGACGTTCGACGGTTTCAGGTCCCGGTGCACCAGGCCGGCGCCGTGGATCGACTGGAGCGCCTCCGCGACGCCCGCCGCGAGCCAGCGGACCGCCTGGGCCGGGAGCGGCCCGCAGTCGTTCACTATCTCTTCGAGCGAGGGCGCGGGAACGTACGCGGTCGCCAGCCACGGCACCGCCGCGCGCGGGTCGGCGTCGACCACGGCCGCCGTGTAGAAGCCGGAGACCGCGCGGGCCGCCTCCACCTCGCGGGTGAAGCGGACCCGGAACAGCTGGTCCTCGGCGAGTTCGGTCCGGACCGTCTTGATCGCCACGCGCCGTCCGGACGCCGAGCGCGCGAGATAGACCAGCCCCATGCCGCCGGCCCCCAGCCGTCCCAGCACCTCGAACGGCCCGATCCGCCGCGGATCGTGCTGCGTCAGCTGATCCACCACTTGCCTGCCACCTCCCCGTACGGGCCCCGTCCACCCACATATGTACGCGACCCCGTGCAGCGTCTCACCACCGCACCGCCATGGCGGCACGCACCCTGATTCTTCCTGGCCCGGGCACAGGTTGCGAACCCGGCGACCAATCGGGGTGTCACATGACAAAGTGAGACATTTATCCACCAAGAGCCGTCTGTTTCCGGCCTCAGCGTTGCAGCAGCGCGAAGGACGCCCCCTGATTGTCGGTCACGACGGCCACTTTTCCGTACGACGTCTCGAAGGGCGGCGCCTGGACCCGGCCGCCCAGCTGCCGCACGGCCCCGACCGCGGCCCCCACGTCCCCGGTACGGAAGTGGACGACGAACTGCGGCGGCATCCCGGGGTAGAAGACGTCGGAGACGGGGGCGCGACCGAAGTCCGGTTCGGCGCCGGCGCCGAACAGGGCGGCGGCGAAGAGGTGGCCGTAGAAGGTGTTGGCCGCGTCGGTGTCGCTGGTGTAGAGCTGCGCCCAGGCGAAGGTGCCGGGGGCGTGCCGGACGCCGAAACCGGGGTGGCCGGCGGCCTGCCAGAGGCCGAAGACGGCGCCCTGGGGGTCGGCGACCAGGGCGGCGGTGCCGAGGTCGCGGACGGGGACCGGGTCGTGCACGATCTGGCCGCCGGCGGCGAGGATCCGCCGGGCGAGGGCCCGGGCGTCCGGGGTCGCGAAGTACACCGTCCAGACCGTGGGCATCCGGCCGTCCCGCTTCCGTGCCAGCCTGGCGACGGCCGCGCCGTCCAGCCGGGCCCACACGGCCCCCGGTCCGGCGTCCTCGAAGGTCCACCCGAAGAGCCCGCCGTAGAACCGCTTGCCCGCCTCGACGTCGGGAAGCTGCACGTCCACCCAGCACGGGACGCCCTCTGTGTATGCGGATGCCCTGTTTTCGGCCATGTCGTCAAAGTAACCGTCCGGCTCGGACCCCGCAGACCAGCCGCACCACCTGGGGTGGCACCCCCCACGCACCCGTCACCCACCCCCCATACACCCGTGCACCCCATTTGCAGTCGGCCGAATCGCGCTCCGATCACCCCTCGGTAAGCTGACGGCATGACAGGACAAGTGCGTACCGTCGACGGCCGCGTGGCCGGCCGGCGTGGGCAGGCGACCCGGCAGAAGCTGCTCGACTGCCTCAGCGAGATGCTCAGCTCCTCCCCTTACCGGGACGTCAAGGTCATCGATGTCGCCCGGAAGGCGGGTACTTCGCCCGCGACCTTCTACCAGTACTTCCCGGACGTCGAGGGCGCCGTCCTGGAGATCGCCGAGCAAATGGCCACCGAGGGCGGCCAGTTGACCGAGCTGCTGGCAGGGCGCTCCTGGGTCGGCAAGGCCGGCTGGGCGACCGCGCAGGAACTCGTGGACGGTTTCCTGGAGTTCTGGCGCAAGAACGACGCGATCCTGCGCGTGGTCGACCTCGGCGCGGCCGAAGGGGACAAACGGTTCTACAAGATCCGTATGAAGATCCTCAACTCGGTGAACAACTCCCTGACCGACTCCATCAAGGAGTTGCAGTCCAAGGGCAAGGTCGACAAGGACGTGAACCCGGCCGCCATGGCCGGTTCGCTGGTCGCGATGCTCGCGGCGGTCGCCTCGCACCAGAAGGGCTTCCAGTCCTGGGGCGTGAAGCAGGCCGAACTCAAGCCGAACCTCGCACTGTTGGTGCATCTGGGCGTGACCGGGAAGAAGCCCACGAAGTAACCCGCGCCCCGGGTCCTGTCTGGCAGGCGGCGGTTCACCGGAGGTGGGCCACCGCCTGTTGCGCTACCCGTTCCGTCACGCCGGCAGCGGGCGGTCCCGGACCACGTGCTTCATCACCAGGGTCGAGGTGAGGCGCTGCACCCCCGGCAGGGTCGCCAGCCGTTCGTCGTAGAGCCGCTGGAAGGCGGCGAGGTCGGCGGTGGCCACCCGCAGCAGATAGTCGGGCTCGCCGAACAGCCGCTGTGCGTCCAGCACATGGGGGATCTCCGCGATCGCACGCTCGAAGTCGGCGACCGTGTCCCGGTCCTCCTGCCGCATGGAGACGAAGACCAGCGCCTCGAAGGTCAGCCCCACGGACGCCGGGTCCACCACCGCCCGGTACCCGCTGATCGCCCCCGCCCGCTCCAGCTCGCGCAGCCGCCGGTGGCACGGCGAGACGCTCAGCCGCACCCGCCCGGCCAGCTCGGTCACGGTCAGCCGTCCGTCCTGCTGAAGCTCGGCAAGAATTTTCCGGTCCACGTCGTCCATGGGGAAGATTCTCCCCCGGAACGGCTGGTCGTGAGCAAATTTCGACAACACTTTCGGGCTGTTCGCGCCTAATGTCCCTGCCATGGACACCGGACCCCTGATCTCCTTCCTCGCCGTGGACCTGCTGCTGGTGTGCGTCCCCGGCGCCGACTGGGCGTTCGTGATCGCCGCCGGGGTGCGCGGCCGCTCGGTGCCGCGCGCGGTGGCGGGCCTGGTCGCCGGGTACGCGCTGCACACGGCGCTCGCGGTCGCGGGCCTCGCGGTGCTGGTGGCGAGTTCGCCCGCGCTGCTCACCGTCCTGACGGTGGCCGGAGCCGGGTATCTGGTGTGGCTGGGGTGGAGCGTGCTGCGGCGCCCGGCGGTACCGGTGGAGGGGGAAGAGGCGGCGGCCGGGACGGAGGGGCCGGGCTTCTGGCGGGGTGCGGCGATCAGCGGCCTCAACCCCAAGGGCCTGCTGCTCTACCTCTCCGTGCTCCCCCAGTTCCTGGTGACGAAGGGCGACCATGCCCCGGTGGCCGCCCAGACGGCCGTACTCGGCGCCCTCCACATGGCGGCCTGCGCGGCCGTCTACCTCGCCGTCGGCACACTGGCCCGCCGCCTGCTGTCGGCGCGCCCGAGGGCGGCCAGGGCGGTCACCCGCACCTCGGGGGCGGCGATGCTGGGCATCGGCGCCCTGCTGCTGGCCCAGCACGCGCTCTGACCGGCCGCCGCGCCCCGGCGAGCCGCCACGGCACCCGCGGCACCCGCTACGACGCGGTGAGCCGGAAGACCCGCAGCTCCCGGTCCACCCGCTCCTGGTACGTCGCGTACGGCGGCCAGAACTGCAGGAGTTCGCGCCAGGCGGCCGCCCGTTCCGCCCCCGTCAGCAGCCGGGCGGTGACCGGTATGTCCCGCCCCTTCCAGTTGATCTCGGCGGCGGGATGCCCGAGGAGGTTGTAGGTCCAGGCGGGGTGGTCGGTCCGGCCGTAGTTGGATCCGACGAGCAGCCAGCCGTCCTCCTGGGGCATGCACGCGAGCGGCGTACGCCGGGGCAGGCCGCTGCGCGCCCCCGTGGAGGTCAGGACCGCCCCGGGCAGCATCTGCGCGCTGAGCAGCAGCCGGCCTCCGCTGAGCCGGTGCACGGCCCGGTCCAGGGCCGGGACCACATGCGGGGCGACCTTCAGGAACCCGCGGCTGGCCGCCGCCTTCCGCACCAGGCGTTCGCCGATCACACCGCCACCCCCTGTCCCCCGAACAGCCCCGCCGCGTCGGCGGCCTGCCCGCGCAGCCGGTGCACGGGCCCGAAGAGCAGCTCGTCCCCGGCCGCCCGCTTGAAGAACAGATGCGCCTCGTGCTCCCAGGTGAACCCGATCCCGCCGTGCAGCTGGATCCCCTCCGCGGCGGCGGTCCGCAGCGCCTCCAGCGCCTGGGCGAGGGCCAGTGCGCCCGCCGGCTCCCCCCGGGCCGTCGCCCAGGCCGCGTAGTAGGCGGCCGACCGGGCCGCCCGTACCGCCACGTGCACATCGGCCAGCCGGTGCTTGACGGCCTGGAACGACCCGATCGCCCGCCCGAACTGCTCCCGCTGCTTCACGTACTCCACCGTCCGCTCCAGCGCCCGGTCCGCGGCCCCCACGGCCTCGCCCGCGAGCACCGCGGCCACGGAGTCGCCGAGTGCGGCGAGGGCGGGCCGGATGTCGGTGTCCTCGTCGCCCAGCGGTTCCGCGGCCACATGGCGCAGTTGGACCCTGGCCTGGGGGCGGGTCGGGTCGAGGGTGGTGCGCCGGGTCCGTACGACCCCGTCGGCGTCCCCCGCCACCAGGAAGAGCAGGACCCGCGAGCGGGCGTACCCGCCGGCGTGCGCCGGGACCAGCAGCAGCCCGGCGCTGTGCCCGTCCAGCACCTGGTCGGCCTCTCCGTACAGCTGCCACCGGTCCCCCCGGTGCCGCGCCTGGACACCGCCGGCCCGTCCGCCGCCGGCCCAGTCGCCGCCGCCGGGGCCGGTGAGCGCGAGGGCGGTGCCGAGCCGGGTGCCGGGGACGGCGAGGGCGGCGGTGAGGCCGCCGTCGGCGATCCTCGGGAGCAGCTCGGCGCGTTGGGCATCGGTGCCGAGGGCGAGCAGCAGCGGGGCGGCGAGGACCGCGGTGGCGAGGAAGGGGGAAGGGGCGAGGGCGCGCCCCAACTCCTCGGCGGCCAGCGCGACTTCGGTGGCGGTGCAGCCGGCCCCGCCGTACGCCTCGGGCAGCGCGAGTCCGGGCAGGCCGAGTTGTTCGCCGAGGGCGGTCCACAGGGCGGGATCGTGCCCCTCCGGCCTGTCGACGGCGGCCCGTACGTCCTCCGTCCCGCAGCGCTTGTGGAGCAGTTCACGCAGGGCGCGCCGGATCTCGTCCTGCTCGTCGGTGAAGCGGGCGTCCATGACCGGACCTCCTGACGATCTGACGGCCCGTCATGCTAGGGGTGTTGGATGCAGATGCACAGGGGCGGAGTGCAGCGGATCTGATGTACCGTCAGATTCATGACCGGACCCCGCAAGGTCGCCGTGGTCGGCGTGGCCCTGTCCGACTGCGGCCGCGTGGACGACACCACCGCCTACGCCCTGCACGCCCAGGCGGCCCGCCGCGCACTGGCCGACGCGGGCCTCGGCCGGGAGGTGGTCGACGGCTTCGCCTCCGCGGGCCTGGGCACCCTGGCCCCGGTGGAGGTG
The DNA here is from genome assembly GCF_042716195.1 of Streptomyces sp. NPDC058683. Taxonomy (NCBI): domain Bacteria; kingdom Bacillati; phylum Actinomycetota; class Actinomycetes; order Kitasatosporales; family Streptomycetaceae; genus Streptomyces; species Streptomyces sp. NPDC058683. The sequence goes on from NZ_JBHXSK010000057.1 coordinate 41,593, forward strand.
GCCGAGTACCTGGGCCTGCGCCCCACCTGGGCCGACTCCACCTCGGTCGGCGGCTCCACCTGGGAGGTCATGGCGGCGCACGCGGCGGACGCGATCGCGGCGGGCCATGCCAACGCGGTCCTGCTGGTGTACGGCTCGACGGCCCGCGCCGACATCAAGGCGGGCCGCAGGACCGGCAATCTGTCCTTCGGCGCCGGGGGCCCGCTCCAGTTCGAGGTCCCCTACGGCCACACGCTCATCGCCAAGTACGCGATGGCGGCCCGCCGGCACATGATCGAACACGGCACGACGATCGAGCAGTTGGCACAGGTGGCGGTCCAGGCACGGGCGAACGCGGCGCTGAACCCGGAGGCGATGTTCCGCACCCCGGTCACGGTCGACGAGGTCCTGTCCGGCCCGATGATCGCCGACCCCTTCACCAAGCTGCACTGCTGCATCCGCTCCGACGGCGGCGCGGCCGTGCTGCTGGCGGCCGAGGAGTACGTACGGGACTGCCGTACCGCGCCGGTGTGGGTCCTTGGCACAGGTGAGTGCCTCTCGCACGCGACCATGTCGGAGTGGGCGGACTTCACGGTGTCCCCGGCGGCGGTGAGCGGCGAACTGGCCTTCCGGCGGGCGGGCGTACGGCCCTCGGAGGTGGACTTCGCCGAGATCTACGACGCCTTCACCTACATGACGCTGGTGACGCTGGAGGACCTGGGCTTCTGCGCGAAGGGCGAGGGCGGGGCGTTCGTGGAGAAGGGGCGGCTGCGGGTCGAGGGAGGGGAGCTTCCCGTGAACACGGACGGGGGCGGCCTGTCGGCCCAGCACCCGGGCATGCGGGGGCTGTTCCTGCTGGTGGAGACGGTACGGCAGCTGCGCGGGGAGGCCGGTGACCGGCAGGTGCGGCGGGCGGACGGGGGGCTGCCGGAGCTGGGGGTGGCCTCGGGGACGGGGGGCTGGTTCTGCTCGTCGGGGACGGTGGTGCTGGGGCGGGGGTGACACCGGGCCGTGAGGGGGCGGGAGTTTCGCCGGGGCCGGGGGGCGGGGGTGACACCGGGGCCGGGGGGGGCGGGGGTGACACCGGGGCCGGGGAAGGCGGCGGCAACCTTCCGGGCCGCGGCGGCGACTGCGTACCGGAAGCTTCGACGTTCAGAACGAGACGTTCGAAGGACGTGCACCGCCGAACCGCGTAAGGATCGCCCCGTGGCCTCCTCCTCACATCGCCGTCGCCCGCGTCCGGACCAGAACTTCGAGTGGCGCCCGGTCCGCGGCCCCCTCCTCGCGGTGGCCGCCGTGGCCGCCGTCGCCCTGGTCGTGACCCTGGTCGTGGCCTTCCGCCCCGGCGGCACGGCCGGCGCCGGGCAGGGGGCCGCGGACCGGGCGGTGTCCGCGGCCTCGTCCACGGCCTCGCCGGAAGCCGGGGCGAGCACGACGGCGGCGGAGACGGCATCGGCGACGCCCTCGAAAGGACCGTCGGCGTCGTCGAAGCCCACGGCGAGCGCACGGACCACGCCGACGGCGTCCGCGGCTCCGTCCGCCACCCCGGCCCGGCGCGCGGCGGCCGGCACCGCCCGCACCCCGTCCACCACCACGGCCCCCGCGGCCGGCCGGATCCGCCCCGGGGCCTCCTACCAGGGGGTCGCCACCTCCTACGACGTCGGCAACGGCGACGGCGCCTGCTCGTTCGGCCCGACCGACGACGTCATGACCGCGGCGATGAACACCGCGGACTACGAGACGGCGAAGGCCTGCGGGGCGTACGTCTCGGTCCGCGCGGCGAGCGGCACGTCGATCACCGTACGCATCACCAACGAGTGCCCGGCGCCCTGTGCGGCCGGCCAGCTCGACCTCAGCCGACAGGCGTTCGCGAAGCTCGCGCCGCTCTCGGCGGGCCGGATCGCGATCACCTGGAGCCTGCTGAGCCCGGCCACCTCGGACACGGTCTCGATCCGCTACAAGACCGGTTCCACCCAGTACTGGTGCGGCATCCAGGCGATCGGCCACCGCAACCCGCTGGCCCGCCTGGAGGTCCGCACCGGCGGCGGCTGGCTGGCGCTGACCCGCACCGGGTACAACTACTTCCTCTCCGAACAGGGCACCGGCTGCGGCGGTGAGCTCCGCCTCACCGACATCTACGGCGAACAGTTCACCGTGCCCGCACTCCCGGTACGCCCGGACACGGTCCAGCGGACCGGGGTCCAGTTCGCCCGGCACTGAGGGGTGCCTCGGCTCAGCGGCGCACCGGCACGATGCGGTGGCCGCGGGCGTCGACGAGGGTGACGCCGATGTGGTTGCGGGCGATCACCCAGGCGACGGGGGTGACGATCAGGGTCACCGCGGCCACGGCCACGCTGATCGGGAGGAGCAGGGGCGGCGACTGCCCGGCCGGGAGCGTCCGGCCGCCCTCGTGGACGGCGTAGGCCAGCGAGGCGGCGAACAGGGCCAGCGCGAGCAGGAAGACCGTGCCCCAGGTCAGGCGGACGCGCCGGGTACGGGCGTGGTCGCGGACCTCGGCGACGAGCGCGGCCGAGCAGACCGGGCACTCCAGCTCGACGCGGTCCCGGCCCTCGGCCGGCCGGACCAGCCGGAAGTCACGCGCGGCCCAGGTGACGGTCCGCGTCCTGGGCCGCCCGGCGTCCCCGAGTACGTGGCGTACGGCCACCTGAACGGTCCTGGGTCCCCTCATGCCGGACAGTGTGGGGCCGGGGCACAGGTGTTCGCAGGGATTTGCGCGGTTGTGCCCGGGGAGTCCGGCGCCCGGGCCCCTCCGGGCACGCCTGGCCGCCGTACGACGTCCTGATGGTGCGGCCCCGCGGGGTCCCCGAGTGATACTCGGCACATGGCAGCAACGGATCTTCACACGCTCCTGAAGTCGCTCCGGGTCTGGTCCCCCGAGACCACGGAGCTACGGCCGTTCGACCCGGCGTCGGCACCCGATGCCCCGCTCCCTCTCTTCACCACGTGGTTCGCGGAGGCGGTGGCGGCCGGGCAGCCGGAACCGCACACCGTGTCACTGGCCACGGCGGACGAGCAGGGCCGGGCGGACGTACGGATCGTGATGCTGCACGGCGCGGACCCGGACGGCTGGTCCTTCGCGTCGCATCTGACCAGCCGCAAGGGGCATCAGCTGGATGCCCGCCCGTACGCGGCGCTGGCCTTCTACTGGCCGGTGCTGGGCCGCCAGGTCCGGCTCCGCGGGCCGGTCACCGCGGCCCCGTCGGAGGAGGGCCAGGCAGACCTGCACGCCCGCTCGACGGGCGCCCTGGCGGCGGCGCTCACCGGCAGCCAGAGCGGCGTCCTGTCCTCGCTGGAGGAGCTGCGCAAGGAGTCGGAGGCGGCCTGGGAACGAGCCCGCGCCAACCCGGCCGCCCCCTCCCCCACCTGGACCCTCTACCGGCTGCGCCCGGAGGAGGCCGAGTTCTTCCAGGGCGACCCGGAACGGCGCCATGTCCGGCTCCGGTACGTCGCGGAGGAGAACGGGACTTGGCGAAAGCAACTGCTGTGGCCATGAACGCCGGACCACACGGCGCCCGCCCGGCTGCGAGCGCCGGTCCTTCGCTACGCACGCGGGCCGCGAGCGCCGGTTCCGCGGGGCGCACGCCGACCGCGAGCGCTTGTTCCGCGGGGCGTACGCCTGCCGTGAGCGCCGGTTCCGCACGGCGCCCGCCAGCCGTGAGCGCCGGTTCCGCGGGGCGTACGCCGATCGCGAGCGCCGGTTCCGCACGGCGCACGCCTGCCGCGGGCGCCGGACCGCGCGGCGCACGCCGGCCCTAGGCGCCAGCCCCCCCTCCCCCTACGCCCCCTCCCCGAAGTCGTACACCGCCCAGTCGGCCACCTGCCGGTAGCCGATGCGCTGGTAGAGCGCGTTGCTCGTCGGGTTCGCCAGGTCCGTGAAGAGGAGGACCTCGCCGACGCCCTGGGCCAGGGCTAACCGGCTGACCTCCGCCGTCACCGCACCGGCGTAGCCGCGGCCGCGCAGCTCGCGCGGGGTGTAGACGGGCGCGACCCGGGCCTGGCCTGCGACCGTCGGGGTCACACCGGCCATGGACACCGGGGTGCCGTCGGGGGTCTCCCAGAGCGTGACGCCGCCGTAGGAGAGCCGGAAGTCGGCCCAGTCCCCGGCGTCCCGGCCGCCCGGCACGCCCGCGTCGGCGACGAAGCCGCCGTACCAGCGGATCAGCAGCTCCCGGTCCGCCGGCCCGGCCACCCTCGCCCGGCCCTCCGGCACCGGGGCGGGGACCGTCAACTCGTCCAGCCGGTAGAGCCGTTCGAGGTCCTGGAGCTTCCCGGGCGTCCCGGTCCGCCGTTCCCAGGCCGCCACGAACGCCTCCGCCGTCGCGCGTTCGGCGCCGAATCCGGAGACCGGGTGGCCGAGGGCGAGGAGCCGGGAGGCCAGCGCCTCGCACTCCCCGGCCGTGAGGCGGGTGGTGCGCGGGGCGTACGGCGGGGTGTGCAGCAGGGCCGCGCCCACGCTGCCGTCGCTCCGGGTCAGGTAGCCGAGGAACGGGGGCAGGTCGCCGTACGCCAACGGGCCGCTGTGCCGCAGCTGCTGGGTCACCGTCAGATGGACGGTGTGCAGGTCCGGGCGGGAGCCGAGGAAGTCCTGGGCGTGGTCGAGGAATTCGTCCACGTCGGAGGTGAAGTGCCAGTCGGACGGGCCGGGTGCCTCGGACGCGTCGGCCGCTTCGGATGCGTCGGTCGCTTCGGATGCGTCGGTCGCTTCGGTCGCTTCGGTCGCTTCGGATGCAGGTGTCTCGGAGGCCATGGTCGATGGTCCCGGTCGGCCGCCGCCCCCCGCACGTGAATTAATCCAGCGACGGCTCCGGGTCCGAGGCGAGGCGGGCGTGCAGGTGGGCGTCCCGGAACGCGCTCGGCCGGCCCGCCTCGAACATCGCGCCCCGCAGCGTCCCCTCATACGGGAACCCGCACGTCTGCGCTATCCGGCAGGACGCCTCGTGGCCGAGGGCGTGTCCCAGTTCCAGGCGGTAGAGGCCCAGCTCGGTGAAGGTCCAGCGGGCGGCCAGGGCCAGGGCGTGGGTGGCGACCCGGCGGCCCCGTGCCTCGGGGAGGACCCAGTAGCCGACCCGGGCGCAACGGGACACCCGGTCGATCATGTTGATGCCGATGTGCCCGAGGGTCGTACCGCTCTCCGCGTCCGCGATCCGGAACGGCGCGCAGCCACCGGCGGCCGCCTGCTCGCGCTGCCTCAACAGGGCTGCGCGGGCCCCGGCGAGGTCGATGTCCGGCTGGAGCGGGGTGTTCCAGCGGAGGAAGTCCAGGTCGGTACGGCCGCACAGCCAGGCCTCGGCGTGGGCCCGTGAGTCCGGGTTCCAGTGGTCGAGGCGCAGGCCGTGACCGTGCGGGGTGACGTCGAGGCGGCGGGCGGCGGGCTGTTCGTCGATCTGGGCCATGGGGTCATTGAAGCCTCTGTGCCGGGTGATGGCCCAGCCCGTTTCGGCGCGCCCCCTGTTCTGGCCGCCCCCTATGCCGGCCGCTCCCTGTCCTGACCGCCCCCCGTCCCGGCCGCTCCCTTTCAGCGGGCCGCGGGGCGGAACACCGGCACGCCCTCCCGGAAGGCGACCGCCAGCTCCAGTCCGGCGCGCGGCTCGGGCGTGTCCACCAGCTCGGTCATCATGCGCGGGCCCTCCGCCAGGTCGACCACGGCGGCGACGTACGGGACGCGGTCGCCGAAGGGCGGGAGGTCGTTGCGGTGCACGACGGACCAGGTGTAGAGGTTCGCGCGGCCGGACGCGGGCTCCCAGGTGACGTCCTCGCTCCAGCAGTGCGGGCAGAACTCCCGGGGGTAGTGGTGGGCCCGGCCGCAGGAGCCGCAGCGGCGGAGCAGGAGCCTGCCCTCGGCCGCCGCCTCCCAGTAGGGGCGGGTGAAGGCGTCCGGTTCGGGGAGGTCGTACCGCCGGGCGGCCGGGCGGGCCCGGTCGGTGGTCGTCGCGGTCGGCGCACTCGTCGCATCCATGAATCTGACGTTATGTCAGATGGTTGCGGGAGCCCAGAGGGTGCTGGGCAAAAGCTGTGCGATTCCCATGGGGCTGTGGGTCCGCCATGAATCCCGGCGTATTGTTGACGATTTTGTCGGCACCGAATTACGTTCGCATGCGCAAGGCCAAGGAGCCCGCACACGAGAGGCAGCAAGGTGAAGCACAGGGCAGTGAAGCGCAGGACCGTGATCATGGGCATCGGCGCCACGGCCGGTGTCGCAGCAGTCGGCGGCATCGCCCTCAGCGCACAGGCGTCGAGCGACTCCTCGTCGGGCTCCTCCGGCTCCTCGGGCTCCCTGAAGTTCGACCCGGACGCGTACACGAAGCTGACGACGACCGTCACGGACACGGACGGCGACGACCACTCGGTGACGTACCACTTCTGGAAGGCGATCACCTATGTCGCCAACCCGGTGGACGAGACCTACCAGTCGCTCGTCGTCAGCGCCCCGGTCGAGATCGACGGCGAGACGGTCGACCCGACGAACGCGCCGATCCTGTTCGCCAACTCCGTCGGCGGGTACATGCCCTCCTCCGTGGCGGACGCCACCGGTGTCGGCGCCGGGGGCATGAGCGCCGGCGGCGGTGCCCCGAGCGGTGCGCCCACCGGCAGCGCCGCGCCCAGCGCCTCGGCCTCCACCACCTCCACCACCTCCACCACCTCCACCACCTCCACCACCTCCACCACCTCCACCACCTCCACCACCTCCACCGCGAACGGCAACACCAATGCCACCGGCGGCGCCACCGCCTCCAACCAGCTGCTGGCCCTGGCCGCCGGCTACGTGGTGGTCGAGCCCGGCGCCCGCGGCCGTACCCTCAAGAACTCCGACGGCGAGTACTACGGCACCGCCCCCGCCGCGATCGTCGACCTCAAGGCGGCCGTGCGGTACGTGAAGGCCAACCGCGGCCTCATCCCCGGCGACGTCGACCGGATCGTGTCGGCCGGCACCAGTGCGGGCGGCGCCCTGTCCTCGCTGCTCGGCGCCTCCGGCGACAGCCCGGTCTACGACAAGTACCTCAAGGAGATCGGCGCGGCCGACGCCTCGGACGCGATCTTCGCGACCGGCGCCTGGTGCCCGATCACCGACCTGGAGCACGCCGACGGCGCCTACGAGTGGAACTGGGGCTCCAACGTCACCCAGTCCACCGGCAAGGTCGTCGACCAGACCGTGTCGAAGGACCTGCGGGCCCAGTTCGCCGAGTACCAGGCGGCCCTGAAGCTGCGCGGTCTGGACGGCTTCGGCCCGCTGACCGCCCGCAACTACGACGAGTACCTGGTCAAGCAGTACCTGGAGCCGTCCGCCACCACCTACCTCGCCGCCCTGTCGGACTCGGACCGCGAGACCTACCTGGCCGCCAACACCTTCATCACCTGGTCCGGCGGCAGGGCCGCCTTCGGCTGGGACGACTACCTCACCCACGTCGGCGCCCGCAAGAAGACCACCCCCGCCTTCGACGCCTTCGACCTGTCCGCCGGCGAAAACAATGAGTTCGGAGCGGGTACGACCGAAAGCCGCCACTTCACGTCCTACGGCGCGAAGAATGACTCCACCGGTCTCAGCACCAAGCGGGTCGCGAGCGACGTCCCCGAGAAGCTGAACCTGATGAACCCGATGTACCACCTGGTGGAGAAGGTCAACGGCAAGCGCTCGAAGCACTGGTGGATCCGTCTCGGCACCAACGACACCGACACCTCGCACGTCATCTCCGCGAACCTGGCGGCCCGCCTGGACAACCTCGGCGACGACGTGAACCACCTCTACTACTGGGACCAGGGCCATGGCGCCAACACCGACCCGGGCGACTTCATCACCTGGATCGCCGAGGTGACGGGCTTCGGCAAGGGCAAGGGCAACAGCAGCGGCGACGGCACCGGCACCGGCACCGGCACCGGCAAGAAGGGCGAGCGGGACTGAGAAAACCGCCGCGGAAGTAAGAACCTCTCACAATCGAGATAGGCCCCTCACGACCGCGATAGCCTCCCCGAACGCGGTGTTCTTTTCCCGTCTGTCTAAGGAACACCGCCCACCCGCGCCGTCGGGCTCCCGCGCACCGGAGCCCGGCGGCGCGGGCCTTTTCCCACCCCTTCTCTTCCACTTCCGTTCAGATGAAGTGGGCTACGTCACAAGTCCCACTCACTTCTCCTACGGGTGTGATCAATCCGCAACCAATTCCGGTCTTGACCGAGACCCATCAACGTGGAGCGTGATTACGCTCCCGCCCATGGCCGTGTTTTCCCCCACCGTTTCGCCCGTCTACGTCATCGGCGCCGGCCCCGGAGGTCTCGCCGCCGCGTACGCGCTGCGAGCCCGGGGCATCCGCGCCGTCGTCCTGGAGAAGTCCGACGACGTCGGCTCCTCCTGGCGCCACCACTACGACCGCCTCCGTCTCCACACCACCCGCCGCCTCTCCGCCCTGCCCGGGCTGCCCATGCCGCGCCGCTTCGGCCGCTGGGTCTCCCGCGCCGACGTGGTGCGCTATCTGGAGAAGTACGCCGAGCACCACGAACTGGAGATCGTCACCGGCGTCGAGGTCTCCCGGGTGGAGCGCTCGCCCGACGGCACCGGCTGGCTGCTGCACGCCTCCGGCGGCCGGGAGCTGACCGGCTCGGCGGTGGTGGTCGCCACCGGCTTCAACCACACTCCGCGCATCCCCGACTGGCCCGGCCGGGCCACCTACGGCGGCCGGTTCCTGCACGCCGGCGAGTACCGGAACGCCGAGCCCTTCGCCGGGCAGGACGTCCTCGTCGTCGGCGCCGGCAACACCGGCGCCGAGATCGCCGTCGACCTGGTGGAGGGCGGCGCCGCCCGGGTACGGCTCGCGGTCCGCACGGTCCCGCACGTCGTGCGCCGTTCCACCGCCGGCTGGGCCGCCCAGTACAACTCGATCCTGGTACGACGCCTCCCGGTGTCCCTCGTCGACCGGCTGGCCCGCACGATGGCCAAGGTCAGCGTGCCCGACCTGGCCGCCCAGGGTCTGCCCCGCCCCGGCACCGGCCTCTACAGCCGGGTCGGGCAGGGCGCCATCCCGATCCTGGACGTCGGCCTCGTCGACGCGGTGCAGAAGGGGAAGGTGGAGATCGTGGCCGCCGTCGAAGGCTTCGAGGACGGCAAGGTCACCCTCGCCGACGGCACCCTCGTCTCCCCCGACACGGTGATCGCCGCGACCGGATACGTGCGCGCACTGGAGGATCTGGTCGGCCACCTCGACGTCCTCGACGACCGCGGCCACCCGGTCACCCACGGCCCCCGCACCCCGAAGAACGCCCCCGGCCTGTACTTCACCGGCTACACCAACCCCATCAGCGGCATGTTCCGGGAGATGGCGCTCGACGCGCAGAAGATCGCGAAGACCGTCGCGAGGCGACAGCGGACGACGTAGACCGAACGCCCCGAATGCCCCGGACGGCGTGGACGACGTAGACCGAACGCCCCGAACGCCCCGGACGGCGTGGGCGGCGTGGGCGGCGTGGCCCGAACTCCCCGGACGGCGTGGTGCGAGCACCCCCTTCCGGACGGCGAGCCCAGCACCGCTGGACGACATGGGGCGAACGCCTCCCGGACGGCGTACGGATCCTCAACCTCCTGACGTATGCGCCCCGTTGCTCATGTGACGGATGCGACCGGAGTTGTTTGTTACCGGCGGTAGCACATCCGCGTGCCCGAGCCCAGAATATGAGCCCTGCTCACCTTTCCGGCTCCACCCCTCTCGCTCATGACGGAGGACGCACGTGCCACGTGAAAGACAGCTCACCCCCGCGAGGTCCCTCTCCCGCCGCTCCCTCCTCGGCGGTGCCGCCGCCGGGGCGGCCGGCCTCACCACGGTCTCCGCCGGTACGGCCACGGCGGCCACCGAGGCCACCGAGGCCACCGCAGCCGCCTCGGCCGCCTCGGCCGCCTCCCGGACCGTCGACGTCGCGATCGTCGGCGGCGGCCTCGCCGGGCTCACCGCGGCCCGCGACCTGGTGGCCGGCGGCAGGTCGGTGGCCGTTCTGGAGGCCCGGGACCGGGTCGGCGGCCGGGTGGTGAACCTGGCGCTGGCGGGCGGCGGTCACACCGAGGGCGGCGGCGAGTTCATCGGCCCCACCCAGGACCGCATGAAGGCCCTCGCCGACTCCCTGGGGGTGGCGACCTTCGCCACCTACAACACGGGCGACAACCTCCTCTACAAGGACGGCAGGCGCACGCCCTACGACACCAGCGGCCTGCTCGGCTCGGTGCCGCCGGTCGACGCGGCCGGGCTCGCCAACGCGGCGATCGTGCAGTCCGAGCTGGACAGCATGGCCGCCCAGGTGCCGGTGAACGCGCCCTGGACCGCCGTCAAGGCCGCCGAGTGGGACAGGCAGACCTTCGAGAGCTGGCTGAACGCCCACGCGATCGTCCCGTCCGCCAAGTTCCTCCTGGACCTGGCCTGCACATCGATCTTCTCGGCCGAGCCCCGCGAACTCTCCCTCCTCTACGTCCTCTCCTACATCGCCGCCGCCGGCAACGAGTCCACCGCCGGCACCCTGGAGCGCCTCACGGACACCGCGGGCGGCGCCCAGGAGTCCCGCTTCGTCGGCGGCTCCCAGCAGGTCCCGATCAAGCTCGCCGCGGCTCTCGGCGACCGGGTGGTGCTGAGCGCTCCGGTGCGGTCGATCGTCGGGTCTGGCGGCTCGTACGTCGTCACGGCGGACGGCATCACGGTCAACGCGACCCGGGTCGTGGTCGCCGTGCCGCCCCCGCTGGCCGCCCGCATCACCTACGATCCGCTGCTGCCGGCCGCCCGCGACCAGCTCACCCAGCGGATGCCGATGGGCTCGATCGGCAAGGCGATCGCCGTCTACGACACCCCCTTCTGGCGGGCCGCCGGCCTCAACGGGCAGGCCGTCAGCGACTCCGGCGTGGTCCGCTCGACCTTCGACAACTCCCCGCCGGACGCCTCCTACGGGGCGCTGATGGGCTTCATCGAGGCCGACGAGATGCGGGCGTACGACGCGGCGAGCGTCGCCGACGTCAAGGCGGCCGTCCTGGCCGACTACGTCAACTACTTCGGGGACAAGGCCGGATCTCCCACCTCCTTCGTGCTGCAACGCTGGGACAATGAGGGCTTCTCACGGGGCGGCCCGGTGGCCTACGCGCCGCCCGGTGTGCTGACCGAGTACGGGGCCGCACTGCGCGAGCCGGTGGGCGGGATCCACTGGGCGGGGACGGAGACCGCCACGTTCTGGACGGGCTTCATGGACGGGGCGGTGCGGTCGGGCGAGCGGGTCGCGAAGGAGGTGCTGGCCGCCCTCGGCTGAGAAGACGGGCTGCTTTCGGTCTCAACTTTGCGTGCAGACCAGTTCCTGACGCAGTGTCAGTTCAGTAATCTGACACTGCGTCAGTTAATTGTGCTGTCACACAGGAGCGGGCGGAACGATGCTTGGATCAACCCACGGCACCCTCACCACCGACTCCCGCCGGGCCCGGGTTATCGCCTGCGGTGAGCAGCGACCCGGACCCGCCGTCCACGGCCGGACGGCCGACGCGGACGAGCAGGACGTCAGCGGACGGCCGCTGTACGCGGACGTACCGGATCTGGACAGGTTCTTCCGGCCCGAGTCCGTCGCCGTGATCGGCGCCTCGGACGCCGAGGGGCGGCCCAACACCGGTATCACCCGGCAGATCCTCGACTGGGCCGAGCGGGTCGGGGCCCGGGTCCACCCGGTGCATCCAACCCGGCCGTCGGTCTTCGGCATCGCCTGCGCTCCTTCCGTCGCCGACCTGCCCGAGCAGGTCGACCTCGCCGTGCTCCTGGTCGCCGACCCCCTTCCGGTGCTCGAGGAACTGGCCGAGACCAAGGTGAAGTTCGCCGTCGCCTTCGCCTCCGGGTTCGCCGAGACCGGCGAGGAGGGGGCGGCGGCCCAGGTCCGGCTCGCGGCCGCCGTACGCCGCTCCGGGCTGCGGCTGCTCGGCCCGAACACCAACCTGAACGCCTTCGAGCGCTTCCGGGACGACCTGGACGGACCGGCGATCGCGCTGATCACCCAGTCAGGACACCAGGGCCGGCCCGTCTTCGCCGCCCAGGAACTCGGCATCCGCCTCTCGCACTGGGCGCCCACCGGCAACGAGGCCGACCTGGAGACCGCCGACTTCATCTCCTACTTCGCCGAGCGCCCCGAGGTCGGCGCCATCGCCTGCTACGTCGAGGGCCTCAAGGACGGCCGCGCCTTCCTGCTGGCCGCCGACCGCGCGGCCCGCCGCAAGGTGCCGGTGGTCGCCGTGAAGGTCGGCCGCACCGAGGCCGGCGCGCGCACCGCCGCCTCCCACACCGGCAAGCTGACCGGTGCGGACGACGTGGTCGACGCGGCGCTGCGCCAGTACGGGGTGATCCGCGTCGACGGCCTCGACGAACTCCAGGACACCGCTGCCCTGCTGGCCCGGGCCCGGCCGCCACACGCCGACGGGGTGGTCGTCTATTCGATCTCGGGCGGCACGGGCGCGCACGCCGCGGACCTGGCGTCCGGGGCGGGGCTCCGGCTGCCGGTGCTGTCCGAGGCACGGCAGGCCGAGCTGCACCAGTGGATACCGGAGTACCTGAGCGTGGCCAACCCGGTCGACAACGGCGGTCATCCGGTGGGCGACTGGCGCGGCCGGAAGATCATCGACGCGATCCTCGCCGACCCGGAGGTCGGGGTGCTGATCTGCCCGATCACCGGCCCCTTCCCGCCGCTCAGCGACCGGCTCGTGCGGGATCTGGTCGACGCGGCCGAGGCGAGCGACAAGCTGGTGTGCGTGGTGTGGGGTTCGCCGGTCGGCACCGAACCCGCCTACCGCGAGGTCCTGCTGGGCTCCTCCCGGGTGGCCACCTTCCGCACGGTCGGCAACTGCCTCACCGCAGTCCGCGCCTACCTCGACCACCACCGCTTCGTCGGCGCCTACCACTCCCCCTTCGACGAGGCCCCGCGCACGCCCTCGCCCTCGTACCGCAAGGCGCTCGCGCTGATGCGGCCGGGGCAGCAGCTGAGCGAGCACGCGGCGAAACAGCTGCTGCGCGCGTACGGCATACGGGTGCCGCGCGAGCAGCTGGTGACCAGCGCGGCCGCCGCCGTGCGCGCGGCGGGGCTGGTCGGCTACCCGGTGGTGATGAAGGCGTCCGGCGCGCAGATCGCCCACAAGACCGAGCTGGGCCTGGTGAAGATCGGGCTGACCTCCGCCAGCCAGGTCCGCGACGCCTACCGGGAGCTCACCGACATCGCCCGCTACGAGGGCATCACCCTCGACGGTGTGCTGGTCTGCCAGATGGTCGAGCGGGGCGTGGAGATGGTGGTCGGGGTCACGCACGACGCCCTGTTCGGGCCGACGGTGACCGTCGGGCTGGGCGGGGTCCTGGTCGAGGTCCTGCACGACGCGGCCGTACGCGTGCCGCCGTTCGGCGAGGAGCAGGCCCGGGACATGCTCGCCGAACTGCGCGGGCGGGCCCTGCTGGACGGGGCCAGGGGGCGGCCGCCGGCCGACCTCGAGGCGCTCGTCGAGGTGATCCTGCGCGTCCAGCGGATGGCCCTGGAACTCGGCGACCAGCTCGCCGAACTCGACATCAACCCCCTGATGGTGCTGCCCGAGGGGCAGGGCGCGGTGGCGCTCGACGCGCTGACGGTGTGCCGCTGAGATGAACATGCCCAATTCCCCCCGAGAGCCGGTAAAGAACGACGAGCCGGAAATTTCCGTTGAGTCATTGGTACTGCACGCCACTGACAACCAGGTCGCGCAGATCACCCTCAACCGCCCCGAGGCCCTCAACGCCATCACCCCTGACCAGCGAGAACGCATCATCCAGCTGCTGTCCGAAGCGTCCGCGGACCCCTCGGTGCGGGCCGTGGTCGTCACCGGAACCGGCCGGGGTTTCTGCGCGGGCGCCGACCTCCGCGGCGGCGCCACGGCCGAACGCCTCCCCGGCGACGTGGCCCGCACCATCCGGCTCGGCGCCCAGCGTCTGGTCGGCGCCGTCCTCGACTGCGAGAAGCCGGTGATCGCGGCGGTCAACGGCACCGCCGCCGGCCTCGGCGCCCATCTCGCGCTCGCCTGCGACCTGGTCCTGGCCGCCGAATCCGCCCGCTTCATCGAGGTGTTCGTCCGCCGCGCCCTGGTCCCCGACGGCGGCGGCGCCTATCTCCTCCCCCGCCTGATCGGCCCGCACCGCGCCAAGGAGCTGATGTTCTTCGGCGACACCCTCTCCGCGCCGGAAGCCGAGCGGCTGGGCCTGGTCAACCGGGTCGTACCGGACGAGGAGTTGGCCAAGACGGCACGGGACTGGGCCGTCCGGCTCGCCACCGGTCCCACGCGCACCCTCGCCCTGACGAAGCAGCTGGTCAACGCGTCCCTGGACAGCGACCGGGCAGCCTCCTTAGCGGCCGAGTCCGCCGCCCAGGAGATCAACATGACGACGCAGGACGCCCAGGAGGGCCTGCGGGCCTTCGTGGAGCGCAGAAGCCCGGAGTTCCGTGGCCGGTGAGCCCGACCGACCGGCCGGCCGTCCACCCGACGGCAGCCGGTCACCCGGCCGTCCGCCCGAGAATCGCAGCGTACGAAGCAGGCGTACGACGTCCGGCACCGACCTTCCCATCTGACGTGCCGTCAGCTTCAATGAACGGATGATGGGACACGCAGGGGCGGCCGCGGCCGCTGTCCGCTACCTCAGGTCGGCCCCCTCACCGGGGCCCGTGGAGGCGTTGCCGCGCCCGGAGTTGCGGTGTGTGCGCGCGGACGAGCGGGCGCCGGTCGACCCGACGGAGTTCCGGCGGGTACTGGGGAACTTCGCGACCGGAGTGACCGTTGTCACCGCACCGGCCGCCGAAGGCGAACCCTCCCCCGCCGGTTTCGCCTGCCAGTCCTTCTCCTCCCTCTCCCTCGACCCGCCGCTGATCTGCTTCATGGTCGGCCGTACGTCGGCCACCTGGCCGCGCATCGCCCGCGCGGGCGTCTTCTGCGTCAACGTCCTCGGCGCGGGCCAGGGCGAGCTGTGCCGTGCCTTCGCGGTGAGCGGCGCGGACAAGTTCGCGGGGGTCGCGTACGACACGGCCCCGGTGTCCGGCGCGCCCCGCCTGACCGGCGCCGCCGCCTGGATCGACTGCGCGATCCACGCGGTGCACACGGGCGGCGACCACCTGATCGTGGTGGGCCGGGTGAACGCGCTGGGCGCGGGCGGCGATCCGGAGCAGGCGCCGCTGCTGTTCCACCGGGGGCGGTTCACCGGGCTCGGAACGGACGGCTAGAGGTCTCCCGCTAAACGCCCAGGGCGGGCATCACGACCGCCGGCCGGCGCCGGATCACCAGGGCCATCAGGGCCGCCGCCGCGCACAGGGCACCGGAGGCGTACCAGACCATGTCGTACGTGCCGAAGGCGTCGCGGGCGACACCGCCGAGGAAGGCGACGAGGGCCGCGCCGATCTGGTGGGAGGCGAGGACCCAGCCGAAGACGATGGCGCTGTCCTCGCCGTAGTGCTCCCGGCACAGGGCCAGCGTGGGCGGGACGGTGGCGACCCAGTCGAGGCCGTAGAAGACGATGAAGAAGATCATCGGAGGGTGGATGGCGGGGCCCAGCAGCATCGGCAGGAAGAGGAGGGAGAGGCCGCGCAGGGCGTAGTAGACGGCGAGCAGCCGGCGGGCCTCGAAGCGGTCGGTGAACCAGCCGGAGGCGATCGTGCCGACGACGTCGAAGACGCCGATGACCGCGAGCAGCGAGGCCGCCGTGGTGACCGGCAGGCCGTGGTCGTGGGCGGCGGGCACGAAGTGGGTCTGGACCAGGCCGTTGGTGGAGGCGCCGCAGATCGCGAAGGTACCGGCGAGCAGCCAGAAGGGCCCGGTGCGCACGGCGGAGCGCAGCACCCCGACCGTCCGGCGCGCGGCTCCGGTGACCGGCGCCGGCTTCGGTACGAAGTCCGCCGCGCCGTACGGCTTCAGGCCCACGTCGGCCGGGTGGTCGCGCAGCAGCAGCCAGACGAAGGGGACGACCGCGAGGGCGGCGAGGGCGACGGTGACGGCGGCCGGCCTCCAGTCGTACCGCTCGACCATCCAGGACAGCAGCGGCAGGAAGATCAGCTGGCCGGAGGCGGAGCCGGCGGTGAGGATGCCGCTGACCAGGCCGCGCCGCGTGGTGAACCAGCGGTTGGTGACCGTGGCGGCGAAGGCGAGGGCCATCGAGCCGGAGCCGAGGCCGACCAGCAGGCCCCAGCACAGCAGCAGTTGCCAGGCCGCCGTCATCCACACGGTCAGGCCCGAGCCGACCGCGATCACGGTCAGGGCCACGGCCACCACCCGGCGGATGCCGAAACGATCCATCAGAGCGGCCGCGAACGGCGCGGTGAGCCCGTACAGCGCGAGGTTGACGGAGACCGCCGCGCCGATCGTGCCGCGCGACCAGCCGAACTCCTGGTGCAGGGGGTCGATGAGCAGGCCGGGCAGGGAGCGGAAGGCGGCCGCACCGATGATCGTGACGAAGGTGACGGCGGCGACGAACCAGGCGCGGTGGATGCGCGGTGAGCGAGTGGTCGGCTTCGGGTCCTCGACGGCTGCTGCGGCTTCGCTTGTCTGGGTCACGCCATAAAGCTTCGGCCGAGCGGCCCGTTCCATCGAGTGGCCCGGAGGACAGCATTCGCTAGAATCGGGCCATGACCAGTGACCCCGGCTTCCGCCCGCACCGAGTGGTCGTCCTCGCCCTGGACGGTCTGCTCCCCTTCGAACTGGGCATCCCGCACCGCATCTTCGGCCGGCCCAAGGACGCGCGGGGACGGCACCTGTACGAGGTCGTGACCTGCTCGGTCCGATCACCGGGAGCGGTCGAGACCGACGCCGACTTCGCGGTCCACGTGCCGAACGGCCCGGAGGCGCTGGCCACCGCCGACACGGTGGTCATCCCGGCGTCGTACGAGCTGGGCCCGGTCTTCGAGCAGGGCGTCCTCACCCCCGAACTGGCCGCCGCCCTCGCCCTCATCCGCCCCGGCACCCGCCTCGCCTCCATCTGCACCGGCGTCTACGTGCTGGCCGCCGCCGGTTACCTGGACGGCCGCCCGGCGACCACGCACTGGGCCGAAGCCGACCATCTCCAGCGGCTGTTCCCCCAGGTCAAGGTGGACGCGGACGTCCTGTTCATCGACGACGGGGACGTGCTGACCTCCGCCGGGGTGGCCGCGGGCATCGACCTGTGCCTGCACATGGTCCGCCGCGACCACGGCACGGCCGTCGCCAACGACGTGGCCCGCCGTACGGTCGTACCCCCGCACCGGGACGGCGGCCAGGCCCAGTACATCCACCGGCCGGTCCCCGACCCGCAGGTCGCCGGCACCACGAGTGCTCGCGCCTGGGCCCTCGCCCGCCTGCACGAGCCCCTCCAGCTGCGGGACATGGCCGAGCAGGAGGCCATGTCGGTACGGACCTTCACGCGCCGCTTCCGCGAGGAGACCGGCATCAGCCCCGGCCAGTGGCTCACTCAGCAGCGCGTCGAACGCGCCCGTCACCTCCTGGAGTCCACCGAGCTCTCGATGGACCAGGTGGCCCGGGACGCCGGCTTCGGCACGGCCCAGTCGATGCGGCAGCACCTACAGGCAGCGCTCGGTGTCACCCCGACCGCCTACCGCCGGACCTTCCGCACCGCCACCGGCGAAGCCCGGCGCCCCGGCATCGCCGAAAGCCTCCGCTGACCTCCCGGCCCGCCGTCTCTCACCCCACCAGCCGATCCCGCTGAGCACCAGGGTCACGCCGACTCCGGCCAGGACGGCCGTGGACGGCGCCACCACCCGCAGCAGCGCACCGGCGAGGGAACCGGTCGCCGCGTAACCGGCGCCCGCGGCCGCGTACATGACGGAGTAGCCGGCGGCGTGGGCGCGCGACGGGAGCGCCTCGCGCAGCGACAGGTTGCGGGTGAGCATCGCGGCCGACTGGAGCATGCCTCCGACGACGAGCGCGGACGCGATCCCCGCCGTGCGCGGTATCAGGGCCGCGAGCGTCACACAGCACGCCATGCCGGTCGTCAGCACCAGGCTGTGGGTGCGCAGCCGTCCTGGCCAGCCGCGCAGGCCGTGCAGGAACGCGCCGAGCCCGCCGCCCACCGCCATCCCGGTCAGCAGCGGCCCCGACCAGCCGACCCCGATCCCGCGCTGTTCCAGCAGGGCGGGCAGCACGAGTTCGGACAGCCCGAGCAGGGTCAGGCTCGCCGCGCCCGTGACGTACACCGGCCAGGCGCCGGCCAGCACCCGCGCCAGGGGTGTGTCCGACCGCCCGTCCGTGCCCCAGGCCGCCGGGAGGAGCCACAGCGCGGCCACCGAGGAGGCCATGAGAGCGGCCGCGAGCCGCAACGGGACGCCGGGGGCGACGCCGAGGGCCAGCCCGGCCACCGCGGCCGGGGAGAGCGCCCACACGGCGGCCGTCACCATCGACTCGACGGACAGCGCCTGCGCCGCCGAGCGCTCCGGGACGAGGTGGGTGAGCAGGGTGCGCAGGCCGCCGGTGGCGGCGGCCGGTGCGGCACCGGCGACGAACGCGAGGACGGCGAGTACGGCCGGGTGGGCGTCCGGGAACATGCCGAGCCCGGCGAATCCGGCCGCGCCGGTGGCAAGGCCGGCGGCCAGGTGCGCGCGGGCCCGCCCGGGGCGCAGCCGCAGCCCGAGCACGGGGGCGCCCACGATCTCGCCGATCACATAGGCCGCCGCGAGCAGCGCGCCCAGCGAGTAGCCGCCGGGGCGCTCACGCACCAGGAACACCAGGGCCAGCGGGGCCATGGCGACCGGCGTACGGGCACCCACGGCGGTACCGGCCCAGATCAGGACCTGCTTGGACGCGACGTCACGGTAGGTCATGGGACGACGGTAGGGGGGTGCGCCGACAACGCCGAGGGAGTTTTCCCGCCGCTGTGGACAACCCGCCCCACCCGCTCCCTAGAACGTCAGCACCCCCCGTGCCACCCGCCCCGCCTCCGCGTCGGCGCGGGCCTTCTCGAAGTCCTCCGCCGGGTAGGTCTCGGTCACCAGCTCGTCGAGCATCAGGCGCCCCTGGCGGTACAGCTCGGCGTACAGGGCGATGTCCCGCTGGGGGCGGGAGGAGCCGTAGCGGCAGCCGAGGATGGACTTGTCGAGGAACATCGAGGCGACGACGAAGGACGCCTCGGCGGTGGCGGCGGGCGTGCCGAGGAGGACGGCCTGGCCGTGCCGGTCCAGGAGGTCGACGGCCTGCCGGACCAGTTCGACCCGGCCGACGCACTCGAACGCGTGGTCCACGCCGGTCGGCAGCAGGTCCTTGACGCCGTCCGTCGAGGTCAGGAAGTCGGTGGCGCCGAACTGCCGGGCCACCTCCTCCTTGGCCGGGTTGGCGTCCACGGCCACGATCCGCAGCGCTCCCGCTATCCGGGCGCCCTGGATGACGTTGAGCCCGATCCCGCCGGTGCCGATGACCAGCACGGTGTCGCCGAGGTCGACGCGGGCGCGGTTCAGTACGGCGCCCACCCCGGTCAGGACGCCGCAGCCGATGAGGGCGGCCGAGGTCAGCGGGATGTCCTTCGGAATCCGTACCGCCTGCACGGCCTTGACGACCGTCCGTTCCGCGAAGGCCGAGTTGGACGCGAACTGGTAGACGGCCCGGCCGCCGCGTGTGAACGGCTTCTGCGGCCGCCCTATGGCCTTCCGGCACATGGTGGGCCGCCCACGGTCACAGTCGGCGCAGGCACCGCAGTTGGCCAGCGTGGACAGCGCGACATGGTCGCCGGGCGCGACATGGCTGACCCCCACACCGACCGCCTCCACCACCCCGGCACCCTCATGTCCGAGCACCACGGGAACGGGGAAGGGTATGGTCCCGTCCACCACGGACAGATCGCTGTGGCACAGCCCGGCCGCCGCGACGGAGACCAGCACCTCCCCGGCCCCCGGCTCCCGTACGTCCAGATCGTCGACGACCTGCACCTGTTTCCCGTCGAACACCACTCCGCGCATCACGACTCGACCCCCTTCGGTTCCCTCGGCAGACCGAGCACGCGCTCGGCGATGATCGTGCGCTGCACCTGGTCCGAGCCGCCGTAGACGGTGTCGGCCCGGGAGAAGAGGAACAGGTGCTGGGCGGCGTCCAGTTCGTACGGCGCGGCGGCCGACCAGTCGGCCGGGCCGACGCTCGCGCCGGCGCCCCGCACCAGCACGGCGAGCTCCCCGAGCCGCTGGTGCCAGCCGGCCCACAGCAGCTTGGCCACGCTGGGCGCACCGGGCTCGGCGGCCGAGTTCCCCAGCGTCCGCAGGGCGTTCCACCGCATCACCCGCAGCTCGGCCCACTGCCGCACGAGCCGCGCCCGTACGACGGGATCGTCGACGGCCCCGCTCTGCACGGCGTCCCGCACCACCCGTCCCAGTTCCTCGGCGAACCCGATCTGCTGGGCGAGGGTCGAGACCCCGCGCTCGAAGCCGAGCAGGCTCATGGCCACGCGCCAGCCGTTGCCCTCGCCGCCGACGACATGCTCCACGCGCGCGTGCGCCCCGTCGAAGAAGACCTCGTTGAAGTCGCTGGTGCCGGTCAGCTGGCGGATGGGGCGGACCTCTATGCGGCCCGGCTGGTCCATGGGCACGAGCAGGAAGCTGAGTCCGTGGTGGCGCCGCGAGCCGGGTTCGGTCCGCGCGAGCACGAAACACCAGTCGGCCTCGTGCGCGAGCGAGGTCCAGATCTTCTGCCCGGTGATGCGGTAGCCGTCCGCCTCGCGTACGGCGGCGGTCCGCACGCCGGCGAGGTCGGAACCGGCGCCGGGCTCGCTGTACCCCTGGCACCACAGCTCCTCGCCGGCGGCGACGGGCGGCAGGAAGCGCGCCTTCTGCTCCTCGCTGCCATGGGCGATGAGCGTCGGGGCGAGCAGGTTCTCCCCGATGTGCCCGGAACGCGGGGGCGCGGCCGACCGGGCGTACTCCTCGGCCCAGACGACCTGCTGGGTGAGCGTGGCGGTCCGGTTCCCGTACCCGCCCTCCGCCCACCCGAGCCCGACCCACCCGGCGGCCCCGAGAGCGCGCTCCCAGCCGCGCCGCTCCACATCGCCCTTGGCATGCGCATCGAGCCAGTCCCGGACTTCACGGCGAAACGCCTCGTCCTCCGGCGCGAAGCCGAACTCCACGGTGACCTCCAGAAAAACGTCGGGGTTAGGGCCGTATGCAGAGCGGGCCGACAGCACCGGTGAACGCCGGCGGGTGCAACCCCCTGAGGGGCGCGGGGAACTGCGCGAGCAACCACGACGGCGCCGCAGTCGCCCGCACCCCGCAGCCCGCAACGGCGAGCAGGCGCCCGGCCCACCCCTTCAGGCGTTCGGCCGGTTTCCCGCCCGCGCCGCCGTCTCCATCGCCGCGAGCCGTTCCAGCATCGGCATCGGATCCGCCCCCACGCTCCCCGGCAGCACCTGCGCGATCCGCTCGGGTGTCCAGGAGCCCCCTTCGGCGTACGCGGCGCGCAGTTCCTTCGGCTGGGCCCAGACCGCGATCTTCGGGCCGGCCACCGTGTACACCTGCCCGGTGATGTCCGCGTCCCGCGCGGCGTCCGACAGCAGGTAGACCACGAACGCCGCGACGTCCTCCGGTTCGCCGATCTCCGTCAGTTCCGTCGGCACCCCGGCCGACATCCGGGTCCGGGCCACCGGCGCCACCGCGTTCGCGGTCACCCCGTACTTGTGCAGGCCCAGCGCGGCACTGCGCACCAGCGAGATGATCCCGCCCTTCGCCGCGCTGTAGTTGGCCTGCGAGACCGAGCCCTGGTGGTTGCCGCTGGTGAAGCCGATCAGCGTGCCGGCGCGCTGGGTGCGCATCACCGCCGACGCCGCCCGGAACACCGTGAACGTGCCTTTGAGGTGGGTGGCGACCACCGGGTCCCACTCCTCCTCGGTCATGTTGAACAGCATCCGCTCGCGCAGGATCCCGGCCACGCACACGACCCCGTCGAGGCGGCCGTACGACGACAGTGCCGTGTCCACGACCCGCTGCCCGCCCGCCATCGTGGAGATGTCGTCGGCCACCGCGACCGCGTCCCCGCCGGCCGCCTCGATCTCCTTGACGACGGCCTCGGCGACCTCGCTGGCGGGTGATCCGCCGTCGACCGAGACGCCGTAGTCGTTGACGACGACCTTCGCCCCTTCGGCCGCCGCTCCCAGCGCGACCGCCCGTCCGATCCCGCGCCCCGCACCCGTCACGGCGACGACCTTGCCTGCCAAGAAGTTCCCCACGCCCGGCCCCTTCCCGCGGTTTCTGACGGTCCGTTAGATTCTATGGCGCGTCGGATGCGCGGACACAAGCCCCGGGGAGGAACCGGATGACACTGCCTACAGCCCATTCGGCGTTCCATGACATCGCCAAGCGCGTCAACAACTGGGGCCGCTGGGGCGCCGACGACGAGATCGGCACGCTGAACCTGATCACCGACGAGGTGGTGCGGGAGGCGGCGGCGACCGTCCGGACCGGCCGCCGCGTCCCGCTCGCCCTGCCGCTCCGGCAGGACGGCGTGCAGACCGGCATGATCCCGGGACGGGTCAACCCCCTGCACTCCATGGTGCAGATCAACCAGGAGCTCTTCGGCCCGGGGACGGTGGCGTGCAGCGACGACGCCGTGACCATGGGGTTGCAGGCCGGCACCCACTGGGACGCGCTCACCCATGTCTCGCACTCGGGAAAGCTCTACAACGGCCGCCCGGCGGGGACCGTCACCGCGCACGGCGGTGCCGAGTTCGGCGGGATCGACAAGGCGCGGCACATCGTCTCGCGCGGGGTGCTGCTGGACGTGGCACGCGCGCGTGGCGTGGCGCGGCTGGCGGGCGGCCATGCGGTCACGCCCGAGGATCTCGACGCGGCGGAGGAGCTGGCCGGGACCACGGTCCGCGCGGGTGACATCGTGCTGGTGCGGACCGGGCAGGTGCAGGTGTATCTGGCCGGGGACAAGCACGGGTACGGCTATCCGTCGCCGGGCCTGTCGGTGCGCACCCCGGAGTGGTTCCACGCGCGCGATGTGGCCGCCGTCGCCAACGACACCCTCACGTTCGAGATCTTCCCGCCCGAGATCGAGGACCTGTGGCTGCCCGTGCACGCCCTGGACCTGGTGGAGATGGGGATGCTGCAGGGCCAGAACTGGAATCTCGAAGAGTTGTCCACAGCCTGTGGAGAAACCGGCCGGTACGCGTTCCTGCTGTCGGCGATGCCGGAGCCGTTCGTCGGCGCGACGGGCAGCCCGGTCGCCCCGGTGGCCGTGCTCTGAGGTCCGCGGGCGGCCGTGTTCTGAAGTCCGCGGGCGGCCGTGTTCCGACAGTCCGCGGACGGCCGTTCCCCGAGGCCCGCGCGCCGTCGCCGCCCGAGGCCGGTGTCACGCCGAGACCGGCGTGACACCGCCCCTCCCCCATTCCCCCTGAATACCGGACGGCTGCGCGCACCGGCCCGCCCCGAGCCCAGTCCCGCACGCCTCCGTCCGGCTCGACCCACGCTCGACGAGGGTGTCCGTCCCCTCGCCGTCCCCTCGCGGCGAATCGCAGACCTCAAGCGTGAGCACGTGGTCACAAGGCGTCAACACCCGTTCGGGGTTTTAGGACTTATGCCCCGGTTCATCATGGGCGCGCACGGATGCATTCCCCGGCGCATCACCGCACACCGGGATCACACCGCCTCGAACGCCAGCCCCTCGAACGAGGCCAGCCCGCCTCCGTACGCCACCGCAGCACCCTGCCGGGGTTCCGCACACCGGTCGAGTTCGCACCAGATGCGCTTGCCGGCGCCTTCGGGGCTCCAGCCCCAGCGGTCGGCGAGCCCGTCGACGAGAGCGAGTCCGCGGCCGCCGGTCGCGTCACTGTCGACGCACCGCGGTACGGGCGCGCGGTCGCTGCTGTCGGCGACCTCCAGCCGTACGGTGGCCGACTCCTCGGCGTCTCCGCGGTCCGCGCCCGGCAGCGAGAGCCGGAGCACGGCGGGGCAGCCGGTGTGCACCACGGCGTTGGTGACCAGCTCGGAGACGAGCAGGATCAGCGTCTCGGCCAGCGGCTCGTCCACCGCTATGCCGGACCCGGCGAGGCGCGAGCGCGCCCACCTCCTGGCCCGTCCCACCTCCGCGGGGTCGGGCCGGATCTCCAGCTGCACTTGAAGCACCTGCACCGCTCACACCATCCGAACCGGCGGACACATGAACCCGCGCCGAGCGAGCGCCACGACCAGGACCGCGACGACAAAGACGGCGAGGGCCACGATCGTAGCCATTTTCTGCATGGCCAGAACAACGGCCAGAGCAAGGGTCACGGAACGTGATTCCCTTACGAGACAGCATGGTTGACGTACAGTCACCCCAACAAGCGCTTCGGGCATATTCCAACGCGAAGGATTACGCGTACGGCATACTGTGCGACGCTCGCTGCGGGGAGTCGAACAGGTGGGGGCACAAGCCCTTACCACCCTGCGAGCGGGGGTACGCACCACGAGCCGCGGGGCCGCTTCGACGGCACCGCCGGCATGGCTCGTCCTCGGAACCACTCGCATCCCACAGAAGGTACCCGAGGGGACACCCGACTCCAGGCCGTGACGAGTCACGCGTTGGACACAACCCGATATCAACGCTCCGTGATCGC
This sequence comes from Streptomyces sp. NPDC058683, assembly GCF_042716195.1. Taxonomy (NCBI): domain Bacteria; kingdom Bacillati; phylum Actinomycetota; class Actinomycetes; order Kitasatosporales; family Streptomycetaceae; genus Streptomyces; species Streptomyces sp. NPDC058683. The sequence goes on from NZ_JBHXSK010000057.1 coordinate 66,135, forward strand.
GGTGTGCCACGATCCGCGACACCCCGGTCACCCGAACCCCGAATGCGCAGACCAGAGCCGTTTCGAACGCTCACCCGAGCAACTCGGCGGCGAGCATCTCCTCACTCTCCGTGTTCCCTCCGCCACGCTGAGCCCGCAGCCAGGCCCTTTTCATGTGCAGATGCACCTCCGCCTCCCAGGTGAAGCCCATCCCGCCGTGCACCTGGAGACAGTCCCGGGTGCCGCGCACGGCGGCCTCGTCGGCGAGCAGCCGGGCCGCCGCGATGTCCACCGGGTCGGCGGTCACGGCGGCCGCGTAGACCGCCGCACGCGCGGTCTCGGCGCGCACCAGCATCTCGGCGCACAGATGCTTGACCGCCTGGAACGCCCCGATGGGCTGCCCGAACTGTTCGCGGGTCCGCGCGTGTTGCACGGCGAGCTCGCACGCGCGCGTGGCGGTGCCGAGCTGCTCGGCGGCGGTCAGGAGTACGGCGACCGGGTCGGGGGCGGTGGCCGCCGCCCCCGGCACCCGGTGCAGGGGCGTCAACGGGTCCACGGAGCGCAGCGGTACGGCGCCCGACGCGTCCCCGCGTACGACGTCGGCCTCGGCCAGCCACTCCACCAGGCCGCCGTCCACGCGGGCCACCACGGCCTCCCCGGTGGCCGCGCCTGGCACGTCGGCCGCCGCGAGGTGGGTGGCCGCCAGCGGGCCGGTCAGCAGGGCCCGGCCCGCCTCCTCGAAGACCAACACCGCCTCGGGCAGCCCGAGTCCGACCCCGCCGTCCGCCTCCGGCAGCCGCAGCGCGAAGAACCCGGCCGCCCCCAGCTCCCGCCACAGATCCCGGTCCAGGCCGGGCGCGCCGACCGCCGCCCGCAGCGCCGCGCCGTCGAACCGGCGTGCGAGCAGCTCCCGCATTCCGTCCCGCAACGCCTTCTGGTCGTCGCTGAGTTGAAAGCGCATGCCCGCTCACCGCCCCTTCGGCAGCCCGAGGATCCGCTCGGCCACGATGTTCCGCTGGATCTGCGAGGTCCCGGCCGCGATGGTGTACGAGAGGGAGGAGAGCCGGTCGAGGACCCACGGCCGGTCCAGGTCGAGGGCGTCCGGGCCGAGCACGGCGGCGGCCGCGTCGTACAGCTCCTGGCGGGCGTGCGAGTAGCGCAGTTTGAAGACCGAGCCGCCGACGCCGGGCACGCCCCTGCCCTCCGCCTCGCTGACGTTCCACTGGGTCAGCCGCCACAGCGCCCGGAACTCGGCGTTCAGCCGGCCGAGGCGGCGGCGCAGCACCGGGTCGTCCCAGGTGCCGTTCGCACGCGCGGCGCGCGCGAGGTCGCCGAGCACCCGGCGGCAGGCGACGACCTCGCCGACGAAGGCGGTGCCGCGTTCGAAGGAGAGGGTCACCATGGTGACGCGCCAGCCGTCGTTCTCGGCGCCCACCCGGTTGGCCGCGGGCACCCGCACCTCGTCGAGGAACACCTCGGCGAACTCGGCGGACCCGGCGAGCGTGCGCAGCGGCCGTACGGTGATGCCCGGCGCGGTCATGGGCATGGCCAGCCAGCTGATGCCCTGGTGCCGGGGCGCCTCCGGGTCCGTGCGGACCAGCAGCTCGCACCAGTCGGCGACCTCCGCGTGCGAGGTCCAGATCTTGGCGCCGCTCACCACGTAGTCGTCCCCGTCGCGCCACGCGCGCGTGCGCAGCGCCGCCAGGTCGGAGCCGGCGCCCGGTTCGCTGAAGCCCTGGCACCACACCTGGTCGCCGCGCAGGATCGGCGCCAGCCAGCGCGCCCGCTGCTCCTCGGTGCCCTCGGCGGCGATGGTGGGGCCCGCGTGCAGCAGACCCACGAAGTTGGCGCCGACATAGGGCGCGCCGGCCCGCTCGGTCTCCTCGAGGAAGATCAGCCGCAGGGTGGGGGACGCGTCCCAGTGGACGTCGGCGTACCCGGCGTCGTACAGCGTCCGCTGCCAGCCGAGGTCGTAGGCGCGGCGGCCCGGCCAGTCCTCGGGCCGCGGCTTCGGCGGCAGGCCGGGGAGCACCTTGGCGAGCCACTCCCGCAGCCGCGCCCGGAAGTCCTCCTCCTCGGGTGTGTACGACAGATCCACCGGCAGACACCCCCACGGAGCTGATGGTTCGTCAGATCTCGCAGGCTAGCCCCGCACCCCTGGACCGGCAAGGTGCCAGGACCTACGATCTGACGACTCGTCAGTTCCGCTGGCAGGGGGACTCCATGAACGCCACCGCACACGAACTGAGCGCCTCCCGAACGCTCTGGGACCTGGTCGCCCGCCGCGCCGAACTCACCCCCGGCGGGCCGGTGTTCCTCCAGGGCGACCGCACGCTGTCCTTCGGCGCCCTGCGCGCGCGTGCCGAACGCGCGGCGGCCGGCCTTTACGGCATGGGCGTGCGCCCCGGCACGGTCGTCGCCTGGCAGCTGCCCACCCGTATCGAGACGGCCGTACTGTCCTTCGCGCTGGCCAGGCTCGGTGCCGTCCAGTCGCCCGTCATCCCCTTCTACCGGGACCGCGAGGTCGGCTTCGCCCTGCGCGAGTCCCGGGCCGAGTTCTTCGCCGTACCGGGCGTGTGGCGCGGCTTCGACCACACGGAGATGGCCCGGCGGCTGGGCGCGAAGGGGGTCTTCGAGGCGTACGGCGAACTGCCCGACGGCGATCCGGCCGTGCTGCCCGCCCCGCCCGCCGAGGGCACCTCCGTCCGGTGGATCTACTGGACCTCGGGAACCACCTCGGACCCCAAGGGCGTTCTCCACACGGACCGTTCACTGATCGCGGGCGGTTCGTGCCTGGCGCACGCGCTGCGGCTCACGGCGGCCGACGTGGGCTCGATGGCCTTCCCGTACGCGCACATCGCGGGCCCCGACTACACGGTGATGCTGCTGCTGTACGGCTTCCCGGCGGTCATGTTCGAGCAGTTCGCGCTGCCGGACGCACTCCCGGAGTACCGCAGGCACGGGGTGACGGTGGCGGGCGGGTCGACGGCGTTCTACTCGATGTTCCTGGCGGAGCAGCGCAAGGAGCCGGGGGTTCCGGTGATCCCCTCGCTGCGGCTGCTGGCCGGCGGCGGGGCGCCCAAGCCGCCGGAGGTGTACCACGCGGTGGTGCGCGAGATGGGGGTGCAGCTGACGCACGGGTACGGCATGACCGAGGTGCCGATGATCACGATGGGGGCGCCGGACGACACGGCGGAGAACCTGGCGACGACCGAGGGGAAGCCGCCGGAGGGGATGGAGATACGGATCGCCGCGGGCGGTGAGGTGCGGTTGCGCGGGGAGGCGGTGTGCCAGGGATATCTGGATCCGGCGCAGACCGCCGAGGCCTTCGACGGGGAGGGGTTCCTGCGGACCGGCGACCTCGGGCAGCTGACCGCGAGCGGTCACCTCGTCCTCACCGGCCGCCTCAAGGACGTGATCATCCGCAAGGGCGAGAACATCTCGGCGAAGGAGATCGAGGATCTGCTCGCCGCGCATCCGGCGGTGGGCGACGCGGCGGTGGTGGGGCTGCCGGACGCGGAGCGCGGGGAGCTGGTGTGCGCGGTGGTCGAACAGCCGCCGGGGGCGGCCGCGTTGACGCTCCCGGAGGTGGTGGCGTACCTGCGGGCGGAAGGGCTGTCGGTGCACAAGCTGCCGGAGCGGCTGGAGGTGGTGGACGCCCTTCCGCGCAACGAGACCCTGCGCAAGGTGCTCAAGTACCGGCTGCGCGACCGCTTCTCGACGGCGTCCGCGCCGGGGAGTACTACTCCGGGATCGTGAAGTAGCGGGCGAACGCCGGGACGATCTCCGCCTCCGCGACCTTCCCGTCGCCGTCGATGTCGAGGCCGGCCGCGACCGCCTGCGCGACCTCCGGCGGGACCCCGAGGACGCGCAGCACGCGCACGGTGTCGGTGACGGTCGCGGTGCCGTCGCCCGCGGTGTCCGCGAGGGCGAGGGCCGCGTGCAGGAAGGGGCGGGCGATCTCGCCGAACCGGTCGGGGTTGTCGTGCAGCCGCTTGACGGCGCCGCTCACGAACTCCTCGCGGGTGATGCGCTGGTCGCCGTCCCGGTCGGCCATGCCGGCCATGCCCTGCCAGAAGGCCTCCGCGCCCGCGTAGAGGGCCTGGCCCTTGTCGGAGCGGGCGGGGGTGCCGAACTCGGCGAGCAGCGCCTTGGCCGCCGTGTTGAAGTCCTCGCGGTCGATCGAGCCGTTGCCGTCCTGGTCGAAGGTTGCGAACCGGGCGCCGATCCGTCGCTCGTACTCGGTGCTGACCATGTGTGTTCGGGCCGCCTTACGTGACGTGGGGGTTCCTCTCGCAGGGAGCGTACGACGCGCGCGGCGGCCGGGAGCAGGAAAACGACCCTTGTGCCAAGACCGGAGGAATTCTGCGACAACAATGTGGCACTGCCGTGATCGTCGGCCATGGAGGGCGCGTCGCGGTCGCCGGGCCGCCGGCCTGGGAGGGTGCGGGCCCGCTATGCCGAGAGCGGGCCCTCCTCGTCGCTGACCGCGCTGTCCATGTCGGGGTACACGTCGAACAGCCGTCGTACGCCGAGGGCGCCGAGGACCCGGTTGACGTGAGAACCGTCACTCGCACCCTGGGCGGGCAGTATCAGCCGCAGCCGGCCCCGGCAGGAGCGGATCAGGCGGCGGGCCGCGATGAGGACGCCGACCCCGCTGGAGTCGCAGAAGAAGACGTCGGAGAGGTCGAGGACCAGGCTGTGGTGGCCCTCGGCGACCACGTCGTGCACCCGCTGGCGCAGCACCGGCGAGGTCACCAGGTCCAGTTCGCCCGACACCCCGAGCACGGCCCACTCACCCTGTTCGACGTCGGTCACCTTGAAAGCCACGGCTCAGCCCTTCGCTCGCCGGATCTCCGGAACCGCCCGGAAACGGAGCCAGTTCCTTCGCTTCTTTTCGCGCGGCTGCCCAGCGGCCGTTCCCCGAAACCCTGGATGACAAACGAGCGGCGATCGGCAAGGGTCTTGTTTCGGTCACCCGCGATCCTGTTCGATCAGAAACCGAAGGGGCGCCCGGGCACGGCCGTGGCACCGGAGAAGCGTCCCGAGGGGCGCACTGACCAGCGCACGGAGAGGCGACGGAGGAGCACCGAAGGGTCTTTACCACTCGCGATCCCTCAGGGGGCGCGCATTGCCATAAAGGGGCGTGCGTTGCCGGACGTGCCGACTACATTCGAGGAGACGGTGGAGACACGCTGGATACGGGCACGGGGAGGGGGCCGCATGGCGAAGAAGGACGTACCGCCCCGCTGGGACCGCAAGATGCAGCAGCGGCTCGCGCGCGGCGAGGCCGCCGCCCTCGGCGAGCTCTACGACCGCTTCGCCTCGCTCGTGCACGGCCTGGCCCACCGCGTCCTCGGGGACGAGCGGGCCGCCGACTCCATAACCCGCGAGGTCTTCGCCCATGTCTGGGAGCATCCGGACGCCTACGACCCCAGGCAGGGCCCGCTGCGCTCCTGGGTCGCCGCGCTGACCCACCGGCTCGCCGTGCAGCGCCTCAGGGCCACCGAGACCGCCGCGCTCACCCCGGGCGACACCGGCGCGGAGGCCACGGAGGAGCTGGAGCGCAAGGTGCGGCGCGCCTCCGTCGCCGCCCGCGCGGACTACATCGTGCACTCCATGCCGACCCCGCTGCGCGCCGCCCTGGACCTCGCCTACTTCCAGCGCCGTGACTACCGCCAGACCGCGGTGGACCTGGGCGTCACCGAGGACGAGGCCCGCCGCCGGCTGCGCCTCGGCCTGCAACTGCTCTCCACCGCGCACGACGCCGGGAGACCGCGCGGGTACGGAGGTGCGGTGTGACCGGCGCCGACCCCTTCGACGCGCACGACGGCACCGGCGCCGACCCCTTCGACGCGCACGACGGCACGGGCTCCGGCGACGGAGCCGGCGGCGTGCCGCGCGACGGCGGCGGCGCGCCGGGCGGGCCGCCGCGCATCCCGCTGCCCCGGGCCTCCGTCGAGGACGGCGGACAGCCGCTGCCCGACCTCGACGCCCTGCCGCCGGTACCGCTGGAGTTGCCGCACGACGTCCTGAAGTCGCTGCTCGGCGCGTGGGCGCTGGCCGCCTGCTCGACCGCGGAGGCCCTCGCCGTCGAGATCCACCTCGGCGACTGCGGGGCCTGTGCGGACGAGGCACGGCGGCTGCGCGAGGCGGTCGGCCTGCTGCACCAGCCGGAGAGCCTCGACCTCGACCCCGGCCTGCGCACCCGCGTCCTGGAGGCCTGCCTGGACCGCCGGCCGCCGCGCATCCCGATCCCCGAGTGGGCGGCACCCTACGACGCCGAGACCGCCCGCCTGGACGCCCTGCTCCAGGACATCGGCGACGCGGAGTGGCACGCACCGGTACGGCTGCGCTGGTTCGACGGCGCGGCGCCGACGAGCCGCCGTACGACGGTCGCCGGGGTCATCGCGCACCTGCTGTCCGTCGACGGCCTGGTGGCGAGGGCGCTCGGCCTCGACGACCCCCTGGGGGAGGTGCCCGCACAGGACCCCGCCGCCCGCACCGAGGCCTTCTGGCAGGCCTCGTACTTCCCGCCGACCCGTGCGGTACGGAGTCCCTGGCGGGAGCAGAGCCACCGGCTCGTGCAGACCGTCTCCTTCACCGGCGGCGGCGCCGGGCGCCTCGGGGTGTCGTACGGCGACTTCGCGCTGCCGTTGCACGACGCGATGCTGGACCGCGCCTTCGAGTGCTGGGTGCACGGGGAGGACATCGCGGAGGCCGTGGACTACCCCTACGGGCCGCCGGCCCCGAGGCACCTGCACAGGATGATCGACCTCGCGGCACGGATGCTTCCCGCTGCGCTGGCGGCGCGCCGGCAGGCGGGGCTGGCGGCGCCCGGGCCGACCCCGCACCTGGTCCCTGCGGGACAGCCCGGCCGCAGCCTGCGGCTGGAGATCGAGGGCCACGGCGGCGGCGAGTGGCTGATCCCGCTGGACTCGCCGGGGGCGGTGGGCTCGGAGGAGTTCGAGGTGGCGCACGTGGCACTGGACGACGTGGAGTTCTGCAGGCTGGCCGCGGGCCACGTTCCTCCGGAGGATGCGGCGGCGGGTCAGCTGGGGGACCGGGGAGCGATCAGGGACGTGTTGTTCGCGGCGGCGAGCCTGAGCCGGATGTAGGGGTTGGTGCGGTCGTACGGCGACCGCGGGTGGTTCGTGGCTGATCGCGCAGTTCCCCGCGCCCCTGGAAAAGACGGGGCTGCGCCCCGCTTTTGGCTTTTAGGGG